>JAMOVK010000065.1 GCA_027067775.1 Deltaproteobacteria bacterium
CTGTCAAGCAGCTTTTCAATATTCGTGTGCCTATGTGTTCTGACCGTTGGACAAGGCTGCAATGAATGATTTCGACAGCTTAGAGCCTCTGGATGGATAAAATGTGCCTATCACTGTCGAAGTCCGGAAAAAATAAAATTTACTCCTTCGATAATACCATATGATATCAATAGGATGCGCCAAAACGCGCCGGATTTGGGTGTCAAACTTGGGTAGGCACTACGCGGTTTTTGCCGGTCCGCGTTATATCCTGTTATTATTATCAATAACCACTTTCGTTAACCTATGACTGTCGAACCCGGGGTTAGATTTTTTTAAGAATTTTGCCAAAATTTTCGTTATATTGCATATGCCCAGCAATGATTGATGTTACATCTTTATTAACAATTTTATCATGCGATACTTCAATGTCTCCCAGACCGATTGGTGAGCTCAAAAGAGCGTTAGCTCCTTGGTATAAAAATTTTAATGTGCTATCATTGTTAGAGTAGCAATTAATTATCCTTCCTTTTACAGCTCTAGTCGCATCCTTCCATCCTTTTGTATCTTTACGGTCAACAGCCCCACCTAATAAAAAGACATCATGTATTGGTGAAGAATTTTTTGTGGCCAATGCACATAACAAATAATAGATAACTCTTGCACCTAGAGAATGTCCCATAAGAATGAAACCATCAGGATTGTTGGTTCTTGCTATCAAGTCTGCTAATAATATTCCTGTCATTGAAGCTTTGACCATTGATGCGTGCCATGGATTCCCAAACAACGTAGCAACAGTTTGAGCCCAATTCAACGGGTTTAGTCTTTGTGCGAATAAGATACTACCCCTCTTCACAAGCTCAATGATAATTTTTTTCCCAATAAAGCTTCCTGCTTGGTATAATGAGCTAGCCCCCCAATTAACATAATAGTAAGGATTGGATGGATATTTATCTGAAACGGCATTTATCCAGTCAGTGGGATCTTGATTTTTCTGAGATAAAAAGCCATTGATAAAAATTAGTGCCGGTCCTGAGCCTTGTTTAACTTTTGTAATTTTAAAATCTTTAATAGCGCCGAAATAATTATTACTAATTACGGCTCCTTGTGTGCCTCCTAGTGCTTTACCAATAGCAGATATAAAAACAATTCCGCCATCCATTCCTCCAGGGCCCAAAACGGCTAACGATGCGTTGATCGCAGTATTTCTTATAACTGTGCCTAATGCTGATGCGATACCGGGAGCTAAGTATGTTAAGGGACAAAAAACAGCAGCACCGGCAATCATACAACCAGCAATTTTGCCAGTTTTCACTAAATTCCATTTTGCTCTTTCAAATAGGACCTCGAATTCGCTTAAGTCGCTTAATTTTACGTTAAGTTTTTCAAAATTTGCTATTGTTCCGTCATGTTCAGCACATAATTCACTTGCCCAGTTTTCTTTTATTGAACTGAAAAAACCATTATTTTCTGATTCGGCAGGCTTATAGGTTGCCATATTTTGACAATATCTGCACTGCACCGTATAGTTGCCACAAGAAGAACATTGATATTCATTTCGTGATAAATAGTTTTTTTTAACCAATATGTGTGTTGTTTTTTTATGGCACCATGAGCACCATTGATATTCATTAGAACTCATCATATTCTTCATTTAGGTTCTTCGACGTTTCATGTGGATTTAAGTAAAATCAGTAGTGTCCGGTTAGGGTAGTAAAAAAGGGGCACCTCGACGTTTTGTGTAGATTTGATTATAGAAGGATCAAATCCACACAAAACGATATTATGTAACGATATTTCATTTTACGCAATATCATCTGAACATCTGCATACGGGTGGAAGCTGCCGTCCTGGCTTGCGGCCCATCTCTTTACAACGGTACAGATCAGAATTTTGCAAATGTGGAACTGATATAATTGACCTTTAGCATCGCTTTGGCAGGATTGCAACGGTATTGAGACTTGTTTTCAGGGGGTTGGGGAGGTTGCGGTTTCGGATGAAGGCGGGGACATGGCCGGGGCAAGGTGAAAAAATCAAGGCCGGGGTAAACTTTTTTCTGCGGCAGGTCGTCATGGGGGATAGAAAGTCGTCATCGATGACAGATGCAGACAGAAGATGATTGTCTGTGACCGTTGAAAAAGAAAGGAGAGCTGAAAATGAAAAAGATCGTTATCTTGGGTTTGGCCTTCGTCTTTACCATGGCCTTGATGGGACAGGAGGCCCGGGCCGGGCGGGTTGGAAAGCGCCAGTGCCGGCAAAGCAGCCGGATTGCCCGGGGAGTCAAAAGCGGGCAGCTGACCCGCGGTGAAACCAGGGCGCTGGCCTGCGAGCAGCGCAGAATACAGAGGACCAAGGCCAGGGCCTGGTCCGACGGCAGGCTTACCAGGAGGGAGAGGGTTCGCCTGGAGATGATGCAGTGCAGGGCCAGCCGGCATATCTACAGGCTCAAGCACAACGACAACACACGATAGAGGCGGAGGCGGGCATTTGCAGGGGCTGGACAATTGCCCTGGGCCGGAGTAGATTGG
>JAMOVK010000066.1 GCA_027067775.1 Deltaproteobacteria bacterium
AAGACCCATCTTAGCCTTTCTGACAACCCAAATCTCAAGGGCGTACCAAAGGGATGGAGGTTGTTTGTACGTGACATCCTCACTTACAAGGGTGCAGGTTTTGTTGTGCCCGTTGCCGGAACCATCAGCCTTATGCCTGGTACTGGTTCCGATCCTGCTTACAGGCGTATTGATGTGGATGTTGAAACAGGGAAGGTCAAGGGCCTGTTTTAAATCTGATCTATCTTCATAAAGTCAAAGGCCGCCTTCTGGCGGCCTTTTTTTATGGCGGGAGGAAAGGTCTCAGGCATGGGGCAAAATACCCCATCATGTCTATCTTGTTACGTTTTGGGATAGAGTAACACGACTTTGCCTTGAAATATGTATAAATTTCAGTAAGTTTCATATGGCTGTTACGGGTTTGACTAAACATGTTGAGATGGTCTAAACTTTGCTTTAGGTAATGAAGTTCACAATCTTGTTTCATGAAAGAGCAGGGAGGAGATATGTCAGCAAGAATTATTAGTGGAGTCGAGATAGCAAAACAGATTAGGCAGGAGCTCAAGAAGGAAGTTGCAGAGCTCAAGGAGAAGCATGGTGTAATTCCTGGGCTTGTCACCATTCTGGTTGGTGAAAACCCCGCATCCGTTTCTTACGTGACTGCCAAACAGCGTACCGCCCATGAGCTTGGTTTCCACTCTATCCAAGATAATCAGCCCGAGGATATATCAGAAGATGACCTGCTCAAGCTTATAGAAAAGTATAACAACGACAAAGACATACACGGGATACTCGTTCAGCTTCCCCTTCCGAAGCATGTAGACGAGTCAAAGGTGCTCTATGCCATTTCCCCTGATAAGGATGTGGATGGTTTTCATCCAGTAAATGTAGGAAAGATGGTTATTGGAGAGCCGTGTTTTCTGCCGTGTACTCCCCATGGGATCCTGGAGATGTTGATTCGTTCCGATGTTGAGACAAGTGGCGCAGAGGTAGTTGTGGTAGGGCGCAGCAACATTGTGGGGAAACCCATTGCCAACCTTATGCTTCAGAAGCGTCCTGGTGGAAATGCAACTGTAACTATATGCCACACTAGGACCAAAGATATGACCTTTCATACCAAGAGGGCAGACATACTCATCGTGGCAGCCGGCAGGCCAAAGGTAATCACAGCAGACATGGTAAAAGAAGGGGTTGTTGTCATAGACGTTGGAGTCAATCGTATTGGAAAGACTCCAGAGGGTAAGGCCATCCTGTGCGGAGACGTGGATTTTGAGGCGATTAAAGAAAAGGCGGCAGCCATTACCCCTGTGCCTGGAGGGGTTGGTCCTATGACCATCACCATGCTTATGAAGAATACGGTCCAGGCTGCCAAGCAGTTTGCAGGCCTTGCCTAATTTTTGGCCTAAATCATTAAGGAGAAAATTTTTATGGATACCAGCAGAAGATTTAAAAAGGGGAACGGTGGATGTCCCAGTATCCAGTGCGAGGCGAACCGTGAGGTCCTGTGCAACGAGTGTGCATCAGGAGTTATCACAGCGGCCCACAGGGTGCAAAACAGAAGTGTTGAGCCGTGTCTTTTTGGCAAGGGTGGAACCTGCTGTAGAAACTGTAACATGGGGCCTTGTCAGATAATCGAAGGCGTGGATTCCATGGTGGGTATATGTGGAGCTGATGCACCAACGGTGGTGGCAAGAAACTTTGCCAGAATTGTGGCAGGTGGTGCGGCCGCCCATATGGATCATGGAAGGGGCGTTGCCTTGGCCTTTCTTGCAACAGCCAAAGGCGAAACACCTTATGAGATAAAGGACGGTGCCAAACTCAGAGAAACGGCCTTAAGGCTTGGCATAGATCCAGGCGAAAAGTCAAAGACAGACCTTGCCATAGAGGTAGGTGAAAAGCTGGTTGGCGAGTTCGGACAGCAGGAAGGTGTTATTTCCTTTATCAGAAGAGCGCCCCAGCCCAGGCAGGAACTGTGGGATAACCTTGGTGTGACTCCCCGGGGAGTTGACCGTGAGGTTGTGGAAATGATGCACAGGACCCACATGGGAGTGGATCAGAACTACGAGAGCATCTTGTTTCAGGCAGCCAGATGTGCCTTGGCAGACGGTTGGGGCGCTTCCATGATAGCCACGGAGCTGTCTGATATCATGTTTGGGACTCCTGTGCCCATTAGGACAAAGGTAAATGTTGGTGTCCTGAAAAAGGATGAGGTAAACGTTACGGTACACGGCCATGAACCTGTGTTGGCAGAGGCCCTTGCAATGGTGGCAAACGATCCAGAGATCATTGCTGAATGCAAGAAGGTTGGTGCCAAGGGGGTGAACCTTGCGGGTGTATGCTGTACCGGAAACGAGATTCTCATGAGAAGGGGTTTGCCCATTGCAGGAAGTTTTGTGCAGCAGGAAGTGGTTCTTGCCACAGGTGCGGTAGAGGCAATGGTTGTTGATGTTCAGTGTATAATGCAGGGCGTCTCTCCTGTTTCAAAGAACTATCACACCCAACTTATTACAACCTCTGAAAAGGCCAAGATTACAGGCGCCAAACACGTCCAGTTCCACGAGGACAAGGCCCTGGATGTGGCCAAGGAAATCGTTAAGATGGCCATTGCCAAGTTTCCTGAAAGGGGTAAGTACTGCATCCCAAAGCATGAGATGGATGTGGTGGCAGGTTTTAGCCATGAGACCATCAACTACATTCTTGGCGGCAGGTTCCGTGCTTCCTACAAGCCCTTAAATGACAACATCGTTAACGGCAGGATAAGGGGTGTTGCCGCAATAGTTGGCTGTGATAACTACCGTGTAATGGATGAGGTGCATGTAGAGCTGGCCAAAGAGCTGATTGCCAACAATGTGCTCGTTCTTGTTACTGGCTGTGCTGCAACAGGTGTTGGTCGAGCAGGGCTTTTGTCTCCAGAGGCCATGGAGATGGCAGGAGATGGCCTGAAGGAAGTGCTTGAGGCCGTCGGTTGTCCTCCGGTGCTTCATATGGGTTCGTGTGTTGATAACAGCCGTTTGCTTGTTGCATGTACCGAGATGGTTCATACTGGCGGACTTGGTACGGATATCAGCGACTTGCCAGTGGTAGGTTGTGCTCCTCAGTGGATGAGTGAAAAGGCGGTCTCTATTGGTCAATACTTTGTCTCTAGCGGAGCTTACGTTGTGTTTGGTCCTAATTTTCCCACCACTGGTTCTCAGGTGGTTACAGACTTCTGCTTTAAGCAGATGAACGAAGTATACGGTGGCTGTTGGGACGTTGCAGAAGGTGCCAACGAGTTCGCAAACAAGATGATTGATAAAATTGACCAGAGAAGAAAGGCACTTGGCCTTGACAAGAAAAAGGAGCGCGTACTCTTTGACATGGCCATGAGACGCGAGCTTGGTTCTGGCATACCTGGTATGGGGTGTTCCCCTGGAGGCCATAGCTAATCAGAAACTCGGTGCTGACAGTCCATATTGGCTGACGGCTACCAGTGATTACAAACTTTTGAAGGACTTGGAGTTGAGATAATGGCAAAAAGTGGTGCAATTATGGTCCTTGGAGGGGGAGTCGCAGGGGTTCAGACTGCGTTAGACCTTTCCGAGCTTGGCTACTATGTATATCTGGTGGAAAAAAAGGCGTCCATTGGTGGGGTTATGGCCCAGTTGGACAAGACCTTTCCCACCAACGACTGTTCGTTGTGAATTCTTGCCCCCAAGCTTGTTGAGGCCGGTCGGTCTCCAAACATTGAAATCCTCACAAATGCAAAACTTGAGGCCCTTGAGGGTAAGCCTGGCCAATTCACTGCAAAGGTCTATCAGGAACCAAGATACATAAATGAAGATCTGTGTACAGCCTGCGGTATGTGCACCATGTACTGTCCTAGGCCTGTTGTAGATACCTATAACGAAAGGCTGGATATAACCAGGGCCCCTCACATAGATTATGCCCAGGCAATACCTTCCAGTTACTACATCGACGCAAAGGCATGTCTGAGGGTCAACTACGAGACGTGTAACCTGTGTGCCCAGACCTGCACCGCTGGGGCCATTGATTTCAGCCAGCAGCCCAAGGAATTGGAACTAAAGGTCGGGGCGGTGGTGCTGACGCCTGGCTTTGGCCGTGTGGATGACGAGGTGCTTGAAAGGTTTGGTTACGGTCGTTTTCCAGATGTTTTGACTGCCTTTGAGTTTGAACGTCTTACCTGTGCATCAGGCCCTACAGAAGGACATATTGTAAGGCCATCGGATAACCAGGTTCCCAAAAAGATAGCATTTCTCCAGTGCATAGGCTCAAGGGACGAGACCTGCGGTAACGGTTACTGCTCTTCTGTCTGCTGTATGTATGCAGTGAAGGAGGCCTCTGTTGCAAAGGAACACGAACCCGATCTTGACATATCCATTTTCTTTATGGATGTAAGGACAATGGGCAAGGGCTTTGATGAGGCCAGAAAGCGCGCGCAGGAAAAATATGGAATAAATGTCATCAGGGCAAGGGTGCCAAGGGTGGATCAGGTGGATGGAAAGCTCGCGTTAACCTGGACCACTGGAGATGGTGAGCATCACTCTGACCTGTTTGATATGGTGGTCTTGTCAGTGGGGCTTGAGTCTCCTGAAGACGCTGAAACCATTGCAAGAGTAACAGATATAGAGCTAAATCATTACAACTTCTGCCGCACAAGTGTTGACTCCCCTCTTCTTTCATCAAGGGGCGGTGTGCTGGTGGCAGGTGCCTTTCAGGGGCCAAAGGATATCCCAGAGTCTGTTACCCAGGCCTCAGGTGCTGCTGCCATAGCCTCAGAGCTTCTGGCAGATGCAAGAAACAGCCAGACCGTAACTGTTACCTATCCAGATGAAGACAAGGCACTGGAAGAGGAGGAGCCACGCATTGGTGTGTTTGTATGTCATTGCGGGGTTAACATTGCAGGTGTTGTAGATGTGAAGGCGGTTCGCGACTATGCAGGAACACTGCCTGGAGTTGTGCTATATGAAGACACCCTCTACTCCTGTTCCCAGGACGCCTTGAAATCCATTGCAGAAAAGATCAAAGAAAACCGCCTTAACAGGGTTGTCATATCTGCATGTTCTCCAAGAACCCATGAGCCTCTTTTTCAGGAAACTCTTCGTTCCATCGGTTTGAATCCTGCCTTGGTGGAAATGGCCAACATCAGGGATCAATGCGCATGGGTCCATGCCCAAGAGCCAGACAAGGCCACGGAAAAGGCAAAGGATCTTGTGCGTATGGCTGTGGCAAAGGCGCGGCTTCTGACCCCTTTGGACCAGCCTACTGTTGATGTAACCCCCTCTGCCTTGGTAATAGGTGGCGGTGCCGCAGGCATGTCTGCTGCCCTTTCCATTGCGGATCAGGGTTATAAGGTGGTCCTGGTTGAGAGAAGCAAAGAGCTTGGAGGAAATCTTAAGAGGCTGAAATGGACCTTGGATGGTCAGGATGCATCAAAGGTCCTTAAGGATATGATAAAGAAGGTGAAGGCCCACAAGAATATCCAGGTTTTTACCGGTTCACAGGTGGAGTCTGTGTCCGGCTATGTTGGTAACTTTACCAGTGCTTTAAGCCGCCAAGGCAAGACGGAGATGATAAATCACGGTGTCATCGTCCTTGCCACTGGCGGGCGGGAATACAAGCCAAAGGGTTATGCCTACGGCGACAGTACAAGGATTGTTACTCAGCTTGAGCTTGAAGAGAAACTTGCAAGAGGGCGCGGCTTTTTAAGGAATGCCAGAAATGTCGTGATGATCCAGTGCGTTGGTTCAAGGGGTGATGACATGCAGCACTGTAGCAGGTTATGCTGCATACAGGCTGTTAAAAATGCACTTAAACTCAAAGAGCTAAAGCCAGAGCTTAACATATACATATTTTACAGGGATATGCGTACATACGGCTTCTATGAGGATCTTTACAGGGAGGCCAGAAAACAGGGGGTCAAATTCATACGGTACACCCTGGACCGGAAGCCAGAGGTCATAAAGCAGTCTCGAGGTATCAAGGTCAGGGCCTTTGATGAATTGATAGGTGAAGATTTAGAGATTCCTGCAAGCCTGGTGGTGCTGTCTGCAGGCATAGCCCCAGGGGAGAACGAGGAACTTTCAAAGATAATCAAGGCCCCGCTTACCTCTGAGGGATTTTTCCTAGAGGCCCATGCCAAGCTAAGGCCTGTAGAGGTTGCTGTTGATGGTGTATATCTTTGTGGTCTTGCCCACGGGCCAAAGAGCCTCGAAGAGTCTGTTGCTCAGGCCAAGGCAGCTGCCGCCAAGGCCACTATTCCCCTGGCAAAGGGCAAGGTAGCGGTGGCACCCATAGTCTCGAAGGTGGATCAAGATAAGTGTATTGGTTGTGGAATCTGCGAAAGTCTTTGTCCCTTTAACGCAATTGTCCTTGAAAAGGTTGGCAAGAGGAAAAAGGCCAAGACCATTACCGCTTCATGCAAGGGTTGCGGTGTCTGTGCCTCTCATTGTCCAACAATTGCCATATCTATGGGTGGTTTTACAGATGAGGCAATAATGGCCCAGATACACGCCTTTTCTCCTGAAGGATGTGAGGAGGCCTAGGGCATGGCACAGCAAAACGTAGTGAAAAAGGAGAGTGAAATGGCCCAGGAGGGTTTTGAGCCAAGAATACTGGGATTTTTCTGTCACTGGTGTTGTTATGCAGCAGCAGATTCGGCAGGTGTTTCAAGATATCAGTACCCCCCTAATGTGCGGGTGATAAGGGTCATGTGCACTGGCAGAATAGATGCCCGATTCATCCTTGAGGCCTTCAGATGTGGCGCAGATGGGGTCTTTACAGGTGGCTGACATCTGGGCGAATGTCATTACCAGTCTGGTAATTACGAGGCAATGATAGTGGCTGAGACCTGCCGGCAGTTTCTGGCCGACTGCGGCATTAATCCAGAGCGTCTAGCCCTTGAATGGGCCTCTGCCGCTGAGGCTCCACGTTTTGTGGAGTTGATCACCGGCTACGTAAACAGCATAAAGGAAAAGGGGGAGATAGGAAGCGCTGAGGGCGAGGCTGACAGTGAGACAATCAAGAGAAGACTTGCTGCAGCAGTCAAGGCCGCTGAGGCCCGCAAGCCTCGCATCGCCCTTGGGAATCTGGCCAAGAGGCTTCACAAAGAGGGTGACTTTTCAAAAGAGGCAATAGAAAAAGGTGTTTCTTCAAAGATCCTTCCGGCCCTGAGGGCAGAAAGGATAAAGGAGGAACTCCTTATGCTTCTTGCCCAAGGTCCCATGGATATGAAGGAGCTTTCAAAGGCCCTTTGGGCAGATGAGGGAGAGATTGAAAAGCCCCTTTCTCAGTTGGTTAAAAAGGGTGTGATTGAGGAAAAGGACGGCAAATATTCACTTGCCGACAAGTGATAAGATTTTGGTTAACAGGAAAAAGATATGACTGTTCAAGCCGCAAAGCTAAATAGTGACTTTATAAAAGATATTGTTTCCTACCAGGGCTGCGAGACTGCATCCATGTGTTATGCATGCGGATCGTGCAGTGGGGTCTGCCCGGTAGAAAAGGTCGTTGATGATTTTGACCCAAGGAAGATTGTTCACATGGTTGGGCTGGGAATGGAAGATGCCCTTATGACCAGTGACATCATTTGGGCCTGCTCTCAGTGTCAAAGCTGCATTCCTGTTTGTCCGCAGAATGTTAGGTGTGCTGATATAATTAAGGCTCTTAGGGACGAGGCACTGAAGCGCAAGATGGTGGATCAGCAACGTCTTAAAGATCTTGGCCTTTTTGCAGTAGTGGATGCTGGTAAGTGTGTTGCCTGTCTTACCTGTGTGAGGCTTTGTCCTTTTGGTGCCCCATCAATAACTGAAGAGGGGTATGCAGTTATAAAACCGGAGCTGTGCCATGCCTGTGGTATTTGTGTGCTGGATTGTCCGGCACAGGCCATAGAACTGGCGCCATCTCTTGAGGCGAGGGGGGCACAACAATGAGCAAGATTAAGGGGTTTTGTTGTAACTATACTTTAAGCGTTGACATAGAGGCCCTTATAAAGGAAGGGCTGGTTCCTGAAGATCTAGAAATAGAAAGACTCCCGTGTACTGGCAGGCTTGAGGTGCCCCAGTTGCTTGATGCGTTTTCTGACGGTGCCGAGGCGGTTTTTGTTGTTGGGTGCCAACTGGATAAATGTCATAATCTGTCAGGAAGCTACAGGGCCTCAAAAAGGGTCAAGTATGCCAAAAGGATCCTTGAGGAATTGGATATCGATCCTGATAGGGTAGAGATGTTTTTTGCTGGCAGGGGAGAGACCGAGCCAGTTGTTGAAGCAGCAAGGATAATGGCCTCAAGGTCAAAGGGCTGAACAGGTCTTGCAAAACAAGCACAGGTTTTTGGAGTAAAATCAGATGATTATAGCAGAAAGAAAACCAATGAAAGAGCTGCTGGAGATGGTCTCTGATGTCAAGAGGCTTCTGATTGTAGGCTGCCGGGGTTGTGTGGCGGTCTGCTCTGCAGGGGGTGACAAGGAGGTTAGCATTCTGGCAGCCGCGCTAAGGCTAGGGATGAAAAAGGCTGGCAAGCAGATTGAAATAGATGAGGATACCCTGGTTCGCCAGTGCGATCCAGAGTACATAGATCCTCTTAACGATAGGGCATCTGATTATGATGCCGTATTGTCTATGGCCTGTGGGGTAGGGGTTAACTTTATAGCTGATCGTTGTCCTGATGTAAACGTTATGCCAGCCCTCAATACCACCTTTTATGGTGCAAATCTGTCGAGTGGAGAGTGGAAGGAGATGTGCGCGGGCTGTGGTGCATGCGTGCTTCATCTGACCGGAGGCCTGTGTCCAGTGGCCAGGTGTGCTAAAAGCCTTTCCAACGGACCTTGTGGGGGGTCACAGGGGGGCAGGTGTGAGATCAATCCGGATGTGGACTGCATTTGGCAGCAGATCTATGACAAGTTGTCCAGTCTGAACAGGAAGGAAGAATTGAGACAGATCATGCCCATTCGCGACTGGACTACAGCAGGGCATGGGGGACCACGCCGGAGAATAAGGGAGGACTTGCTACCGTGATGGCAGGAAGCAATCTTGAAAATGTACTTCGTTCTGGGACCTTTGCAGTCACAGGCGAGTTGGGGCCGCCTAAAAGTGGTGATATGGAAGTGGTTCGCAAAAAGGCACGCATTCTTAAGGGTCATGTAGATGCAGTAAATATTACAGATTGCCAGACGGCGATTGTCAGGATGTCAAGCCTTACTGCCGGACTTATAGCCCTGTCTGAAGGTGTGGAACCGGTTATGCAGATGACCTGTCGTGACCGTAACCGGATAGGCATGCAGGCAGACATTCTTGGTGCCTCTGCCCTTGGAATCAAGAATCTTCTTTGTCTGACTGGTGATCACCAGAAGTTTGGCAACCATCCCCAGTCAAAGGGTGTCTTTGATATGGATTCCATTCAGCTCCTTCAGATGGTCAAGGGGATGAGGGATGACAAAAAGTTCCAGTGTGGAGAAGATATAAAAAAGGCAGAGCCAAGACTGTTTCTTGGTTGTGCTGCAAACCCCTTTGCAGATCCTTTTGAGTTTCGTCCGGTGCGCTTGGCCAAAAAGGTGGAGGCAGGGGCCGATTTTGTTCAGACCCAAATTATCTACAATATTGAAAAGTTCAGGAAGTTCATGGAGATAGTTAGGGATCTGGGGCTTCATGAAAGATGTTTTATACTGGCAGGTGTTACGCCACCAAAGTCCCTTGGCATGGCTAGATACATGAAAAAATTCGTGCCTGGCCTTGATGTGACAGATGAAGTTATCCAGCGTCTGTCTGATGCTAAGGACCAGAAAGAGGAAGGGATTGATATCTGTGTTGATATAATAAATCAGGTTCGTGAAATCCCTGGGGTATCAGGTGTGCATGTAATGGCTATCGAGTGGGAAGAGGCCGTGCCGGAGATAGTGAAACGTGCCGGTCTTTCTGACAGGCCCGAGCCAACAGGCATAGAGCCTGTGCTTACCTCCACTGGTGCTATTGAGGAAGCTGTTGACAAGGCCCGCCAAGAGGCCAAAATCGAGCTTGAAGGTCAGCTTAAAAAGGCCAAGGCAGAGGCTCAGGCCACTAGAGATCTGCTGGCAAAGGAAAAAGAAAAGGTTGCCTCTGAGATATCAG
Organism: Deltaproteobacteria bacterium; assembly: GCA_027067775.1. Classification (GTDB taxonomy): domain Bacteria; phylum Desulfobacterota; class Dissulfuribacteria; order Dissulfuribacterales; family QOAL01; genus JAADCZ01. Next base: position 10,077 of record JAMOVK010000066.1, read on the forward strand.
GTCTCAAGAAGCAAATAGAGGAGGCAAAGAATATGGTGAGCCGCAAGGAGGCTGAAATCCGCAAACTTACCGAGGAGCTAAAAAAGGCCAAAGAGTCCATGGATGAATCGCAGGCGGTGAAGCCTACAGTCCAGGCCAAGGAGGCAGCGGTTGGTGTTTCTCCTTTACTAAGTGCCAGAGAACAACAGGTCCTTAATTCTCTAAATAAGGGTTTGGCTGCCTTAAAAGAGGTACTAGGGCTTGACGATGCTCAGTTTGAGGCAATGAGGCGTTTTCTTGAGGCTGAGTTCATGCTTCAGCTTGGTACCGCAGTAGTCCAGGCAGGGCCTTTGGAGACAGCAAAGGCAGAGTCTGAAGTGTCCAGGCCTGTGGTGGAAACACCCACTGTTGAGCCTGCCATGGAAGTTTCTGAAGACAAAAGGACAGAACGTCCAAAGGAAGTGGTAAATCTGGTTGCAAAGGGCAATGTTGCCTTGCACAACAAGGATTATCCAAAGGCTGTAGAGGCCTTTAAAAAGGCCTTGGAGATAGCCTCTGATGACGAAAAGGCAAAAGAAGGCCTGGAACAGGCCAGGGAGGCCCTTGCCAAAGAGAAAGAGGCAGCAGACAAGGCAGTAAAGGTAAAGGAAGTGGAGGGGTTGCCACCCTGTCCCGAAGAGCTTGATCCTGAAGAGTGGAAACAGAAGTGGATTGTACGTTTTACTGCAAGGGGCAACGTGGCCCTTATGAAGGGTGATTATGAGGCAGCAAAAAGGGAATTTCAAAAGGCTCTAGAGCTTGATCCTGACTATGAAAAGGCCAAGGATGGACTTAGGCGGGCTGAGAACCAGGAGGATATTTTCGTACCTGACGTGGAACTAGGCCAAGAGGCGGTTGCTGCACCCAAGGCAGAAAAGGCTCCAGAGTCTCAAAAGCCGGAACCTGCAGCCGAAGTTAAACCGGAAGAAGAGACACCGCCCGAGGAAGAGGCAGTACCAGCCGAGGAAGAAAAGGAGGAAGTTGCAGAAAAGCCAGCTGCTCCACAACCCAAGCCAAAGGTTGAGATCAGTGCACCAGCGGGAGAGGGTGTAAAAGACCTGTCCGTGGCGTCCTTGGCCAAGGACGAGCCTCCCCTTGAAGAAAGGGCCAAGGGCATACCAGAAGATGTTTACAAGGAACCGTGTACAGGTGTAATCCAAAGTGTCAGCATTGGGGATGGCGACAAGGCAATTACGGTTGGTGGTGAGACAGCCTTACCCTTTCATACATTTGAGGGTGACATTCCTAACATGCCAAGAACTGCCTATGAGGTGCTAGATGCTCCGCCTGAAGAGTGGCCAGAGTGCCTAGTGAGATACTATTCCGATGTTATAAACGATTCTGCAGCATGGGCGAAGAAGTGTGTCAGCGAGTTTGGTGCCGAGGCAATATGTCTGTCTCTTGATTCCACCGATCCAAACGGACCAAACGTCTCATCAGCAGATGCTGCCCAGATTGCCAAGAAGGTTATTGAGGCGGTGGATGTGCCAATAATCCTTTGGGGATGTGGAAACGCAGAGAAAGACACAGAGACCCTGCGCGAGATCACAAGTCTTATTGAGAATAGGAACGTATGTATAGGCCCTCTTACAGATGCCAACTATCGCACCCTTGGGGCAACAGCAATGGCCTTCCAGTATCCTGTAGTGGCATCCACTCCCATTGATGTAAATCTTGCCAAGCAGCTCAACATCTTGCTTGAGAATCTTGGGGTGCATCTGGACCACATCCTTATGGATCCTTCTATTGGAGCTGTCGGTTACGGTTTGGAATATACGTATTCAGTCATGGAACGAATAAGGCTGGCAGCCCTGACCCAGCAGGATGAGAAACTTTCTCCGCCGATAGTTTGTAATCTTGGCCGTGAGGTATGGAAGGCCAAGGAGACAAGGCTTCCTACAGATGCAGAGTTAGGTGATCAGGAAAGAAGGGGTGTGCTAATGGAGGCCATAACAGCCTCTACCCTGCTTCTTGCCGGTGGAGAGCTAGCCATAATGAGACATCCAAAGGCAATCAATCTAACAAAGGTGTTGATTGATGGGATGCTTTAAGGGTTTGCCAAAAGAAAAGATAGAAAATTTTGTCATATAACGTAGAGAGGGAAAAACATGTCCAAAATTATCTGTTCAGCAGCAATCAGAGGTGCCCACAAGATTGTGGATATGGCCGAAGAAAAGTATGAGGAGGCCCTCAAAAAATATGGGCCTGAGCAAGAGGTGGCCTTTCCAAATACGGCATATTACCTGCCCATCATATACAGCATGCTTGGTGCACCTATTAAACAGCTTGGGGATATGAAGGATATCTTTCAAGAGTGCAGAAAGCTTTTGCCTCCTCCAGTCAGTGATCATGTATGGTTGCCCTACCTGGCTCCGGCCCTGGATGCTGGCATGGCGACCTTTTTTGCTGAGGAAATGTTCGAGGCCATAAGATATGTTGACGATCCCCAGTTTTATACCAAGACAGAGGATCCACCTGCCAGTGGTAATTACTGGCTTGGAGCTGCTGACGACATTATATTCAGAAAAAGGGGCGTTGAGTTTGTTGATGGGACCGCCCCTGGTTTTGCAGCCATTCTTGGTTCTCCAGCTGATGCGCAAGAGGCTGAAAAGATTGCCACTGAGCTGCAGGAAAAGAATCTTTATGTCTTTTTCCATGATCAGACAGACGGGATCTATTTTCCAGACCAGCTTTTAAAGAGAAACATACAAATTGGCTGGTCAACCAGACTGGTTCCCTTTGGCCCCACCTACACATCAGCCGTTTTTGCAATCGGTTTTGCCTGTCGCGTTGCCTTGGCCTTTGGCGGAATCCAGCCCGGAGACTACAAGGCCAACCTTCTCTATAACAAGGATCGTACATTTGCCTTTGTCATTGCCTTTGGACCGGTTTCTGATGAATGGTATGCCAACGCCGCAGGTGCCATAAACTGGGGGTTCCCAACCATATCTGACTGGGATATTCCAGAGGTGCTTCCAAGTGGTATATGTACTTACGAACATGTTGTCAGCAGGGTTCCCCATGACGAGATAGTGCAGAAGGCCATAGAGGTCAGGGGGCTAAAGGTTACCGTTTCAAAGATAGACATCCCTGTTTCCTACGGCCCTGCCTTTGAAGGTGAACGTGTCAGAAAAGACGATCTCTATCTGGAGTGCGGTGGTGGACGCACCCTAGGCGTTGAGGTCCTTATTTCCAAGGAGATGGATGAGGTCGAGGATGGCAAGATAATTGTGGAAGGCCCTGAGATGGACGAGGTTGAAGAGGGAGCAAAACTTCCACTTGCCATACTTGTGGAGGTTGCAGGGCGTCAGATGCAGCCGGACTTTGAGCCGATTCTCGAGCGCCAGTTTCATCATCTTATCAACTATGCCCAGGGGATAATGCACATTGGCCAGAGAAACATCATGTGGCTTAGGGTCAGCAAGAGCGCCATAGAAAAAGGTTTCAAGTTCAAGCACATAGGAAAGATACTTCATGGAAAGCTTCACCAGGACTTTGGTGCAATTGTGGACAAGGTGCAGGTAAAGATCTATACGGAAGAGGAAAAGGTCAAGGAGGTCCTTGAGCTTGCCAAAAAGGTTTATGCTGCAAGGGATGAGCGTCTTGGTTCCATGACTGATGAGAGCGAGGAGGTCTTTTACTCCTGCACCCTTTGCCAGTCTTTTGCGCCAAGCCATGTCTGTGTTATCACGCCGGAGCGTGTGGGCATGTGTGGCGCATACAACTGGCTGGATGGCAAGGCATCCTATGAGATAAATCCCACAGGCCCAAATCAACCTATCGAAAAGGGCAAATGCATTGATGAGAATCTTGGCCAGTGGGAGGGAATCAACGAGTTTGTAAAACAGGCCTCCCGTGGCAAGGTGGAAAGGGTAAGCGCCTACTCACTCATGGTAGACCCAATGACAGCCTGCGGGTGTTTTGAGTGTATTGCCACCATGTTGCCCATGTGTAACGGGATAATGATCGTTAACCGCGACTATATGGGCATGACTCCAAGTGGAATGAAGTTTACCACCTTGGCAGGAATGGTAGGTGGCGGTCAGGTTACCCCAGGTTTTCTTGGCGTTTCCAAGCACTTTATCTGTTCAAGAAAATTCATGAAGGCAGAAGGCGGGCTGAAAAGGGTGGTCTGGATGCCAAAGATGCTCAAGGAAGAGCTTAAGGAACGACTCCAGGAAAGGGCTGAAGAAATAGGGGTTCCCAACCTCCTTGATCTGATTGCAGATGAAGAGGTCGGGATTTCTGAGGATGAGGTTCTGAAGTTCTTGCAGGAAAAGGGTCATCCAGCACTTTCCATGGACAGCGTTGTTTAACGAGGAGATAAAATCATGGGTCTGACAGGAATTGAAATCCTGAAGATGCTCCCCAAAAAGAATTGCGGGGAATGTGGTGTGCCTACTTGCCTGGCCTTTGCCATGAAGGTGGCAGCGGGTCAGGAGGATATAGGGGCATGTCCCTATGTTTCCGACGAGGTGAAGGAAAAGGTTGGAGAGGCCAGTGCTCCTCCTATCCGAACCATTGTGCTGGGAAGCGGGGACAACAAGTTTCAAGTTGGAGGCGAAACCTGCCTCTACAGACACGAGAAGAGGTTTGAACATCCTACCGGCCTGGCCTTCCTGATAACCACCGGAATGGATGACAGCGAAGTTTCTGACCGTCTTGCCCGTTTTAACGGCCTTAGATACGACAGGGTGGGTGTTGAGTTAAAGGCCGATCTTGTGGCAGTTAAGGATGAATCGGGAGACGAAGGGGCATTCAGGTCCTTGGTGGAAAAGGTTCGTCAAGACTGTCCAGATGCGGCCATTATCCTTATTAGTGATAATGCTGGTGTCCTTAAGGCAGGCGCAGAGGCCTGTGGCGAACACAAACCCCTTCTTTATGCTGCAACACCTGACAACGTTGACGACATGGTGAGCCTGGCCAAGCAGGTAGAGTGTCCTCTTGCGGTGAAGGGTGGAACCATTGGCGAGACGGCAGAACTTTCTGAAAAGATTCAAGGAGAGGGGCTCAAGGACCTGGTTCTAGATACAGGTGCAAGAACTGTTAAGGCAGTCTTTGAGGATCAGGTGGTGTGCAGAAGGGCTGCCGTTAAGCACAAGTATAAGCCCCTTGGTTTTCCAACCATTACCTTTCCCTGCGAGATGACCGATGACAGCCTCACCGAGGCAATGATTACCTCGGTGCTCATTGCCAAGTATGCAGGAATCTGTGTCCTTTCGGATATCCAGGGTGACGTTCTTTTCCCACTTTTGCTTGAACGTCTCAACATCTTTACCGATCCCCAGAGGCCCATGGTCGTCCAGGAAGACATATATCCAATCAACGGACCTGATGAAAATTCTCCTGTACTGATTACCTGTAACTTCTCGCTGACCTACTTTATTGTTTCAGGGGAAATCGAAGGCTCTAAGGTGCCTTCGTGGCTGCTTATAAAGGATACAGAGGGCCTTTCAGTCCTGACTGCATGGGCAGCTGGCAAGTTTAGCGCGGATCTTATTGCCCAATTTGTCAAAAAGTGTGGAATAGAAGAGAAAGTCAAACACAGAAGCCTAATTATTCCAGGCTACCTGGCCTCTATTAAAGGTGAACTGGAAGAAGAGTTACCTGACTGGAAGATTCAGATTGGACCGAGGGAGGCAAGCCACCTTCCCTCCTATCTTAAGAGCTGGCAGCCTGAGGGCTGATAAATTATCAAGGGTGAGGAAGAGATATGTACGTTCAATGTATAGCTGAAAGCATCAATATAATGGGAAAGCGTACAGGAGGGGCCATGCGGGCCAGGGATCCAAGGCCTATCGTAGAGATGGCCCATGAAGAGGTGGCCTTTGGAGGAGACTATCTTGATCTCAACATCGGTCCTGCCAGGAAGGACGGCACCGAGCTTATGCCCTGGATTGTGAGAGTCGTTGAGGAGGTAACGGATTGCCCCCTTTCCCTTGATACTACCAATGCAGATGCCTTGATTGCCGGTATGCGTGCTGCAAAAAATCCAAAGCAACACATAATGAACTCCATATCCCTGCAGCCAGAGAGGATGAAAAAGCTGATTCCTGTTGCAGCCGAAACAGGTTGCTACGTGGTGGGACTGCTTTGGGGAGTAGATGGCATGCCAAGGGATTCCAACGAGAGGGCGGCAATGACCGTGGACCTCACAATGGCCATGAATGAGGCTGGCATTCCTAATGAAAAGATACTCATAGACCCGATTGCAACACCAATTACACTGGGATCCGAGCAGGTTATGAGCGGTCTGGAGTTTATGTCCATGCTTCCTGATATTGCTCCAGGGGTCAAGAGCACGGTGGGCTTGTCCAACGTGTCAAATGGTGTAGAGGCACACCTTCGCCCCTACCTCAACAGGGCATATCTTGCCATGCTCATGAAAGTGGGTATCTGGTCTGCCATTGTTGATGCCTATGACCAGGAACTTATGGAACTGGCCCATGGAGAGCGGCCAGAGCTGGTGAAACTGGTTCATGACATAATGGATGGGAACGAACCTGATCCGTCAACCTTGTCAGACAAGGAAACGGAATATTACAAAACCACCAGGGTGCTTATGGGCAAGACCATCTTTTCAGAGTCCTGGCTGGAACTTTAAAATTTAGTATTCAAACGGTATTATAAGATGGTGGGTTCATTCCCACCATTTTTGTATAGAAAGGTGGCAAATGTCAGAGAAAATCAAGATTACAGTAGACGGTAAGGAGATAGAGGCCCAAAAGGGCCAGACCATTCTCCAGGCTGCCAAGGGTGCCGGCATAGAGATTCCCACCCTGTGTCATCTTGAGGGAGCGGCAGATTCCAGCACTCCCTGCCTAATTTGTATGGTTGATGTTGAAGGAAAGGGCAGGGTAAGGGCCTGCAACACGCCTGCTGAGGATGGTCAAGTAATAGCAGTACATTCAAAGGAACTGGACGCTTTTAGAAAAGAGAGACTCACTCTACTTGCCGAGAGTCACTACGGTGACTGCAGGGCACCTTGCAACCTTACATGTCCTGGGGGCATAAATGTCCAAGGCTATGTAAACCTCATCGCCAAGGGCGAATACAAGGCGGCCCTTATGCTTATAAAGGAGAAAAATCCCCTTCCTATCTCAGTCGGCAGGGTCTGTCCACGTTTTTGTGAGACCAGGTGCAGGAGGATACTTCTTGACGAGCCAATAGCAATAAATCACCTGAAACGTTTTGTGGCAGACTATGCTTCAGAGGTGGGTTTCAGGGATGATGTGGTTGGCAAACCCACTGGTAAGAGGGTTGCTATAATCGGAGGAGGGCCTGCCGGACTGTCGTGTGCACATTTTTTAAGAAAACAGGGGCATGATGTAACAATCTTTGAGGCAGAGGAAAAGCTTGGCGGACTCCTAAGATACGGAATACCAGGTTATAAGCTGCCAAACAAGGAGGTGGATAGAGAGGTCCAGAATATCCTGAATCTTGGAGTCCATGTAAAGCTCAAAAAGAAGTGGGGCGAAGATTTCACCATTCAGGATCTCAAAGACCAGGGTTTCGATGCGGTATTTATTGCGGTTGGTCTGTCGAGACAAAAGAAGCTGGAGATAGAGGGCTCGGAGCTTGCCATCTGTGGTCTAAAGTTTCTCAAGGAAGTTAACAAGGGTCAAAGGCCGAAGATAGGCGAGGAGGTGCTTATTGTAGGCGGTGGCGATATTGCTGTGGACGCTGCCAGAAGCGCCAGACGTCTTGGAGCAAAAAGTGTCACGGTAATATATCCCCGTTCACGTGTGGAGCTGCCTGCCCATCAGCGTGAAATAGAAGAGGCCGAAAAGGAAGGTGTACAGTTCTTCCTTATGGCCACTCCATTGAAAATTGTTGAGGAAGACGAAAAACTCAAGGTAGAGATGGCAAGAACCATTCTTGATGAGCCTGACAAAAGGGGCATTCGTCATCCCATTCCCATGCCTGGCTCTCGTCTTTACTGGACAGGTGATACGGTGATTTCGGCACTTGGCCAGGAAGGGGACCCGACCATACAAAGCTTTGGTGAGATTGAGGCTACCATAAAGCTCACTCCAAGAAAGACCATCAAGACCCATCCCTCCACAATGAAGACAAGCGTTGAGGGAGTATACGCAGGTGGTGATGCTGCTACAGGCTCCAGAACTGTTATACAGGCGGTTGCTGGGGGCAGGAGGGCAGCAGAATCCATCCACGAGTACCTCATGAGTGAAAAGGCGGGAATCGCAGAGGCCAGGTTCAACTTTACAAAGGGCAAGCGGTTCGAGGATGTGGACATGCACAACTTTGATGGCTACTCCATCAAGCTCAACGAGGTCATGCCCTCCAGGCCTCCAGAGAGGCGAATCGGGGATTTTGATGAAACCAACCTTGGGTTTTCAGAACAGATGGCAGTAAGGGAGGCCAAAAGGTGTCTGCAGTGCGGATGTCTTGGCCTGTCCAAGTGTACCTACAGGGAGCTTTGTGTTGATTACAAAGTAAAGGCCAATGTGGCAAGGACAAGGCTCAAGTATCCTGTAGATAGAAGCCATCCCTTTATTGTTATTGACGCCAACAAGTGTATAGGATGTACAAGGTGTGAGAGAAGTTGTCAGTATGGTGCCCTTGAGCTTGACATAAAACGTGATGAAAAGACCCAGCTAATCCAGGAAGTCTCCATCAAGCTCAACGACAGCTGTGTGTCCTGTGGGGCCTGCGTTGACGCCTGTCCAACTGGCACTTTGTCAAAACAGGATCTTGTCATTCCCATGTTCCCAGGCCAGCTTACCAGTGTCAAGAGTGTTTGCACCTACTGTGGAACAGGCTGCAGCCTGGATGTGGTGACCAAGTATGGAGCCATACTGGAGATAAAGGCCGATAGGAAAAGACCACCAAACTGGGGCCAGCTTTGTGTCAAGGGCAGGTTTGGCTACACCTTTTATCGTCATGAAGACAGGCTTCGTAGTCCCCTGGTCAGGGATACCATAGACGAGCCCTTCAGAGAGGTGGACTGGGACGAGGCCCTAAGGATGGTAGCCGCCCGTTTTGGTGCTATTAAGGACAACTTTGGTTCAGATTCCCTGGGTATTCTGGCCTCTTCCAGGTGTACAAATGAGGAGAACTATCTGCTTCAGAAACTGGCGCGAGCGGCCTGGGGCACCAACAATGTGGACAACTGCGCCCGGGTCTGACACGCTCCATCTGTCAGCGGTCTGCTGGCAACACTTGGAAGCGGCGCAGCCACAACACCCTTTGAGCAGATTGTTGGCACAGACTGTCTGCTGATTTGTGGTTCCAACACCACTGAGGCACATCCAATAGTCGGCCTCAAGGTAAAGGAGGCCGCCAGCAGAGGAACCGACCTGATAGTTATTGACCCTCGCAGAACCGAGGTGGCTGCCATCGCTGAGAAACAGCAGGACGGCATATGGCTGAGGGTGGCTCCAGGGGGTAACATCCCCCTTCTAAACTCTATTCTGTATTGCATTATAGAAGAGGGATTGGTGGATGAGAAATTCATAGCGGAAAGGACAGAACAGTTTGATGCCGTAAAGAAACATATCCAGGATTATCCACCAGAAAAGGTGAAACAGATTACAGAGGTGGATCCTGAACTGGTCAGGCAGGCGGCAAGAAAATATGCATTGGCTGAAAATGCTCTAGTCCTTTACGGTCTTGGTGTGGCCGAACACAAGGGAGGCACAGCAGGGGTCATTGCCTTGGCAAATCTGGTCCTTGCAACAGGACATGTGGGCCGTGCGCACAATGGCATAAATCCCCTGCGGGGCCAGAACAACGTACAGGGTGCCTGTGACATGGGAACCTTGCCCTACACGTTCCCTGGTTATCAGCCTACAGACGATCCGGCAGTGCTTGAAAAATTTGCAAAGGCCTGGGGTGTTAGCAGTTTGCCTGTAAAGGACGGCCTGCTTGAACCCCAGATGTACGATGCGGCCCTGGAAGGGAAGTTCAAGGGGCTTTACTGTGTTGGTTACGATCCAGCCCAAACCCAATCAAATATCGCTCGGGTACATGAGGCGCTTCGGGCCATGGACTTTGTTGTTGTGCAGGATATGTTTCTTACTGAGACAGCAAATTTCGCCCATGTGGTGCTTCCTTCTGCCTGTTTCTATGAAAAGGACGGGACCTTTACTAGTGGTGAGCGCAGGGTCAGGCGGGTGACCAAGGTTATAGATCCTCCAGGCAAGGCAAAGGCAGACTGGGAGATAGTCTGTCTTGTATCCCAGGCAACTGGTTATCCCATGTTCTATACAGGGCCGGAGCAGATCATGGCAGAGATTGCAAGGGTAAGTCCTGCATATGCAGGAATCTCATACGATAGGTTGGGTGAAAAAGGCATGGTGTGGCCATGTCCCTCTCCAGACCATCCAGGAACACCCCTTCTTCATACGGAGAGCTTCCCAAGGGGTAAGGCCAGTTTTGTGCCTGTTTCTTACATTATTCCGGAAGAGGAGGCTGATGAAGAATACCCCTTTGTCCTGATTACAGGAAGGCATCTTGAGCACTACAACAATGGTTCCATGACTAGGCGCTGTGAGGGGTTTGAAAGGATCTGTCCTGAGGAGTTGGTAGAGATCCATCCAGAAGATGCAGGCCGTCTAGGAATACAGGATGGAGCTGTAATAAAGGTGGAATCCCGTCGGGCCAAGATAAAGGCAAAGGCCTTAATAACCAAAAGGAGCAAGCCAGGTACTGTTTTCATGACATTTCATCATCAGGAAACTCTTACAAATTTCCTGACCAGCCCTGGCATGGACTCCAAGACTCTGACTCCAGAATACAAGGTCTGTGCAGTAAGGATACAGACATAATAGAAAAGGCCGATCTCCAAACCGTTTTGATAAAGGGCAGCCTTGAGAGCAAACATGCTTGCCAGGCTGCCTTTTCCTTTCAAGGTCATTGTATTTAAGCAAGGGCATTGTTATTAATAGCGGTGTGATGAAAAATCCTTTCTAAATCCTCAAAATACGGCAAAGGGGTAAAGCATGGAACCGTTCAAGGGTACTACTGTGATAGCAGTCAGGCACAAGGGCAAGGTGGTTATAGGTGGCGATGGGCAGGTTACAGTGGGAAGCACTGTTATGAAAAAAAGTGCCAAAAAGGTAAGACGCCTTTTCAACGGAAAGGTGATTACAGGCTTTGCAGGGGCAACTGCCGATGCCTTTACCCTCTTTGAAAGGCTTGATTCAAAGCTTGAGGCCTATGGAGGCAACCTTATGAGGGCTGCCGTTGAGCTTGCAAAGGACTGGAGAACCGACAAGCTGTTGAGGCGTCTGGAGGCAATGCTTATAGCAGCCGATAAGGAGCATACGCTTTTAATAAGTGGACTTGGTGATGTCATAGAACCAGACGACGGGATCATAGCAATCGGTTCCGGAGGCCCTTATGCGCTGGCTGCCGCAAGGGCTTTGATAGCCCACAGTTCCCTTGATACGGAGGAGATAGCAAAAAGTGCCCTTGAGATTGCAGCAGATATTTGCATCTATACCAATCAAAACCTGGTTTTTGAAGCAATAGAGGAATAAGAACATGAAAAAGCTCGAATTGTTAGATGACATACAGCCTTTGACCCCAAGGGAGATAGTGGCAGAGCTTGATAAGTATATCATTGGCCAGGCCAAGGCCAAGCGTTCGGTTGCCATTGCCCTCAGGAACAGGTGGCGCCGTCAGCAAGTACCAGAGGAGCTTAGAGACGAGATAGCTCCTAAGAATATAATTATGATTGGGCCGACTGGAGTAGGTAAAACCGAGATTGCCCGAAGGCTTGCAAGGCTTGCGAAGTCGCCATTTTTGAAGATCGAGGCCAGCAAGTTTACAGAGGTTGGGTATGTAGGGCGGGATGTGGAATCTATGATCCGGGATCTTACCCATCTTGCTGTTGACATGGTAAAGGCAGAGGAGAAACAGAAGGTTCAGGAAAAGGCACGGCGTCAGGCTGAAGAAAGGCTTCTGGATCTTCTCCTTCCAAGGTCAACACCTGGACAGGAAGAAACGGCTTCAGAGACTAGGGAGCGTTTCAGGCAGATGCTCAGGGAAGGAAAGTTGGATGAGCGTCCAGTTGAACTTGAGGTCTCGGCGCGTTCTGCTGCTCCCATGGTAGAGATATTTGCTGCAGCTGGTATGGAAGAGATGCAGTCAAATCTTCAGGATATGCTTTCAAACATCTTTCCTAAGAAGAGAAAGAGACGACAAGTGAAGGTCAAGGAGGCGAGAAAGATCCTTGAACAGGAGGCTGCCGGCCGTCTGATAGACATGGACAAGGTGGTGGAAAAGGCCATTGCTCGGGTGGAGCAGTCTGGCATCATATTCTTGGATGAAATAGATAAGATCGCGGCAGGTTCTGCCTCAAAGGGCGGCCCTGATGTATCAAGGGAAGGGGTGCAGCGCGATCTTCTTCCTATTGTTGAAGGAACAAGTGTCCACACCAAGTACGGAATCGTACGTACAGACCATATCCTTTTTATTGCAAGTGGTGCCTTTCATGTGGCAAAGCCTTCTGATCTTCTGCCAGAGCTGCAAGGGCGTTTCCCCATAAGGGTGGAGCTTGACTCCCTTACCCAGGAAGACTTTGCCCGTATCCTGGTGGAGCCTGAAAATGCCCTTGTAACCCAGTACAAGGCTCTTATGGAGACGGAAGACATAGAGCTTCAATTTGATGATGAGGCTATTTCCGAGATTGCAAAGATAGCCTTTGAGGTCAACTCCAGGACCGAGAACATCGGGGCCAGAAGGCTCCATACCGTCATGGAAAGGCTCCTTGAAGAGATCTCCTTTGAGGCGCCAGACATTGCACCTCAGGTCATTCGCATCACAGCCAACTATGTGCGTGAAAAACTGGCTGATATAATGGAAGATCAGGATCTTAGCAGGTTTATTCTGTAGGAGAGAGTCATATTATGTCAACTTCGTCATCAGTAACCGCCCAGGTATTAGTGGAGGCATTGCCTTACATAAGGCGTTTTTACGGCAAAACCATTGTCATAAAGTATGGCGGTCATGCCATGGTGGATGAGGAGCTAAAGAAGAATTTTGCCCTGGACATCATTCTTATGAAATATGTGGGCATAAATCCCATAATTGTCCATGGAGGAGGTCCTCAGATAAGCAGTATTATGGACAGAATGGGTATCAAGCCCACATTCATTGAGGGGCAAAGGGTCACAGATGATGAGACCATGAGCGTGGTTGAAATGGTGCTTGTTGGTACTGTCAACAAGGAGATCGTTGGCCTTATAAACAGGCTCGGGGGCAGGGCGGTGGGCCTTTCAGGCAGAGATGGAGAGCTGGTACAGGCTGAGAGAATGAAAATATATCGCTACTCTGGAGATGAGCGGCCACCGGAGATAATTGATATAGGCAGAGTAGGCAAAGTATCCAAGGTGAACCCAGAGGTGTTGGTGGCCCTTGAAAAGGATGGCTTTATTCCAGTAATTGCCCCAGTGGGTGTGGGGCCTGACTCCCAGGCCTACAATATAAATGCGGATCTGGTGGCAGGTTCTATTGCCGGGAAACTACGTGCCGAAAAGCTCATTTTGCTTACGGACGTTCCTGGTGTCCTTGGTCAGGGAGGAGAAGGGGAGGAGCAGAGACTCATCCACTCCATGACCATGAAAGAGGTAGAAAGGGCCTTGGAAGAGGGTACTGCCTCAGGGGGCATGATCCCAAAGCTCAAGGCATGTCTAAAGGCCCTAAGGCAAGGCACCAAAAAGGCCCATATCCTTGATGGCAGGAGAGAGCATGCGATCTTGCTGGAGCTTTTTACTGACTCGGGAGTCGGCACAGAAATCCTTAGGGAGTGACAGTCTCGACTGCTGGCAGCCCCTTTCCTTTATACCCCTTTGGATAGCGAGGTATAATCCCATGGGAGGATAATATTTTTTGTCCTTTTTTTGAAAGGCAAAAGTGTAAAAAGGCCATTTCTTTCTGATCCAGTATGGCCTTTTGATATCGTATTCCAGCGGTTGTGGTAAGAGGATAATCACCCGAATTGATGTTATCAGGAGTCGGCAGAAAGTAATCCTTTCCTTCCTTAACAGAGATAGCCACCGGTTTTATCCTGTCTTTATTCCTTCTTGTAGACATATAAAAGCCAATGGCCCTGCTTTGAGAAGACACGGCCTTGAAAAGGTCAGTTTTTGTAGCAAGAAGTTTGACTTTGTCTTTAAAAGTACCATTACACATGCATGCCCTTTTGAACCATCTTGCTAGAGACGGGAACGAGGCGGGCCCAAGGGGTTCGATCTCGGAATCCAGCCACTTGCCAGTAAGGCCAAGCTGGCCAAAACAGTGAATGTCAAAGGGAAATCCGCATCTCCTGTCTCTTGAAAAAATAGAGTCTACCTGGGGTATTGTCAGGCCTTTCAAAGGGGTTTCTTTACTTACAAATATGGCAAGGGCTACTTTGCCAAGCGGTAGGAAATTGTATTTTCTTTGTTCCGTAGAGTTGGCTTCGAGTTTGTTAGATGGAAACTTTTCTAGAATCGTAAACTGCAGCACAGGCTCTGGGGTTTGTCCTGCCATGTCCTTGTCGTTACTGTTGAGGACAACGATTTTGGGAGCTCGAGTGGTTTTTCTGAACCCTGTAACCAGCTCATCAAGACAGGTTCGTAAGAGAAAGGGACACACGATTTTGACCTGTTTTACCGCAGAGGCAGTGGGGCCATATTTTTTATTTGAGGTTTCAGCCGATCCCTTGCCGAGCCCAAACACCATTGCAAACACTGCAAAGACTAGAAAACATGACTGAAAATGACTGTTTTTTATCTTCATGATATTGTCAAACCTACGTCATCCTGAGTAAGGCCTGAGATCTTTTGAAGTTCTCCCCTGTTCTTAATGGTTATATCAGCACCATGTACTTCTATTATTCCTGCCTTTTGCATCCTTGATAGGATCCTTGACAGCGTCTCTGGGATGGTGCCAAGGAGGCTGGCAAGCTGGGTCTTTGTAAGATCTAGGCTCAAGGAATTTGTGCCCCCCTTTTGGGCACTTGATATTAACAGATATGTTGCAAGTCTTCCTGGAACCTCTTTCAAAGACAGGTCTCCTATCATCCTTGCAAATATCATGAGTCTTTTAGAGAGTATGGCAAGTAGATTAAGCGAAAGGGACGGGTTTTCCTTGAGTAGTCGTTCAAAACCTGTCCTGGGGATGTAAAAGGCCTGGCTATTTTCCATGGCGGCGGCATTGGCGGGATAGGGCATGTCTGCAAATGCCGCTGCCTCGCCGAAGGGTTCACCCTGAGCAAAGATGTGGAGAATCTGTTCCCGACCTTCAGAGGAAAGCTTGAATATTTTAACCTTGCCACTAACCACGATATAGAATCCCTTGGCAGGTTCTCCTTCAAAGAATATGGCCTCCTTTTTGTTAAAGGACTTTAGCTTCCCAATGGTTTTAAGCTGCTCGATGTAAGAGCCAGAAAGCCCCTTAAACAGAAAGCAGGACTGCAAAATTTCATTAACAGCCAATGGCACCTCTCAAGGTGATAGAATCTCTTTTCTTGCCTAAACCCATGGCCTGTCTTATAAATGTAGAAAAAATTTTCGCAGGTGCAGCTTTGCTTCAAATATACAAACAAAAAAAGACTGGCATAGAGTCTTTAGACACTATAGAAAAGGGCTGTTGGATAAACCTGACAGCTCCCACAGAGGATGAACTTAATAGGATATTGAAAGAGACTCAAGTCCTGCCGGAATTTTTGCGCTATCCCTTGGATCCGGAAGAGACCTCCAGGGTAGAGAGCGATGAGGATCAGCTCCTCATCATAGTTAAGATTCCCCATCCCCAGCATGTGGAAGATGTAGTGCGTTACGAAACGATTCCATTGGGAATTATCCTTGTAGAGGATATCGTTATTACGGTATGCCCCATAAAGTCGCCAGTGCTGGACAAGGTTATTGAGACAGCTGGAAAACAGAGGGTCCTTTCAAGCCATATCAGATTTATATTCAACATTTTTCTGCGGGTTGCCGGAGAGTATCTTCGTTATCTGCGTCTGATAGACAGGCTTATGGATGAGTATGAGGAAGAACTCCATCGCTCCATGAGGAACAAGGAACTGATTAAGCTCCTTAACCTGGAAAAGAGCCTTGTATATTTTAATACCAGTCTAAAGGCCAACGACATGGTAATGGCCCGTCTGGGCAGTGGAAGGTACCTTGCGATCTCCGAAGACGACGAAGACATCCTGGAAGACGCACAGATAGAAAACATGCAGGCCATTGAGATGGCAAAGATATACAGCGACATTCTGGCGGGTATGATGGATGCCTATGCCTCTGTTATCTCCAACAATCTCAATATAGTAATGAAGTTTCTGACTGCGGTCACCATTGTGCTCATGCTCCCTAATCTCGTGGCAAGTATCTATGGCATGAATATCGAATTGCCTTTTCAGCACAATCCGCATGCCTTTTTCATCACAATGGGTCTGTCATTTCTCATGTCTGCCGTGGTTGTATACATCTTTATAAAAAAGAAAATGTTTTAAACAAGGTGATGAGCGAGCTGCCAAAGGAGCAAGATAAAAGGGACCCTGAAAGAGAAGCATGGCTTACCAATTTCTACACCGAAAATCATCTTGCCTATGAGGCGTATCCGCATGAGGTGGCCTCTCCTGAGCAGTTGAGGTTCATAGTCTATACAGAGCCTAATCAGCTCTACTATCCATGTTCGGACCGCACCTTCAATGCCATAATAAATAAGACCGACAGCGATTGGCTCATAATGAACTACATGAAGGTGTGGGATAAGGTCAAGCCCCTTGTCACATCCATTATCGAAGACAGGTTCAAAAGGGATTTTCTGCTGAACCTGCTTCATATAAAGTTCAGGCATGACACAGCCTCCCTGGTGATGCTTCCATCCAGAATAGAAAAACGGCTCCTGCATATTTTCATTCGCGTAAGCGAGATAGACAGACCCCTTGCCCGTAAAAAGGAAGAGATGAACAAAAAGGTGAGCCAGCTTCTTGATTCACAGTCCTACAGGGATGCCATCAATGATAGAGAGGGCCTTTCCCTGGAGGCTGATTCACCGCTGGATGAGATTGGCCTGAGAATAAGTTTTCTAAAACTCCAAAGGCTTTTCAGCCTGGCGTTTAACCTGGAAAAGGTCATGGAGACAGAGGAGCTTACCAAGGAAAAACTCATGCACTTCATGTCCACAGAGGTAAAGGGTTCAGGCTGGGAGCATCTGGAAGAAACCCTGCGCACCTGGCACAAGGACCAGGAGTGGCATTACATTCTGTGGAAAAGCCCTCTGGCCGGTTCGATCTTGCTAGATCTTGAAATAATAAAGATACTTATCAGGTTTGGTGTAAAAGTTATCATCTCTGTAAAACACGCCTTTTATTTTAATGAAATAACAATGGCGGATGTTATGGAAGACCCTTACCTTGCAGACAGGTTCAAGGTTGCAGAGATTGTTACCGAACGCAACATTTCAAAAAACGCCCTTATTGACAAGCTCAAAAGTGACAAGACCATCTTTGTGATAGATGACGGGACCCAGGAGAGGTTCAATCCCCTCTTGACGTCTGTAACCTTTGCCAGGGCTTTCAAGGAGGCGGACGAGGTCCTTATTCGTTCTCCCAATGATGCCTGGTATATCTCCCGTTCAAGTTTCAGCTATACCAGAAACATGATGTTGAGAAATCTGGACGTTAACGATTATCTTGAGATTCAGTTCAAGCCCAAACATCCAAAGGCTGTCCGTTTTTCCGAGGCGGATCTTCGCGCCAAGGCCGAGGCCCTTATCTACCACCTGAAGATGGAGAAGAGAAAGGGCAAGACCATAATGTTTTACAGTGCCATTGTTGGCAGTATTCCAGGTCAGCTTGAAATGGCAAAGAAGATCCTTAAAGTATTTGTGAACTATCTGCGTCAGAAGCACAAGGATGTGGTCATAATAAATCCGGCTGAGCATTTTGAACCTGGCATGGATGCAGACGATCTCATGTACATGTGGGAGATTGTCCAGAGAAGCGGCCTTATAGATATATGGCGATTTCAGACCTATGAAGACATTGAAAAGGCCTTTGAGCTTATGGGAGAAAAGGTTCCTCCTGAATGGGTGGGCAAGGATGCAACCTATAGCACCGGTTGCACCAAGGAGATGCAGATTGCAAGAGAGGTGCAGAAGGAACATCCTGAAATGCAGATAATCGGCCCTCCCTGGGAAAAGTTTCTCAGGAGGAAGGAGTACGGGGTGGGAAAACTGTACGACAGAACATTAGGAGACATTTCGTAGTTTAAAAAACTTTCATTATGGTCAGTACAAATCTGGATTTTGAAGACAACACCAAGGTTATTGATCTCTACGGTGAGCATGGAAGCAACCTAAAGCTCATAGAAGACGCCCTTGGGGTGGATATCAGTACAAAGGGTAACCAGCTTACCATTACAGGAGATGCTGCAGGCATAGATCTGGCCCAGCGAGCATGCGTCCAGCTCTATAATCTGGTCCAGCAGGGCTATCCTCTGGAATCAAGGGACGTTGAGTTTGCAATAACTATACTCAGTGAAGACCCGAAGGCAAAGATTGCAGACATATTTCTTGATAATCTGACAATCAAGTCGGGACGCAAGAAGATTTCTCCCAAAAGTCTTGCCCAGAAGTACTATGTTGAGGCCATCAGGAAAAACGACATCGTTTTTGGAATAGGGCCTGCGGGTACTGGCAAGACCTATCTGGCCATGGCAATGGCCATCTCTTTTCTGCTTAACGATGAGATTTCTAGAATAATAATGGTGCGTCCTGCAGTTGAGGCTGGTGAAAGGCTTGGTTTTTTACCAGGGGACCTAGAGGAAAAGGTAAATCCCTATCTTCGTCCCCTATACGATGCCCTATACGACATGCTTCCATTTGATCGGGTGGCCCGTCTGCTTGAAAGGGGCATCATAGAGGTGGCCCCCCTGGCGTTTATGAGGGGACGGACTCTGAACGATGCATTCATTATCCTGGATGAGGCCCAGAACACCACCTCCAGCCAGATGAAGATGTTTCTTACCAGGATAGGCTTTGGTTCCAAGGCCGTGATAACCGGAGACATTACCCAGATAGACCTTGATGATAGGACCCAGTCTGGACTTGTTGAAGCAAAAAGATTGCTTAAGGATATCAAGGGGATACGTTTTTGTGCCTTTTCAAAAAAGGATGTTGTTAGACATCCTCTGGTTAAAAGGATTATCCAGGCTTACGAGGAAAAGGAAGAAAGAAAGAAGCAAAGGCTTCCCTAGATCATGCCTGCTAACATACTTGTTGATTATACACGGCCTTTCAGTACGCTTTGGCTAAAGAGATGTGCAGATAACCTTCTGAGGGCAAGAGGCCTTCAGCAGAAGGAATTAAACGTTCTTTTAACTGACAATCCAACAATAGAGCAGTTCAACAGAAGGTGGTTCAACAGACCCTGGCCCACCAATGTCATTTCATTTCCCATGGATGACATGGACTGTCTTGGGGATGTGGTTATTTCCATAGACAGGGCAAGAGAAGAGGCGCAACAGGGTTTGACTACCTTGTCGAACCGGTTGGTTGAGTTGCTTGTTCATGGCTTTGTTCATCTGCTAGGTGAGGATCATGAGCGTGGTCCGGAAGATGCTCTCAGAATGGGGCATATGGAGTTTGAACTCAAAAAGACCCTTTTCAGGAGGAATATTATGGCTGATCTTTGCATAAATGTGGATCATGTGGCAACAATTCGTCAGGCAAGAGGCGGGGTTGAGCCAGAACCTGTGGTTGCTGCCGGGATGGTTGAGCTTGCAGGGGCGGACGGCGTTGTGGTCCATCTGAGGGAGGACAGACGGCATATACAGGACAGAGACGTACGTCTTATCAAGGAGATAGTGCAGACAAGACTGACCCTTGAGATGGCTGCAACTGACGAGATGATATCCATTGCCTCGGATATAAGGCCAGACATAGTAACCCTTGTGCCTGAAAAGAGGCAGGAGCTGACTACCGAAGGAGGGCTTGATGTTGCAGGCCTTGAAAGGTCTGTTACCGATGCGGTTTCCAGGCTTCATGATGCAGGTATTCCGGTAAGCCTTTTTATTGATGCGGAAAAGGAACAGATAGAGGCAGCAAAAAGGACAGGGGCCGAGTGTATAGAGATCCATACAGGCCGTTATGCAGATGCGAGGGATGAAAAGACCCGGGATAGAGAATTTGACAAGATCGCAGAGATGGCCAGGCTTGCCACAGATCTAGGTTTGAGAGTTCATGCAGGGCACGGACTTAACTATCAGAACACGGGAAGGCTTGCAGCGGTAAGCGAAATAGTGGAGTTCAGTATCGGGCACTCTGTCATTTCGCGTTCTGTATTCGTAGGGCTTGAACGGGCAGTAAAGGAGATGCTTTCCATCATAAAGGGTTAAGTTTCTTTCTTGTAGGGCGTGGCAGCGTAGCCTCTTTAGGGCGAAGTGTCATGGGGCTGTATCTTGTTTTGTTGAATTGGTTTTTAATTCTGCGCATATCTTGTATAATTACGAAAACTTATTTCTTTTTTCATAAAGAAGACAGAGTATGCATAAAGAGAAGAAAGAAACCCTATGTAGATTTGGTGTGTCAATCCCCAAGTCCCTCATTCAGGCCTTTGATGATTACATCAAGATGCGTGCCTACAAGAACCGGTCCGAGGCCATCCGGGACCTTATTAGGGAAAAACTTGTTGAACAGGAGTGGGAGGCGGATGCACAGGATAAGGAGGTGGTGGGAACCATTACCTATGTGTTTGATCATCATAAAAGGGAACTGGTTGATTCCATTATTCGAATCCAGCATCAGTTTGCAGACCATGTAATAGCCTCCCAGCATGTGCACCTTGACCATGACAACTGTCTTGAAGTAGCGATAGTCAAGGGAAAACCTAGTACTCTCAGGGGTGTAGCCTACAAGTTAAAGGCGCTCAAAGGCGTAAAACACTGCCGTTTTACAATGACGACTACAGGTTCTTCTTTAAGGTAATTTATAAAAGACTGCTAAAATTGAGCTTATCAGGAGTGATAGATGGCTGAACAGCAACAACTGTTTAAAGAAAAGGTGGATGTTTGTGACATATCCAAAGAGCTGAAGAGATCCTATCTAGATTACGCCATGAGCGTGATTATCGGCAGGGCCTTGCCAGACGTGCGTGATGGGCTAAAGCCTGTTCATAGACGCATACTTTATGCCATGCACGAACTCGGAAATTCTTACAACAGGCCATATAAAAAGTCAGCGCGTATTGTTGGTGATGTTATCGGTAAGTATCATCCCCATGGAGACGCTGCTGTTTATGACGCAATTGTCCGCATGGCCCAGGATTTTTCCATGGGCTATCCTCTCATTGATGGCCAGGGTAATTTCGGCTCTATAGATGGGGATTCTCCCGCTGCCATGCGTTATACCGAGGTGCGCCTTACCAAGCTTGCCCATGAGCTTTTGCAGGATCTTGACAAGGAAACCGTGGATTTTGTTCCAAACTATGACAATTCCCTGCTTGAGCCTACTGTTTTGCCTGCCAAGATTCCAAATCTTCTCATAAACGGTTCATCTGGCATAGCCGTTGGCATGGCTACCAACATTCCGCCACACAACCTGGGTGAAGTGATAAATGCGCTGATAGCCCTGATCAAGAACCCAAATCTGACAGTGGCAGATCTAATGGAATATGTAGAAGGGCCTGATTTCCCAACAGGGGCATACATAACAGGGCGCAAGGGAATCAAGGAGGCCTATGAGACTGGCAGGGGAATAGTCAGGATGAGGGCCCGGGCCACAATAGAACAGGTTGCAAAGGGAAACAAGGAGCAGATTGTGGTTACCGAGATTCCCTATCAGGTTAACAAGGCAAGGCTGGTAGAAAAGATAGCCGCCTTGGTCAGGGACAAGAAGGTAGAGGGTATCCATTCTGTCAGAGACGAGTCTGACAGAAGAGGTATGCGCATTGTTGTTGAGCTGAAAAGAGACGGTGTTGCCCAGGTGGTTCTTAATCATCTCTATAAGCACACTGCCATGGAGACAAGCTTTGGCATCATCCTTCTTGCCATTGTCAATGGCAAACCGGAGCTTCTAAACCTTAAGGAACTCCTGACCCACTTTATAGAGCACAGAAAGACCATAATAATCAGGCGAACCACTTATCTTCTGAGAAAGGCCAGAGAAAGGGCACATATACTGGAGGGCCTGAAAATAGCCATTGACAACCTGGATGACGTTGTGGCCCTGATTAGGGCATCAAAGACGCCTCAAGAGGCCAAGAATGGATTGATTGACCGGTTTGATCTTAGTCCAATCCAGGCCCAGGCTATTTTGGATATGCGTCTGCAAAGGCTGACAGGGCTTGAGCTTGAAAAGATCCTGGAAGAGTACAAAAAGGTTCTTGCCGAGATAAAGGATTATGAGGATATCCTGGCAAAGGAACAGAGAGTGCTTGATATCATTCATGATGAGCTGACAACTATAAAAGAAGAGTATGCCATTCCCAGAAGGTCCGAAATTATAGGTGAGCCCAAGGAGATACGAATAGAGGATCTTATTGCTGAAGAAGACATGGTGGTAACCCTTTCCCACAGGGGTTACATCAAAAGAAATCCTCTCAGCCTCTATCGAAGCCAGAAGCGAGGAGGCAAGGGTGTCATAGGTCTTTCGTCTAAGCAGGAGGACTTTGTAGAAAGGCTCTTTGTGGCCTCAACCCACGACTATTTTTTGTGCTTTAGCAATCTTGGCAGGATCTACTGGTTAAAGGTCCATCAGATTCCTGAAGCAGCACGTACGTCTAGAGGCAAGGCCCTGGTTAATCTCCTTCCGATAGATAAAAAGGCTAACGAGTATATAGCTGCAGTGGTTCCGGTCAGGGAGTTTGAAGAGGGCAAGTTTATCGTTATGGCCACAAAGACCGGGATTGTCAAGAAGACGCCCTTGAAAGATTTTTCCCATCCAAGGCCTTCAGGCATTATAGCTGCTACGATAAAGGAGGGTGACGAGCTGGTTACAGCCTCTCTTACCGATGGTAACGCAGAGGTCTTTCTGGCAACGAAAAACGGCTTCAGCATACGTTTCTCAGAAGGCGACATACGTCCCATGGGCAGACAGGCAGCAGGTGTGATAGGTATCAGGCTGAAGGGAGATGACCAGGTAGTTGCCATGGTAATTATAACCGATGAGCACGGGCACATTCTGACGGCTACTGAAAACGGTTTTGGTAAAAGGACTCCCATTTCAGAATACAGGCTCCAGTCAAGGGGTGGAAAGGGAATTATCAATATAAAGGTGTCCGAGAAGATAGGCCATGTGGTAGGCTCGGTTCTGGTATATGAAAATGACGAGATCATGCTGGTGGGAGCAAGTGGAAACATTATAAGAATGAGTGTGAAAGACATAAGGATAACAGGCCGTGCCGCCCAGGGTGTCAAGCTGATCCGCCTTGCCAAAGGAGACAAGCTTGCCGCAATTGCAAAACTTGGTATAAACGAACAGCAATGAAAAGCGCAGCGGTTCTTGGAGGAGGAAGCTGGGGAACCGCCCTGGCAAAACTCCTGTCAGAAAAGGGCATAGACACGGCCCTCTGGGTAAGAAACGATTCCCTTGCCAAGGAGATTCGTGCCAAGGGCGAAAACAAGAGATATCTTCCAGGTTTTAGGCTTCCTGAAGACCTTGTGATTACCTCAGACATTGCTGAAGTGTTGTCCAGAGGAGAGGTCATTCTTTTTGTTGTTCCTTCTCATGCGATGCGACAGACAGCCGAGCTGGTAGCCCGGCAGCTTCCTTCTGTCCCAGGTCCATCTGCCATTGTTTCGTGTGCAAAGGGCATAGAGAATGAGAGCCTTATGACCATGACCGAGGTCTTTCAGGAAATTTTCCCTCCACAGATGGCCTCTGGCATATCTGTACTTTCAGGGCCAAGCTTTGCCAAAGAGGTGGCCCAGGGTATGCCAACAGCCGTTACCATTGCTGCATATAGCGAGGAGAAGGCCAAGGGGCTTCAAGACTTTTTTTCCACGGATTTTTTAAGGGTCTACACAACCCAGGACGTAATTGGCGTTCAGCTAGGCGGGGCAGTGAAAAATGTGCTCGCCATAGCAGCCGGCATTTCAGACGGTCTGGGCTTTGGCACCAATACACGGGCTGCCCTCATCACAAGAGGGCTTGCCGAGATGTCGCGGCTTGGACTAAAGCTTGGAGCAAACCCCCTTACCTTTGCAGGTCTGGCTGGTCTTGGGGATTTGGTGCTCACCTGCACCGGGGATCTATCCAGGAATCGGCAGGTTGGGCTTAAACTTGGTGCAGGAAAGAGCATGGATGAGATTCTAGATTCCATGAACATGGTGGCCGAGGGAGTAAAGACGTCCAAGTCGCTATACATGCTTGCACAGCGGCACCAGGTGGATATGCCCATAGTGGAGCATGTTTACAAGGTGATTTATGAGGGAATGAGTCCGGCAGAGGCAGTCCGAGGCCTCCTTGACAGGCCCCAAAAATATGAACTTTATGGAGTTCATTAGACAGTATGGGAGAGGTTCGGTCATACCGGGCGCTCATGCAGAGAAAGGGCCTGGTTTCCTTTTGTGTAAGACACAAGGAGACTGATCTATACATCCAGGCAGAGCAGGATTTTTCGAATC
Organism: Deltaproteobacteria bacterium; assembly: GCA_027067775.1. Classification (GTDB taxonomy): domain Bacteria; phylum Desulfobacterota; class Dissulfuribacteria; order Dissulfuribacterales; family QOAL01; genus JAADCZ01. The sequence goes on from JAMOVK010000066.1 coordinate 34,679, forward strand.
AGGTATCTGCCTGGGTAGTTGAGGCAAGGGGAGCCATTGAAGGGTACGCACGCGACAATCCCGGTTTCCTAGAGTCATATTCTCCCATTCCAAAAGACCCTTTTGCCCCTGAAATCGTTAAGGAAATGCTGGAGGCCGGTTCCAAGGCGGGTGTAGGCCCCATGGCCGCTGTTGCTGGTGCAATTGCCGAATACGTAGGCAAGCGTCTGGTTGTATGCAGCAGAGGTGAGGTTATTGTGGAAAATGGTGGGGATACCTTTTTAAACCTTTCCTCTGAATGTGTGATTGGCATCCATGCAGGGGATTCTGTCTTGTCTGGGCGCATTGGAATAAGGATTGATGCAGGGCCAAGTCCCTTGGGTGTATGTACTTCATCGGGAACCATTGGACATTCAAAGAGTTTTGGCAGGGCGGATGCCGTGACTGTGGTGAGCCAGAGTTGTGCCCTTGCCGATGCGGCAGCCACTGCGGCAGGAAACCTCGTTAAGAAAAAGGCAGACATCCAGACTGCCCTTGATTTTCTAAAAGAAATTGAAGGAGTCTTGGGGGCGGTAATAGTAAAACAAGACGTAATTGGTGCCTTTGGGCAACTGGAGCTAGTGGCCCTTTAGCAAGGGCTGTGGGGAGGAGTCCTAAATGGTTGCAGATTACATGGAGGTGGTAACTATCGGTACTGGTACCTGTGTTCCTTCGGTTCGAAGGGCAGGTCCATGCCAACTGTTGAAGGCCTGGGGTTACAACATCGTTATCGACATGGCAGCAGGGTCATTGAGGAGGCTGGTGCGGGCAGGTGTGTCACAGTCTGACATAGACCTGATACTTTTCACCCACTTTCACCCTGATCATACCGGGGAGTTGCTTCCATTCATATTTGCCTCGAAGTATGGCCCTGGATTCAATCGAAAGCGGCCGGTGCTCATTTGGGGGCCAGAGGGGCTTGGTGGACTTTTGAAGGGCCTTGTTGAGGCATGGGGGCACTGGGCTGAGCCAGAGCCTGAAAAGATAGTCTTCGAGGAGATTCCTGTCGGTTTGATGACGAACCAGCAGTTTCCCCCCTTTTTCATCAAGACGGCTCATACCCAGCACACCCCTTACAGCCTCGCCTATCGGATAGAAGGGCCAGATGGAACCTCTGTGGTCTTTTCCGGCGATACGGATTTTTGTGATGAACTCATTGAGCTTTCGAAACAGGCAGACCTCCTGGTGCTTGAGTGTGCAGCTCCAGAGGGGAAAAAGGTGGAAGGGCATATGACACCTTCAGAGGCTGGCAGGCTGGCCGCTGCCGCGCAAGTCAAAAGGCTTGTGCTCACCCATTTTTATCCGGAATGCGATAAAAGTGACCTCCTTGGGCCATGCAGGGAATATTTCAAGGGGCCGGTGATTTTGGCCGAAGACATGATGCGAGTGGTGGTGGTCTAGGAGGGTTTGGTTCCAGACTTGCCGTGCTTGACCTTTCAGGGATATTTGTGCTAATAAAGGCGAGATGTGGATGCCGGCATAGCTCAGCTGGTAGAGCAGCTGATTCGTAATCAGCAGGTCGCCGGTTCAAGTCCGGCTGCCGGCTCCATCGATTTCAGTAGGCCAAGAGATTTTAGGCCCTTCCTTTTTGACCGGGTTCTAGCTCCGTTCAATTACATTTAACCTCGTCAATTTTGTCGATCTCCGTCAAAAATGTCGATATCTTATCTGTATGTGACTGTTTAATATTGCAGTAACTCTTGTTCTGGGGATCGGACCACAGTAATTTGGCAGGAACATTGCAAGATTGCAGGATGAAGGGGAAAATAGATTTTGACTGGAACGTGTTTTCCTTTTTGATCAGATTTTCTAAAAGGCCGTTTTTATAAAGGAGGTTTTGTATTATGAAAAGATCCCTGATTCCAATTACATTATTGGCATTTGTCTTTATTCTTTCTTCATGTGCATCCCAAAGTGGCTGGACTCCCACTGTTGATCCGACCACAAGCCCGGCAGCATATCCATCACAGCCTTACCCGCAGGCACAGCAGTATCCTCCACCACAGCCCCGTCCAGTGCCGCCACCTCCACCTCCGGCTCCAAGGCAGGTAAGGCCGGCTCCAGCGCCAGTTCCGGTTCCTACTCCGCAACGCAGCTATACGCAGGATCTTGCTGAATGCAAGATGTTGGCCCAGCAGGTTTCAGGTTATACGCCAGGAGAGACCATCAAGGGAGGTTTGATAGGTGGTGCCATAGGAGCAGCTGCAGGTGCGGCTATCGGTGCAGCTACCGGCAATCCAGGGAAGGGTGCGGCCATTGGAGCAGCCGCTGGAGGAATAGGCGGAGGCGCCTACAAGGGTATAGATGCAGAAAGGAAGTATAAAGAGGCCTATATCAGGTGTATGAGAAACAGGGGATGGAATGTTATAAACCCCTAGAAGACAAAACTTAAAGGCCCCTCTTTATCTGCGATATTTAAAGAGGGGCGCCTCTTGTTTCAGGACAGAAAGGGTTTCTGCCTGGTTGTCTGTCAATCTGGTTCAGCTTTGCTCATGTTTATAACCCATGTACCCAACCGTTGTCTCCTGACTTTTGATCTTATAAAAAGGCATCAATTTCTATAAAAAGTCAAAAGCACCCTTGTATCAAAAAAAAAATATGCTTTATTAGTTCCAGCTCTGAAAAAGGGAGGGAAGTGGGATCCTTTTTAGGGTCGATTCCACTGTTCACGTAATATTATTTGTTCGCCATTGTTGATTTACAATAATGACAGGAGGCGTTTGTAGTTCTATGAACCTACGCAAAGCAAATTCAAACATGCTGCCAAAGGTAATGAACGGATGTCTGTTTTTCTTTCAGGAGTTTCTTAAGCATCCTTTTCAGATAGGGTCGGTGATACCAAGTTCTCAGGCACTTATCCGTCGGGTAGTTGAAACGGCCAGGGTGAACGAGGCAAATACCATTGTAGAGCTTGGTCCAGGCACTGGATGCACAACAAAGGCAATATTGGAGCATATGAAACCAGATGCCAGACTATTGTCTATAGAGATAAACCCGAATTTCTATTCCATAATAAGCCAGATATCAGACGAACGTCTCATTGCCCATCTTGGAGATGCCAGAAAGCTGAAAGCCATTTTAAACGAGCACAATCTTGACGCTCCTGAGGCAGTGATATCAGGTATTCCTTTTTCTACAATGAGTGACGAATGCGGCTCACAGATCATCAAGGCGATCCATGAGGTTCTTGTGCCAGGTGGACGGTTTGTGGCCTATCAGCTTAGCAAAAAGGTTATAGATCTGTGCAGTCCCGTTATGGGGCAGGAAAAGGTTCAGCTTGAATTTTTTAATATCCCGCCCATGAGAGTCTGTTACTGGGAAAAAGGCAATGGGAATGGCACTGGTCATAAAAGACACTATTGTGCTTGATCTTTCTGGACAGTCTTTTCAGAAATGTCTTTTTTGAATGGTAACAATATTACTTTGACAGCCTGTTCAAGAAGAAGGACGTTTTGCACGGAGTGATTCGTGTGGGATTTGACAGGGTAGAGTAAAGCTTGTTCCTAGTGATAAATAACAAGGCTTTTTTTGGACGTTTCATCCGGGCTGCTTCTTTTTGGAAAAGGAAACGATATCAGTCCTGATAATCCATTTCCGTCATGGAGGCATGACAGATGGTTTTCGTTAAGGAATGTGCAGAGAGTGTAAGTCAACCAATAGGATGTTTTACCATGTCAGAAACCAGGCAATTCCCCAAGGTGGTCAGAGGTAGAGTCAGAGTATAAAGTTTAGCATTCAAGATTTTTCCATATATTTCAGGATTTGAGCGTACGCTCTTAATTTTGTCCTCCTATTCCCTGCAATCAGAGAAAATCACCTTGTTATTAGTTTGACAAAGTGTATTTAAGAATATAGTTAATAGATAACTCTAAGGGTCTTTTGGGCGTTTGTTGCCTTTTGTTTTTTCTTTCAGGGGATTAAAAATGGGTAAAGAAATCATAGATCTGTCATCTGTCAGGGCCAGGGTCAAGAAACAGATAGAAGATGCTGTTCCTGATGCGAGGATAGATTACTGTCTTACGTGTGGATTGTGCGTTAGTGGTTGTCCTGCATCGGGGATAGAGGGGCTTGATCCTCGGAAATTTCTCCGACTCCTTGTGCTTGGCCAGGATGAGGAGATTCTCGAAACTAACTGGATATATTCGTGCACCATGTGCCAGCGCTGTAGGTATGCTTGCCCCATGGGTATAGATGTTGGCCGAATCGTTTATGAAATCAGGGGGATGAGGCCAAGGGACAAGCGTCCCAGAAACCTTCAGCGATCCTGTGATCTTCAGAAGCAGAGTAACAGTACAGGGATTCCAAACGAGGACTTTGTCTGGGTGGTTAATGATGTGCTTGAAGAGGTCCGTCAGAATGAACCCCAGTGGAAGGATCTGCAGGCGCCCATTGACAAGAAGGGTGCTCTTTACTACCTGAACCAGAATGCCAAAGAGCCGACAGTCGAGCCAGAAGAGATGGTGCCTTTGTGGAAGATACTCCACGTGGCAGGTATCGACTGGACCTATTCCTCAAAGTGGTGGGATGGGGCAAACTACTGTCTTTTTACAGGAGATCCAGAAGATTGGGAGTATACTGTAAGAAAACAGGCAGAGGTAGTGGATGAGCTTGGTTGCCGCTACTATATAAACACCGAGTGAGGCCACATGTTCTACGCAACCCTGGAGGGGTTGCGCCGCTTCAACATTCCCCACAAGTTTGAATTTATAAGTGTCGTTTCTCTTTATGCCCAGCTCATTAGAGAAGGAAGGCTGAAGGTGGATCCTTCCTGGAACAAGGAAGGGCTGAAGTTTACCTGCCAGGATCCCTGCAAGCTGGTGCGACAAGGGCTTGGGGACAAGGTGGCTGAGGATCTGCGTTTTGTCATAAAGGCCGTTGCAGGCCCTGAGAACTTCGTAGATACATGGCCCAGGCTCTCCAACAACTACTGCTGTGGAGGGGGTGGTGGTGCCCTTCAGGCTGGATTTGTAGCCAACAGGCGGAGGTTTGGGAAGATCAAGTTTGATCAACTTGCTGCCACTGGTGCGGATGTTGTCATAACGCCTTGTCACAACTGTCATACTCAGATTCTGGATATATGCGAATTTTACGGTGGCAACTGGAAGACCACCCATCTGTGGAACTGGTTGGAAAAGGCCCTTGTCCTTGACGGCGGGGATCAGAAAGGGAAGGACTAGTCAGATGAACAGACCAAAAGGTTCGGTACTGGTGGTGGGAGGAGGAATCGCCGGTGTACAGGCAGCCCTCGACCTTGCAAACAGCGGTTTTTACGTGCATCTTGTTGAAAAAAGCACTGCCATTGGCGGTAGCATGTCCCAGCTTGACAAGACCTTTCCAACAAATGACTGTTCGGCCTGCATCCTGTCTCCCAAACTCGTTGAAGTAGGCCGTCATCTTAATATTAACCTTTTAACTCTTAGCGAGGTTTTGGATATCCATGGAGGGCCGGGGGATTTTAGGGTGCGTATCAGAAAAAATCCCCGTTACGTTGATCCGGAAAAGTGTATTGCCTGCGGTACCTGTGCCGAAAAATGTCCAAAAAAGGTGCCTAGCGAATTTGATCTTGGCCTAGGAATTAGAAAGGCCATATATCTGCGCTACCCCCAGGCGGTTCCCTTAAAGTATGCCATAGATCCAGATGCATGTATCTATCTGAAAAAGCCTGGTAGATGCGGATTTTGTAAAAAGGTGTGCCCAACCGGTGCAATCAACTTTGATGACAAGCCAGAGGAACTCGTACTCGAAGTGGGTTCGGTTATTCTTGCCCTTGGTTTCAAGCCCTTTGATCCTTCTGTTTTGGATTTTACAGGCTATGGAACCTTTAAAAATGTGGTTACAAGCATGGAGTTTGAAAGGCTGCTAAGTCCTTCTGGTCCGTGCATGGGGCACATGGAAAGGCCTTCTGACAAAAAGGAGCCCAAACGCATTGCCTGGCTTCAGTGTGTAGGCTCAAGGGATATAAACCGGGCGTGTCACGGTTATTGTTCCTCTGTATGTTGCATGTATGCAATCAAACAGGCGGTGATTGCCAGGGAGCATTCAGAATCAGGAGAGCTTTCAGCCTCGATCTTTTTCATGGATATGAGGACCCACGGCAAGGGTTTTGAGGCCTACTATCAGCGTGCCAAGGACGAAGGCATCAGTTTTCATAGGGCCAGGGTGCATACAGTGCTTTCTTCATCCAATGACAATCTGTTACTCCGCTACAGTGGTGAAGATGGCAATCTTAGGGAAGAGGAGTTCGACCTTGTTGTGCTTTCTGTTGGTCTCGAGACCGATCCGGAGGTCATACGGTTGTGTCATGATCTGGAAGTAGAGCTTGATCATGACAACTTCATTTCAACCTCTCCTTTTTCTCCTGTGGCCACCAACAGGCCGGGGATATTTGTTTGTGGTGCTGTTAGCGAACCTAAAGCCATTCCCCAGTCTGTTATAGATGCAAGTGCAGCAGCCTGTAGCGCCCAGTGCATGCTTTATCCGGCAAGATGGACAGAGACAAAAAAGAAGGAGTTTCCTCCAGAGAGAAATGTTTATGCGGAGCCTCCAAGAATAGGAGTCTTTGTCTGTTCATGCGGTATTAACATAGCAAGTGTTGTGGATGTGAAGGCGGTGACTGAATATGCCAAGACCCTGCCAGGGGTGGTGTTTGCACAGAACAATCTTTTTACCTGTTCCCAAGATACCATCAACCAGATGGCAGAGATTATAAAAAGGGAGCGGCTCAACCGGGTGGTGGTAGCTTCCTGCACGCCCAGGACCCATGAACCGCTTTTTCAGGAGACCCTTAGGGAGGCAGGCATAAACAAGTATCTTTTTGAAATGGCAAACATCAGGGATCAGGATTCCTGGGTGCACCAGAAATGGCCGGAAAAGGCAACGGAAAAGGCCAAGGATCTGGTCAGGATGGCTGTGGCCAAGGTGCGGGGAGATGAGCCCCTTCCTTACAATCAGCTTCCTGTGACCAAAAAGGCCCTTGTTGTAGGTGGAGGCGTTGCAGGTATGGTGTCGGCCCTTTCTCTTGCCGAGCAGGGTTTCCCTGTGTGTTTGGTAGAGAAAAAAGATAGGCTCGGAGGACATGGCAGGAAGTTTTACCGAACGTGGCAGGGAAGGCTCATGCAGGAGTATCTGGATGAGCTTATAAGCAGGGTGGAGGGCCATCCTGAAATTGATATCCAGCTTTCCGCCAGCCTTGACAGGGTTTCAGGCTCTGTTGGAAGGTTTCAGACAAGACTTTCAAACGGAGTAGATGTAGAGCATGGCGTTGCCATTGTGGCAGTTGGCGCGGAATCGTACAAGCCTCTCTCTGGCCCCTGGAACTATCTTTATGGAAAAAATCCTAATGTCCATACATTACTTGATCTTGATCAGCGCTTTATCGCAGGAGACGAGGGCTTGAAGGGACTTGGACAGGCCGTTTTTATTCACTGTGTAGGCTCCAGAGTTCCTGAACGGCCCTACTGCAGCAAGGTATGCTGTACACATGCCATAGATCAGGCATTAAAACTTAAAGAACTTAATCCGGACATGGACATATTCATGCTCTATAGGGACATAAGGACCTATGGCCGGCGAGAGCACATTTATCAGGAGGCCAGGGAGAAGGGCATTGTCTTTATCAGGTATGACCTTGACAACCTTCCTAAGGTAAGCGAAAGAGATGGACGGCTCGTGGTGGAGGTGACAGACCCTATTCTTCAAAAGGGGGTAAGACTTCATCCAGAGCTTCTTGTGCTTGCTACCGCAGTCCAGCCAAGGGACGATGTGGGTGAGCTTTCAAAGCTTTTCAAGTGTGCCATGACAGAAGAGGGTTTTTTGCTTGAGGCACACATGAAGCTCAGGCCGGTGGATTTTGCAACAGACGGTGTCTATCTGGCAGGTCTTTGTCACTATCCTAAACCAGTAGAAGAGACCATAGCACAGGCCCAGGCCGCTGCCTCCCGTGCCGCCATAGTTCTTTCCAAGGATGCGGTGCCTGTAGAGTCCATAACGGCTGTTGTAAACCAGGCCAAATGTACAGGCTGTGGCGTATGTACAAAGGTGTGTGCCTATCATGCTGTGTCACTGTCTGAAGAGACCGGCAAGGCCCAGGTGGATACTGGGTTGTGCAAGGGCTGTGGCGCCTGTGTTGCCGGATGCAGAAGCGATGCAATTACCATTAAAAACCTTGGTAACGAGCAGATAATGGCGGCAGTAGAGGCTGCCATGGAAGATTAGGGAAAGAAAAAGGCTAATAAAAGAGGCTTTTATGGAAAATGGAAAAAGCAGTGACTGGGAACCCAAGATAATTGCCTTTTTATGCAACTGGTGTAGTTATGCTGGTGCGGATCTTGCCGGTGTTAGCCG
>JAMOVK010000067.1 GCA_027067775.1 Deltaproteobacteria bacterium
TGAAATCAGGGGCAAAAAGCACCGTATGTATTCGTCTTCCCTTTCCTTTCCAAGTAAAAATGTTGGAAACCTCTGCTGTCAGAATGAACCTGGTTCCCTCAGGATCTTCCCTGCATACAAAAAGCCCGTTTCCAAGAGGCTCGAGCTTCTCTTCAAGTTCCTTGATATAGGCTGGATGGGTAAAATCTCCTGTTCCAACAACGGCTATACCCTTTAGCTTTGCTATACGATTTATTCCCAGGGGCTCCATGTCCTTACTGGTAGCCCGGCTATACCTTGAATGTATATGAAAGTCTGCTAAAAAGACATCCTGAGACCATGGTGGCCATTTTTTAACCATATCTAAACCTCGAACATACGCGTTGCAGCAAAGCTTCACATGTTAAAGATGTTGAGTCAAGAAAATAAAGCATTATTTCGATTATAGATATAAGAAGAAGAATAAATAGGATGTTGACTCTTTATTGTCTATCGGTGATTCTTACCAGGTAGTTTGATCTTTCATATAACATTTAGAAAGGTTTGTTTAAAAAAGCAGTTGACAACTTTTTTAATTAGGTGAAAACATAGGTCGTTTAAAATGCGTTAGCTTTTATGCGTGGTCAAAAAAATGTTGAAAAAAATAGAACCTTCTCGCAGAACAGAACACATAGAATATGCCATCAGAGACATCCTTCAAGAGGCAAACAGACGCAAGGAAGCTGGAGGAGATCTGATATATTTAAACATAGGGGATCCGGTACTTTATGGATTTCACACACCAAGGCATCTGCTCGATGCCACCTATGAAGCCATGCTTAAAGACCATACCTGTTACAGTGCCTCAGAAGGTGTGCCTGTAGCTATAGATGCTATAAGGAAGGAGGCGCAAAAAAAAGGTATTAGACCCCATGAAGTTCTTATAACTACTGGAGCCAGCGAGGCCATAGACTTTGCCCTGTCTGCCTTGGTAAACAAGGGAGAAAACGTCCTGGTTCCCTCTCCAGGTTATCCTCTGTACAATGCCCTTCTAAGCAGGCTCATTGGCGAGGCCAGGCCGTATCTCCTTAATGAAGAAAAAGGGTGGCAGCCTGACATTGACCATATGGAATCTATTATTGATGATAAAACCAGGGCTATAGTTCTGATCAATCCAAACAACCCTACAGGAGCAGTCTACAGTAAAGAGACCCTTCTACAGGTTATAGAGCTGGCCAAAAGGTACAACCTTCTCATAATGAGTGACGAGATCTATGACAAGCTCATACTGAACGGCAAGGAGCATATAAGCATTGCTTCCCTGGATCATGATCTGCCAATGGTTACATTTAATGGCCTTTCAAAAAGCTATCTCGCTCCAGGCTTCAGGATTGGCTGGTCAATTGTAAGCGGCGCGCCAGAGCTTGTTGAGGACTACACCGAGGCTATGAGAAAATTGGCTAGGGCAAGGCTGTGTGCCAGCCATCCGAAACAGTTTGCTATCCCTGTGGCCTTAAACGGCAACCAGTCTCATTTAAAGGACACTCGAGAAAAACTCAGAAGCAGAAGGGATCTGACTGTCCAAAGGTTGAACAACATACCTGGTATATTCTGTCAAGAGCCTGAAGGAGCCTTTTACGCATTTCCGCGCATAGATCTTGATGTTGATGATCAAGAATTTGTTAAAAAGTTGATAAGAGAGACCGGAGTGGTGGTGGTTCACGGAAGCGGTTTTGGACGTCTTCCGGAAACGCCTCATTTTCGAATCGTGTTCTTGCCGGAAGAAAAGGTGTTAAACGAGGCGTACGACAGGCTCGAAAAATTCATGAAAAAGAATTTTTAATCAAAAACAAAGAACTCCTTTTCTCCATACCTTCCCTGCAAAAGCAAATGTAATTTTGCCAATCTGGAGAAACAGTAATCTAGCCGGAAATCATCCCAACCCTATAAGTGCGCCCTGATTAACCAGTCCAGGCCCCACAAAAAAACTGGCTTCTTTTGACAGACAACAATATCTATATCGAAAATTTTAGGAAATGAAAATTTGCATTTCCTAACCAAGTGCAGCCTAATTGAAATTTGATGCAACCTTTTTGATGCACCACTATAGCTTTTTCCATTTGAAGCACAAGGCACCTTTTGCACAATTGCACAAGGTCGTCACTTTATAACCTACTGAAAAATCGTATGTTTTTTATTTCTTGTTTGGCTGCTACAAATTCGTTTTTCAAATTTTGCCTGAAAAATCATAAGGTTATACCTATTCCTCCTGCAATCTAAAGGCTGCATTGTGGCTCTAATTTTTAGAGTTCAATCTGGATGCTTCCGCATAACTTATTAAAATTACTACCTAAAATCTGTTGCAAAACTATTTTCAAAAAGGCACAAAGGTTGCTCATTCACGATAACGACAAAAAATTACAGGAGGAAAAACTCGTGAGGAAATCAAAGATTCCTGCAGCTACAATTATCAGGCTTTCCGTGTACCAGCGCTATCTCAAAAAGCTCTTGGCACGGGGGGTAAAGGTTGTTTCATCACAGGACCTAGCAAGCCAGGCTAACGTAAACCCTGCCCAGCTACGAAAGGACCTTTCCTATTTTGGAAGATTTGGAGTCAGGGGAGTTGGCTATTGCGTTAGCACTCTGCTTCAAAGCATATCTTCCATTTTGGGAGTGATAGAAGAAAGAAGCGTCATACTTGTGGGAGCAGGTCCGATAACCCAGGCACTTCTTAGACACCCCGGTTTTGCACAACAGGGTTATCACTTTGAAGCTGTCTTTGATGTTGATGAAAAAAACATTGGAAAAAGCCTTGAAAATGGCATGAAGGTATTACCTCTTAGTGAGTTACCCCGGTTGGTAAAAGAAAAAAATGTGGAGCTTGCGGTAATAGCAGTACCTTCTGATCAAAGTCAGGAGGTAGGAAACATTTTAGTAGATGCAGGCATTAAGGGGATACTCAGCTTTTCACCAAACCGCATAAAGGTTCCAAAAAACGTCAGCATCCAGTATGTGGATTTTACCATCCTGCTGGACAGCCTGACATACAACATCTCAAAAGGCAGAAAGGAGGGAGAGACAAAGAGCACAGAGAAGGAAGTACAAAAACTCAAATGGGGCAGCGAACATAGCTGGCCTGTAGTTCAGTCTAATTCAAACGGATACAGCATAAGTTATAGCAGTTAAAACATAGTTATTAGGGACGAGGAGGGAGCTATGAGAACTAAATACCTTTTATGGAGTGGTCTGACCTTTGCTGTCTTGTTCTTTTTTGCAGCTCAGGTCCATGCCCTGGAAGCAAGACTTGATTCAGAAAATGTTAAAGCAGGCAGTCCGATAACTGTTAAAGGTAAGATTGATCCGGGTAAAGACGTCTATATCGTTGTCTGTACAGACAGGATGTTTAAACCCGCTGATGCTCCGGGCACAAAGGAAAGGAAAAAACTTACAAAGAAGTTTGGAGACACAGCCATTCCAACCACTTACTACGTTGTCACCAACAAGCCTGAAAATCTGGCCACACCCAAAAGTGTTGCAATGGGCCAAACAACAGGGCCTTTTGCGTTTCCACCATTCAAATTCATGGTGCGCGTCAACAAAATAAAGGACTGGGATGACATACCAGAAGAGGTAAAATCCCAACTTGGGCCTGTAAATTCTGACAAACAGTGGAAATTCCTGATCTTTACCCATGAAAAGAAGTTTGGCATTAACACCATTTCCAAAGAGAGACCCATTGGTGGCGGTAATGCCAGGATGATTCTTACTGATTATGAAGCACAAAAGGAAGACTGGAATAAGGGCGTAAGCCTCAAACTCAACAAGGAAACAGGCGAGTTCGAGATGACCATGACCCCATACAAAAATCTGGCTCCACACACAAAGATGGCCGTGTGGATAAATGGACAAAAGGTCAGCACCTTCACCATCATTCCGTCCACCTTTTACTTCAAGACTGCATGCTGTTATATGAATCCTCTGGTGGTGCTTCTTGGAGCATTTGTGATCGGCGTACTATTTGTCATAATGGGGGCGGCCGGTGGCCTGTTCACTGCGGCATATCAAATTACTGTTATAGGAACCAAAGGCCCCATAGGTATAAACGCGGCAAACACGATCAAACCCACAAACCTGTTTTTGACCCTGGTTTCACCTCTGACTGGACTCATCAACTACTATAAAAGCAAACGATTTGCATGGCCTGTTGCCCTCTTCTTTGCAATAGGAATTCTGATTGGTGCATTTTTTATTGGACCAACGTTTTCTGCAAAGTATCTACCGCTTAAGGCCTACAAGTTCTATCTGGGAATCATTTGTTTGCTCATTGGATTTAAACTCTTCCATGAGTCCTTACCTAGCACCATTGAAAAGAAAAAGGCCCTAAAGGCCATTGTACAAAAATTCAACAAGGCAGTTGAAGAGGCCAAAAAGACTGGTAAGGCTGCCGAGCTTGGAAAGGTTGAATTTGACAAGTTCAATCTAATCAAATTTGACATGAGGTTTTGGGGAGAAACCTTTGTTGCCAAGCCGCTTACCATGCTTATAGGCGGTATAGTAATGGGTATGATCGCATCCTCTTTTGGAGTTGGTGGTGGTTTCATGTTCATGCCCTTTATGACCACCTTTATGGGATATCCCATGTATCTTGCTGTTCCAATCGCCCTTGCAGGTGCCTTCTCTACATCTCTTGGCGGAATAGCCAAATACATACTCATGGGCTATCAGCCAGACTGGATAATGGCGGCCTGTATTGCTGGCGGAGCCATTGGTGGAGGTATGGTGGGGCCAAGGATCCAGAAAAAGCTTCCTGAGATCTTTCTGAAAAGGATGCTAGCCCTTGCCCTTATCATCGTCTTTATGAAGTATACAAAACTTCTGCCATTTATGAGATAGAAGACATCAGCCAAAGTCGTCTAAGTCTCACGGGGTTGTCTGGCTTTCCAGGCAGCCCTTTTTATTTATTTCATAGCCTGCATATATTTTTGGATTACGCCTAATCGATAATTTCTGTTATGTTAATATTTAATGAAAATTGCGATCATTATACCGCCTTGGCTACATCCTACCTCTCCACCTCTTGGTCCAGCCTGTCTTGCGGCCTTCCTTAAAAGGGAAGCGAAAAACACAACAACAAAGGTATTTGATCTAAATCTACACCACTACTATCAGGCCTTTGAATATCTGGATCAAGGGAAAATAAGACTGACCCTATACAACTGGAACAGCGAAGAGACAGCAAAGAGGATCAAAGAGGCCTTTGGATTTCTCAAATCCCAGACATTTTCATCTGTAAGTCTAAAGACATGGCATAGCAAGGCCACCATCTTCTTGAGTTTTGAGAACATCTTCAATGGCTTCATTGGGGAAATGGCTGCCAGAAGCCTGTTGGATCTAAAGCTACCAAAAACTATTCACGAATACCTGCAAGGGCTTGTGGAGCCTGTCCTTTGCTTTAAGCCCGACATCTGTGCTGTCTCGTTATCCTTTGATGCCCAGGTGGTGTTTGGGTTAAGCATTGCGAAAATCATAAAACAACGTATAGGTTCCTTTGTCTGCTTTGGTGGTGCACGGTTTGGAACCAGTCCGGAACCAGGAAGACTTTTTACCAAAGGCGTTACGATAAAGGCAAAAGGAAAGACCACATCCATCAAAAACGTATCCTATGTAGACGCCATAGTACCAGGTGAAGGAGAACTTCCTCTGCATAATCTCTTAAATGCCCTACGCTCTGGTAAGGTAGACAAGGTTCCAGGTGTTATCATCAAAAAAACATTCAACCATAGTGATGCGGTTCCCTTGAAACCGTTTGACATGAACGAGCTGCCCTGCCCGGATTTTTCAGACATTCCACTAGATCAATATATGGTTCCACATCCTGTACTTCCGATCATGACATCCAGGGGATGTGCATGGGGCAGATGCACCTTTTGCACTCATCATAAAAGCTATAACAGATACAGACAGATGAAGATCCAAAAGCTCATATGTCACATCAAAAAACTGTGTAACACCTATAAAATCCACCATATCAACATATTTGACGAGATGATTCCGCCTGCCAGGTTTAGGAGGCTTTCACAGGCCTTGTTAAACAATAACATTGACATAACCTTCTCTGCCTATGCAAAACCTACAAAGGCCTTTGACAGAGAGCTTTTGGGTCAGATAAGGAAGGCTGGCTGCCAACTCATGCTCTGGGGTATAGAGTCAGGTTCACAAAAGATATTGGACCTTATGGGAAAGGGCACCAAGGTAGAGGAGATGGAACAAGTACTCATAAATTCAAGCAAATCTGGTATCAAGAACCTTATCTTTGTAATGTTCGGTTTCCCTGGAGAGACAAAAGAAGATTTTCGAATGACACTCGATTTTTTGAAAAGGACCAAGGATCATATTCATGCAATTTCAAAAGGGCTTTTCGTTCTGGTTGAAGGCTGCCAGATCCAAAAAAATCCTGACGGCTTTTTTATTAAGCGTATGAAGCCTATATCCGACAACTGGGGCGGTGCCACAACCTTTGAATTTGAGACACAAAAGGGCCTTAACCCTACCGAGTCGGCAGAGCTTTATAAACAGCACCTTCCCTTTATCGAACAGATAGGCCTTAGCCCCCGCCTTGGGGTTTACAGAGAACATCTGCTCTTTTAGCAGGCCATCGCACTCCTTTCCTGTTCCTTTCTGGCAATAGCCAACTCTATGAGCCTATCCAGCAGACTTGAAAAATCCAGGCCGTAAGCCTTTGCTGCCTGTGGGAAAAGACTGGTAGGCGTCATGCCAGGAATGGTGTTGGTCTCTATACAGTAAATTCTCCCATCCCTAGAGACAATCATGTCCGTTCTGCTATAAATGGTCAGCTTAAGGGCCATGTGGGCCTTCTTTGCGATATCTTGGGCCTTTAAGGCAAGACCAGAATCGAGCCTTGCAGGACATATCTCTCTAGTGGCCCCAGGAGTATACTTGGCCTTGTAATCAAAAAAGTCGAAATCGTCTCCTGGTATAATCTCTACAAGAGGGAGGGAATCGAGTTGATCAAGGCCAAGAACTCCTCCGGTAATCTCGGTTCCATTAATGTATTGTTCCAATATGATTTCCCGATCCCACCTGAAGGCCTCCTCTATGGCACTACGCATCTCTTCTTTGTCATTTACCAAGGCAATACCCACACTAGACCCCTGGGTACATGGCTTTACGACAACAGGCAAACCAATCCTTTCCTGGACTTCACCGACATCCACAACCTGCCCCTTTTGAAAATACATCCAGGCTGGAGTCAACAGGCCTGCCTGGCTATACATGACCTTTGACACGTGTTTGTCCATGGCAATGGAACTGCCAAGAACACCTGCACTCTGATAAGGCAGATCCAACAAGTCAAGAAGCCCCTGTACTGTCCCGTCTTCTCCAAACCTTCCGTGCAAAAGTATGAATACACAGTCCAGCCTGTCTGCATCATGAACCAGTCCCTCCAGATCAGTGGCTGCGTCATACTTGAAAATCATGTATTTCTGCCTATCAAGGGCCTTTTCCACCTCATTGGCCCCGGCAATCGATACATCTCTCTCTGCAGATTTTCCTCCGTAAAGCAAGGCAAGATTAATCATTTATCATCCCTCTTGTGCCTTCAGAATTTGGATTCTGATCCCTAGCCTGTCAAAAAATTTCTATAGAGCCTATATATTCATGTTAACTTATAAATATGATGCCTGCATTTTTCTGTTTTTTGATACAATGATGATCACATAGGTTATAATTTAAAAATAACTAGATAAGAATAAAAGTAATTGATCGAAAAAATCCTAAAAGGCGTTAACCTAGAACCATCTTGTATGATTTGCCCTTATGGCACCAGTAACCAATGGCAACCTCTATGCACAAAAAAGCCAGAAAGGAAAGATGTCAATATCCTACTTTTCCCATACCTGCGGTAGGTGTTGCGGTAATATCTGAAAACAACCAAATACTTATGGTTAAAAGGGCTAAACCGCCAGCCATGGGGTTGTGGTCCGTGCCCGGAGGCACGATAGAGCTTGGAGAGACCATATTTCATGCAGCAGTAAGGGAAGTTTCTGAAGAAACCTCCCTGCAGTGCCAACCTTACAAAATCTTTGATGCGATAGATGCCATCTACAGGGATGACAAAGGGGAAATACAGTACCACTACATTATCATCTATGTGGCTGCCAAAGCCAAGGAGGAGACACCTGTGGCCTGTGATGACGCCCTTGAGGCCAGATGGTTTGACATAGACGAAATCAAGAACCTTCCAACTCCAGGAAGAACATACCAGCTACTTAAAAATATATTGGAGAGTTCCAAGAAGACGGTCTAACGAGACCTTACACCATTATGCTTCACTTTCTTCTTGCCAATAATCCTTTTGGACTTCTTGTTGGGTGAAGCAGCCTTTTCAATATCAATTATCCTTGTTTCTCCAACGTAATTCTTTACTTCATAGGAGCTTATTGACGCAATTTTTCCTGCAATATTTGCCATGCGTTCAACTTCGGCATAGATCTTTTCTGCATTTTTATAGTTTGGATCTTCCTTTTTCAGCTTTGAAAGCATCATCCAGGCAATACCGGAAATTACCTGAAGAGGTTGATTGAGTTCATGGGCAGTAGCACCTGCCATTTCAAGAACGCCGGCGAGCCTTTCCTTTTCAATCCTTTCTTTTTCGGCCTTCATCTTATCGGTAACGTCCAGCACAACAGCAATGGCCTCTGGTTCAGTGTCCGGGCTCTTGAGATTTGTTATATGCCAAGATATGTACCTTTCCCTGTCCAGCTGATCAACTATCCTGATCGTTGTCTCTATGCTTCGGCTCCCCGCCCTGAGCTTATCTACAGCATGTCTCATCTTTGGTTTTTCTTCTTCTGGAATCAATGACATAAGCGAAGCCCCCACCATCTCGCTCCTGGATCTGGTAAAAAGAGAAAGGGCTGCCCTGTTGGCATCGAGAATTTTTATCTCCACCAGATCAAAACGTATAATGCCTATGGAGGGAGGTGCTTCAGTAAAGAACCTGTAGCGGTTGTGACTGCGCTTGATAATGGCAGCAGCTCTAACGAGCTTTCTTTGTCTCTGAATAAAAAAATACAGGAGAAAGCACAAGGTTCCAGAAAGAAGCAAGATGACAATTGATGATATGCCTATGACACCCTCTATGGAATGCAAGAGCTTTAAAAAATCACCCTTTTGCATCTTTGATACATCAAAAGAACCTATCTGAAGGCTAAGGCTGGTGCTTTTAAAGAGTACTAGAACAACTCCAACTACACACAAAAGTAGCAGCAGACCAAGAACTATCTCTCTGGCGAAGGGTTTTAATCTGTCAAAGGCTTTCATGATTAATCCAACAACTCAAAGGCCTTTTTTACTGCCTCCTCTGGACTCTTTACGTAATGAACGTCTTCTAGATTTTCCCATGTCCTAAGCCCGACCACAGGTTTCCACATTTTAAGGGCCAATGCAATTTCTGACAAAGTACCGTGCGAACCAGATATAGATATTATCGCCTGGCATGACCTTACCAAAACCACGTTTCTTGCATGGCTGAGACCGGTTACTATGGGAATCTTTATGTAGGGATTGGCCTCAGATGCCTTGAATCCTGGAAGGATTCCTATAGTAAGACCACCTGCCTCCACTGCCCCCCGACAGGCCCCCTCCATAACTCCACCAAGCCCGCCACAAAGCACTATGCCACCACGCTCTGTTACCAGCTTGCCTGTCTCTCTGGCAAG
>JAMOVK010000068.1 GCA_027067775.1 Deltaproteobacteria bacterium
CATCTTTTCAATAAACCAAAAAAACAGAGGAATTCAGGCAACCCAAAGCCAGGGCCTTTTAGACCCTGGCTTTTTATTGAAAAATCCATTTAAACGATTCCTTGCCCTTTGGTCATAATAATTGGTCATCAATTTTGGCCTTTAACACCCACCCGTGAAAGATTATATTAATCCTTGCAAAGTCTCTATGTCTGTTTCCCACCTGGGATAGGCTAGAAGAGAAAAAGAGGTTTTTTGTATATGAAGGCCATAATACTTAGTGCTGGCCAGGGGAGACGGCTTTTTCCCCTTACCAAGCGACTGCCAAAATGTCTTGTTGATATAAAAGGCTTGTCCATATTGGAATGGCAGCTTGAGGTCCTCTGCTATTGCGGAATAAAGGATATAGTCATAGTGACTGGTTTCCAGCATGAAAAAATAGAGGCATTGGTAAAAAACAAATATCGTTCTGAGAAGATCCGTACCCTTTACAACGAGGACTTTAATAAAGCCGACAACCTGTTTAGCTGCTGGAAAGGCAGACAAGACATGAAAGGAGACTTTATCCTCTTAAATGGTGACACGCTGTTTGAGCCCCGGGTCCTTCTGAGACTCCTTGAGCGGGCGTCAGCTCCCATCACTATAACCATAAACACAAAGGATAGATACGATGCTGATGACATGAAAGTCATTGTAGAAGATTCCAAACTTCTAAGAGTCGGGAAAGATTTGTCCATGGAAAAAGTCAATGGAGAGTCTATTGGACTCAGTTTCTTTAAAAAACACGGGCCTGATATTTTCAGACAGGCCCTCTGCAATGCTGTCAAGCGTGCAGGTGCAGAAAGACGCTGGTATTTATCCGTAATAGATGAGCTTGCCAAGGAAGGCAAGGTTCATGTTGTTGACATTACAGGTCTTTTTTGGTGTGAGATAGATTTTCCACGGGATCTGAAGACTGCCGAACAGGTGGTCCAGGTTATTAAAAAAGAGCTTCTCTTGTCCGATTATGAAGGCCAGAGCCAAACATGTTTGCGCAAACAAACAGCTGGATTAACCAAATAAAAAGCCCTGATGTCTTACAAATACACTCTTTAGAAGCCCCTTCGTGATTATTGAAAGATACATAGTTCGCCAGATAGTCATCCCGATGGTGGCTATATGTGCCATCCTGCTCTTTATATTTGCCTGCTATATGGCTGCACGTTATTGGTCCCATGCTCTCAGTGGAAGCCTGTCATCCTCTGTGGTCACTCAACTGATCTTCTATAGAAGCATAATAGCCCTCGAGCTGTTGTTACCTGTTACCCTTTATCTGTCTGTAATCATCGCTATCAGTCGTTTTATCAGACAGATGGAACTTACAGCCATGTATTCTTGCGGGATAGGGCCGGGACGTATAGTCAAGGCAATTCTGGGCATTTCATTGGCCGTAGCTCTAGCAGTGGCTTTCATATCACTCCAAATCAGACCCATGACATGGGAAAAATTCTTTGCCTTGAAGGCCCGTGCGAAATCCACCTTTGATCTTTCCCGAATGAACAGTGGAATCTTTTATGAGATATGGGACGGGAAACGGGTAATATTTGCAGAAAAAGTAAGCAAAAAAAAGAACAAAGCCCAAAATGTGTTTATAAGAACCCAAGGGCCTAATATGCTGCAGATAGTGTATGCTAGGTCTGCATTTCAGATTTCAAGGCATGTTGGTGGAAGCCCGGTCCTGATTCTTGAAAACGGGCGAGAATACGAGTTTGCCCAAAAGGGTGAAAACGATTTTATTCTTGATTTTAAACGTTCAAAAATGGTCTTGGAACCCCGCCAGATTCTTCCGGAACAAAAAATAAAATCCATTCCATCAGGTGTATTAATGAAATCCAGGGACTTGGAGAGTCAGACCGAATTACAGTGGCGACTCATCATGCCTTTTTCAACCCTTTTTTTAGCCCTGACTGGTATCGGGCTAGCCCTCCGTTTTACTGCAGTAAGAGGTGGTAAAAATAATGCCATTGTTGCCGGGGTTATCCTTTTTGCCTGCTACTACAACGCAGTGGCATTATTAAAAAGATGGGTTTCTAGCGGTACGATTTCCCTCATTCCCGGTCTATGGCTCGGACCCGTTGTGTTGCTAATGATTTGTTTTGTGCTGTTTGTGCCAGAACTCAGGTGGTTAACGGCTTATTGGAAAAGGGTCATCCACAATGAAACTCCTTGATGTCTATGTAGCCAGGATTTTTCTGAAATATTTCATGCTGGTTTTGATGGTACCAGGCATGCTTTTTTCTCTTTTTGAATTGATATCCCAACTTGACAGGGCCGGAAAGGGGAACTTCACTACACTGGATGCCGTTTATGTGGTGGTACTTACTGCACCTGAAAGGTTTGTCAGTCTCATTCCTGTGGCAGCCTTTTTAGGGGCTTTGTCTGCAATTGGCAGACTTTCAGACAGGGGAGAACTGATCGCCATGGAGGCTGCCGGCAGGTCTGTTCTTGAAATATCAAAGGCTGTAGCCATGGCATGGTTTTTAATAACCGTTGCATCTCTTAGCGCAGGGGAATTTGTAATTCCTTCCCTTGCCCAGAAGGCGGCTTCCATAAGGCTAAAGGCGGATTCTCATAAGGAACTTACCTATACAAAGGGCGGATTTTGGGCCAAAAGAGAACAGACCTTCATACATGTTGGGCGTCTGGCCAAAGAAGGAGGGGCAGAACACGTCAGTATCTACCAGTTTGATTCAAATGGAACCCTTAAATCCTACACTGCAGCCACTGCAGCCATATTGAACAGGGACTATTGGCTTCTCCAGGATGTGACCATAAAGGAAGTCACAGGCCTGGCAACCATAACAAAGCATGTACCCCAAGTAAAAATTCGGTCTTTCTTGGACAGGAAAGATGTCAAGGCCCTAGAGCTTTCACCAGAAAACCTGTCTTTTACAGATCTGTGGTCCTATGCCAGGGCCCTGAAAAAAGGCGGGCAGAATCCAGACCATTTCATCCTTGCATTTTGGAGGAAGTTTACAAGCCCCCTGTTTGCCCTTTGTCTTGCCATTCTTGCCACGGCCTTTGTCTTTGGTTCCTCGGGAAGGGGCTCCATGGGCCCAAGGCTGGCAGCAGGATTGGTTGTTGGCCTTGCATTTTATTTTTTGGATCAGATAACAATGCAGCTGGGGCTTCTATGGGGAATAAATCCGGTTGTAACGGCATTCGTTCCAGTTGCCGTGTCGGCATCAGGGGCAGCATTGCAGGTAAAAAGGGTTCTGTAAGAAATACCTGACGTCTTAGCGTTTTTTGAATCGGGTGGATTTTCCCACATTACAGTTAAATCTTTCCTCTATGACAAAGGACGATTCATCTTCAGCCAATGCGAAACTTTTTATCTCTGCTTTATACGAAGGGCCTTGGCCTTGTATATCCACAAGAAAAAAGCCAGCCCGCTGTGCCCTGACATTTTTGACACAGGTCAGGGACGGGGTAGACAGAAACAAACTGTTTGCAGATGATCCTTTTAAAAGATGAAGGTAACGCCGATGGGCATGCCCGAATAGAAACAGCTCAACCCCCTTAGAGCAAATCAGTCTTTCTAGAGCGTTTACATCTAAAAGCCCTTTTCTTTTCTTTACCAGCCCGGCTCTTGGTGGATGATGCATGAGTATTATGCGGGCAAGGCCTTTTTCTGCCAGACTGTCAAGAACTGAAGAAAGTGTCTCCAGCTGTTTTTGACCAAGCCTGCCGGTGGCAAGGGTCAGGCCACAGGTATATGCACTCGAAAGGCCAATTAGAGCAAGGTTTCCAAGTATATCCACCTGGGGAAACATCCCTGCACGGTTCTTTTCCATGAGAGATTGTTGTTCCCAAGATACTGAGAAAAACCTTGCGCAATACTGGTGCAAATACGGTCCTGACTCGGGAACATAGAGGTCATGGTTGCCAGGTACCAACTTAACTGGAGCAAATGATTCGAGCTTGGACAACCATCCGGCGGCGGTTTTGAACTCCTGTTTCTGGCCAAGATGGACCAGGTCCCCAGTGATACAGATGACGTCTGGTGCCATTGAGGGTATGCTGGAAAGAAGCAGATCCAGCAGCTTGTAATTCACGTTGTGGCGTCTTTTCAAATACCAGTTTGCAAGTCCCAGGAGACGTTTGTTCATCACTTTTGATAGGGTGAGAGCCTGGGGGCAGAATATATGGATGTCAGAAAGGTGAAGGATTCGCAAAGATTTTCTCCATTTTTGAGCCGATATCTTTTATTTTTCTGACTGATTAGGATAATATCAATTATTTATAAAGGTTACAAATGGGGCCGACAGATGGCAACTTGGCTAAGGAAACATTAATGGATACATGCATTTATTTTATAAAGAAAAGCAGGGTCACGGTCTGGGGGCTTACTCCTTCACAGAGGGTTAAAAAGGTTCTGGGAGATTCCGTGCATTATATAGAAAATCTCGACGAGTTACCCGGAAACGCAAGGGTAGTAATTTTTAGAGGAGATTTTCTCTTTGAAGACAGACTGGTGAAGGCTTTTTTGAATATGGCTGACACCTTTTTATATGTAAAGAGATTTGGGAAAAAGACCTTTGTGGCAGCAAACGTTTCTGCAAAAGATGCCCGCGAGGCTGTAAGAATCTTGGAAGGCAAGGAGAACAGGCTTTTTCTGGACAGATTCAAAGTCCACAGTCCTAAAACCATTTCTTCAGGTTTCCATAAACATCTGAGAAAATTTGAGCCGCCCTTTGTCCTTCCAGTATCAAAAAGAAAAAAGAGAGAGCTTGAGGATAAACTCTTTGATTGGTCCTACAAAGGGGTTACAGACCTGGTAACCAAATGGTGGTGGCCCAGGCCGGCAAAAGAAGTGGTCAGGGCGTGTGTAAAACTGGGGATAAGACCCAACCATGTCACATCAGTTGGTATGGTGTTGGTGATAATTGCCGCCTACCTATTTTATCAAGGTTATCTCGGCCTTGGCCTTCTGGCAGCCTGGCTCATGACATTTCTGGATACAGTAGATGGCAAGCTTGCCCGTGTTACCGTTACCTCTAGCAGATTTGGTCACTACTTTGATCATATCATAGACCTTGTACATCCGCCTTTTTGGTATCTGTTATGGGGACTAGGCATTGAAAATTCAGGACAGTACCTGCTGGACTATCCAAGTGTTCCCATTTACTACGCTATATTTATTGGCTACATAGTAGGGCGTCTTGCCGAAGGCTTTTTCCAGTGGTTTATAGAAGGTTTTGGAATATTTTGCTGGAAGCCGATAGATTCGGTTTTCAGACTGATTACAGCACGCAGAAATCCGTGTCTGATAATCCTGATGATATCCTACTTGATGGGCCGTCCCGATTACGGCTTGGTGGCTGTTGCCTTCTGGACGGTCCTGACTTCCGCCTTCTTGACGGTAAGACTCCTTATGGCCTTTTTTGCAAAACTTCGTGGGAAAAAGATCGTCTCTTGGCTCAGTGAGACAGAAAGGCACGGGCCCAGGGATGGTTTGCTCCATAGATGGTTTGTAAAGAAATAATGACCTGTGTCGCCTTCCCTGAAAAGGATAAGATAGGAATAGTCTTCAATCCAGAGGCTGGAGACAACAGAAAGGATGCTCGCCGAATCAGACAGGCCCTTTGCCATATTGGGGAGACATTCACAGTCGCAGGACCCAGGGATATGGAGAGGGCTCTTTTCAGCCTTGCCAAAAGTGGTAAGAGTTGGCTCCTGATAAGCGGAGGAGACGGCACGGTTCAAATGACCCTTTCCGCACTGTTTAACACGAGACCTTATTCGTTCATGCCTTATCTATGTGTCCTTCCAGGTGGCACAACCAACCTAATTGCCATAGATATTGGCCCCAAAACCAGTCAGGCAAAGGCCTTAAAACAACTGCAGCACATGATTAAAAAAAAGAATCAGGCCAAGGTTCAGCTTGTCAAGAGGCATATTCTCAAAGTCTCATCCAGGGCGGGAAAGAGATACTGTATGTTCATGGGAGGTGGCCTTATTGCAAAAGGAGTGTGCTTTTACGAAAGGAGTTTCAGAAAAGGCAAGGTCCAAGGAGGAAAGGGTGTTGCCCTTACCTTTTTAAGATTTCTTGTCGATTTTCTATTCAGTTCATACGCTGATCCTGTAGAAGTCAAAATCGATGCGATGGAAAAAGTTTCGGGAAAAGCAGGGCTATTTATGGCCACAACACTGGCACGCCTTTTTTGGAACATGAAACCTTTTTGGCAGGCACGGCCAGAAGATCCCAAATTCACCATTATTTTAAAAAAACCCAAGGGTCTTTGGAGGCTTTTCCCCTATATTGTATCTGGTCATGCCCATCCGGAACTGAATCTGCAAAACGGTTATTTTTCATGCGGTTTCTCAAGGATGGAGCTTCTTATATCCTCTCCCCTGTCTGTAGATGGCGAGCTGTTGCATCCTCGTTCAGATAGGGAAACTTTTTTAATAGAAAAGGCCAAAGAGCTTATTTTTTGGAAATGGTAGAATCCTACAAAATTCCTTCAATCGTATTGAATATTGTCAGGAGCCAACTTACCAGACCGATCCCTTTGGAGCTGAAGATACTTGAGGCAGAGCTGCTGAAACGACACCCAAAGGGAATCCTTGGTCTTCTTTTTTATGGCAGTTGTCTCCGCTTTGGCTGTAACACCGACTCTATAGCTGATCTTTATGTGATAGTAAATGACTACAGGTCTTTTTATGACTCGCTCTTTCTGTCCCTTGGCAATCTTCTCCTTCCGCCAAATGTCTTTTATTTAGAGACATCCTTGGAAGAAAAAACCATAAGGTTAAAGTACGCTGTCATATCGCTTGATCAGTTGAAAAAGGCTACATCCCCACAGTGGTTCCACTCCTACTTTTGGGCCAGATGCTGTCAGCCCATGCAGCTCATCTACTATAAAGATGACAAGGTTGTGGAAGAAGTGACAAGGTGTCTATGCAGGGCTATTTACACCTTTGTCAGCAGGGTCATTCCATGCATGGACATGGGCTTCAGCGTGCATGAGCTTTGGATAAGGGGCTTTAAACTAACTTACGCAGCTGAGATAAGACCAGAGAACAAAGATCGGGCAGAATCCATATGGCAGGCCAACAAGTCCTATTTTGAGCGTATAACTCCCTACGTATTGGATAATATAAAGGAGGCAGCAAAGAACTGGCAGGCACCAGGACGAGGCCATGAAAGCCGTTTTAGAGCGAAACGGTCTTGTCGCAGGTTCCTTTTGTGCACCGTACCCTGGTCTACAAGGATCATTGTAGGAAAATTTCTGTCCGTCCTCAGACTTATAAAGGCTGGCCTTACCTTTAGGGGCGGGGTCGAGTATGCTTTATGGAAGATAGAACGTCACACAGGGACCCGTATAGAACTTGGCTCTTTTCTAAGACGCCATCCCGTTTTGGCTATGTTTCTGACATCCTGGAAGCTTTTAATAAAAAAGGCCATCAAATAGGTGAACGAACAGGAAATTGGGAAGAAGGCACTGAATATTCCAGTGCCTTCTTCTATAGCTTACTCCTCCCGATATATCTTTAGTCTTTTAATTTTTTCCTGAACATTCCAGAAGCTATCAGCAAGCCTATGCCAAGCAGTAAACTTGTGGAGGGCTCCGGCACAGGAGAGGCCTCTCCTTCCTTTAATGGAGAGCTGACAGTGTAATAATCTGGGGCGACTAATGTCATAACAGCCCTAGTTGATTCATCAAATTTTTGCTGCAGAAGATCTGGCTCCAAAAGATAGGGGCCAGTGTCTTCAAACAGATTCTCTGATGAAAAAGCTACCTGTATCTGCCTCACCTCTTTATCTCCGATTTTCCATATATAGTTGGGAATATTATTGGTGGTGCTGCCAAACCCATGATAAAGGGGGCTCAGACTGACAAAAAACTGATCCACATTTGGATCGGGGAATTTTGTTATAAAAATGGTACCGTAGGGATTTGCGCTCCTATCTGTTGGCTCATGGCCACTCATGGAAAAGGTTTGTCCATCAACGGTCAAATAAAATTCAACAAATGGATATTGCCTTTTTTCCCAGCCGTTGTCAGGGGGATCCTCTGGTATGCCTGGATTATTCTTTACCCAGATCCCCTCTGCTTCGGAATCATAGACAAGATATCCTTGAAATGGGGTGTTTTCATTTATCGTTCCCCAAGATTTTTTTAGATTGCCTGCAAAATCGAATTTCACCAAGGTGGCATGGACATCAAATGCAACCACAAGACTTACAAGTAATCCCCAAACAACTAATGAAACGGTGATCTTTCTCATCTCTTACTCCCTTCCGATGGTCTTTTGCGCCGTCAGCATCTGCCTATTGAACCCGTGCCGTCGAATCAGCTTCAGATTCTGAGCTGCTGCAGACAGATGAATTTGAAAACAGACATTATACTGATCATTTTCATCCAATTCGTTTAAATCATTTATCATAAAGATATCTGTAAACTCGGGGTCTAAAGTCCCCATCTGTTTCAACACATTTTTAACCTGTCAAAGAACTTCCTTATCACCAATTTGCTGTGCCATGTTTTGCTAGCACCTGGCGTGCCAAAAACATTATAGTCTTTGGAAAGGATTAGCAGAAT
The DNA here is from genome assembly GCA_027067775.1 of Deltaproteobacteria bacterium. Classification (GTDB taxonomy): domain Bacteria; phylum Desulfobacterota; class Dissulfuribacteria; order Dissulfuribacterales; family QOAL01; genus JAADCZ01. Next base: position 8,565 of record JAMOVK010000068.1, read on the forward strand.
AAAGATTAAACTACAACGGTAGTATAAAAAAACAGGGAAAAGTTTTTCCCATTAAGGAAAAACTTTTCCTGATTCTTTATCTGTTGTAGTTTGACCTTGATTTTATTGATTGTTTGCAAATGTTAGAGTATTTTTTTGGGCATACTAGGTGCTAGGTCGTTAAAAAACAATAAAATTTGATGGAAGGAGTTTTGCTGTATAGGTGAGGAGTGCCTTGAAGCAAGCGGGGTTTTGATCCCCGCTTGCCGAAAAGCAATCTCCCATTGTCTCATTCCCTTAAAAAAACACTTTACCGGAAGCAAACGGGATTTTATACTCGATAAAGAGGATTAAAAATATTTGCCCGTTGGTCAAAGCTACCGTCTATGGCGGTGGTGGAGTGTGGGGATGGAGGCCCTGCCTAAAACGAAGCAATTTTACCGCTGAGCTGAAAGACATGTAAACCTCTTTTTCGAGGAAGTGTGTAGCCCTTTTTTAGGGACAGTAATTCCTGAAAAGCCATCCCCTCGGGAATGGAGGATTATTTGGGATGCTTGATGCGGCTCATTTCAGTTTGATGAACTGGCCCTGTGTGAGAAAAAACAAAAGGGAGGCGATAGCAACATGGAAATGAACAATGGTTTCCGCAGGTCATCTCCTTGTTGTCTTGTTCCATATCATTATCGATTGATAAACAAATAAATCATTAGGAGGAATTTAGTATGAAACGAACCATGGGACGAATTTTGACTGGCATGAGCTTGGCTGCAGCCATATTCGCTGCAGGATGTACTGGCGGTGGGCATACCGTGAACGTGGCAACAGCCCAAGGCGACCAGGAGGTAACCCAGCTGAAGGCTGAACTCCAGGAAAAAGACAAGACAATTAAAAAATATGAAAATGCCCTTGCTGAAGCCCGCAGTGGAGCGACTACACAGGCTGCGTCTGGTTCATCTGGCTCAAATTGTGAGGCCCAGCTGCTTCCGCCTGCCAAGCCGGGTGAATGTTATGCAAGG
>JAMOVK010000069.1 GCA_027067775.1 Deltaproteobacteria bacterium
GAGAAAGAGCTTCGTTCCACAAGTTTTCATATGGTGAGGGATGCCCGTTTTTTTCATGACGCAAAGGGCCTAAACGTAATGACCCTTACCAGGGCCGTATCAATTGATCGTAAGGAAAAGGTGGTAGATGTAGAAGGGGTAGAGAGCGGAGAAAAGAAACAGATTCCATATGACAAACTTGTGATAGCTACTGGCAGCAGACCTAATGTGATTCCGGTTCCAGGTCACGATCTTCAAGGCATTTTTACAATAAGCAGTCTCCACAAGGCTATTGCCATAAAGGATCTTTTGGCCCAGGGGAAGGTGGACAAGGCGGTTGTAATAGGTGGAGGTGCCATCGGGATAGAAATGGCCGAGGCCCTTGCCGATCTTTGGGGAATTGAGACAAAGATAGTTGAGTTTATGCCTCAGGTTCTGCCTAGAATTGTAGATAAGACCATCGCTTCCATGGTGGAGCAGCATCTGAGAGAAAATAATGTGGAGGTCTTCACAAACGAGGCTGCCAAGAGGTTTGAGGGAGATGACAGTGGTTGGGTAACCAAGGTGATTACCAACAACAGGGAACTGGAATGCGATCTGGTTGTTATGGCTGCCGGTGTAAGGCCCAGGGGTGAACTGGCCAAAGATGCTGGTCTTGAGGTTTCTCCCTATGGTGCGATAGTTGTAAACCAGAGGATGCAGACATCAGACCCTGCTATCTATGCTGCTGGGGACTGCGTGGAGACATACAATCTCGTTACAGGAAAGAAGGCCTACGCTCCTTTAGGGTCTGTGGCTAACCGTCAGGGAAGGGTGGTGGCAGATAATATCGCAGGTATTCCCACTCGTTTTGATGGGGTGGTTGGAAGTTTCATAATGAAGGTGTTTGATACATGTGTTGGAGCTACTGGTATAAGTACTGATGTGGCAGTAGCAGAGGGATTTGATGCAGTGTCTGCCATGGTGGTTCAGTCTGACAGGGCCCATTTTTTCCCGACTCAGGCCCTCATGTTTAATAATCTGGTTGTGAACAGGACGGACAGGCGTGTGCTGGGGCTTCAGGGCTTTGCAAAAATGGGAGACGGTCTTCTTGCAAGGCTTAACGCCGCTGCAGGGATGCTGGCCAGAAGGGCTGTAATAGAGGATTTTAGCAATCTTGAGCTTGCCTATGCGCCTCCATTTTCCACAGCAGTGGATGTACTAAATGCGGCTGCAAACGTGGCGGATAACTTGGTTTCTGGAAGGCTCAAGATAGTTTCTACAGAGCAGTTTGTAGCATGGATGGATGGCAAGGAAGAACATCCAGAGTGGATGGTACTTGATCTTCGCCATCCCAAGGAAGCAGAACCCTGGGTAAAGGCCTATCCTGAAAAGTGGTATGCAATGGTATACGACCAGGTACGAAAAAATTATGAAAAGCTTCCAAAGGATAAAACCCTTATCATTATATGTAATGCAGGTACACGCTCTTATGAAATACAGGTCTTTTTACGCTCTAGGGGAATGGATAACACCCTGGTATTGCCTGGAGGTCTGAATGTTATCAGAAGACTTGGCGTAAGCTGGTGGCGACAGTAGATTCTTTGTGGTAGTTTCTGTCAAAATACACTTAGGAGTATGAATTTATGAAATATTTTTCACGAAAAGGCTTATTTTTATTTTCTGCTTTGGCAATTTTGAATTTTTGTGTGGTTGGTTCAGCAGTTGGTGGTGCATCTTGCCCTTCCAAGGCCGCTCTGGAAAAGACAATCCAGAAAACCTTCAGACAACGTCTTGACGTAGTTGATGTCAAGCCTGTTGGATCTTCTGGATTATGCCAGGTTCAGATTAAGTTCAGAAACCAGAACAGACTCATATATTCTGATTCCAAGGGTGATTATCTCATGGCAGGGCAGCTTTTCAGTACAAAAGATGGGAAAAATCTTACCCGCGAGGCCATGACCGAGATCAATCGTTTAACCAAGGATGAGCTGGAGAAGCTGGACAAGTTGACAGCCTTTGTTGTAGGCAATAAAGGGCCGGTGGTATACTTTGTCACAGATCCCCATTGCCCCTACTGCAAAAAGGCTGAGCAGATAATAGAGCCTCTGGCAAAAGAGGGCAAACTTACTGTTAAGTATGTGCTTTTCCCCCTGAAATTTCACAAGGGCGCCAGGGAAGAATGTATATCCATAATCTGTGATAAAAAGGGTCTAGAGGGCTTTAGGAACAGATATCGTTCTGAAAATCAATGTGAGAAGGGTAAAAAACAAGTAGACAAGACGGTAAATTTTCTTATGAGCAAGGGAATTACCGGAACTCCTACCTATATATTTCCTGACGGCAGGTATCATTCAGGGGTAATGCCTAAAAAGGCCATTGAGGAAAGACTATCCAAATTAAAATAGGAGAAGGACCATGGCAGACATTAAACAGATGTACAAAAAGATTTTAGGTGACCACTTTCCAATGGAGATGAAGATTTCCTTTGGGGATCAGGAACTTGTATACAAAAAAAGAACATGGAAAATTCCTAATCCTTCCACTGGTGAGATTGAAGAAAGAGGGCTGCGCTATGGGGAAAATCCGGACCAGGAGGCCGCCCTTTACGAGCTTGTAAACGGTAATCTGGTATTGGGTGATTGTGCTTTTATTACTCCAGGAAAGGGACTTGTAAGTGCCATTACCGAGGAGGACATGATTCAGGCAGGAAAGCACCCTGGCAAGATAAATCTCACGGATGTGGACAATTCACTTAATATATTGAAATTTCTTATGAAAACCCCTGCCTGTGTAATTGTCAAACACAACAACCCTTGTGGAGTGGCCAAGGCCGGCTCTGTTTCCGATGCCTTTACCAAGGCGCTTCGGGCCGACCGGGTGGCAGCCTTTGGAGGTTGTGTGGCGCTTAACAGGCCTATTGACAAGGAAACTGCTGAAGCTATAAGCCAGCAGTATGTTGAGGTTGTGGTTGCACCAGAGTACGAGGAGGGAACAGTTGATATCCTTGCCCAGAGAAAGAATTTACGGATTATAAAGATCCAAAGGATAGAGAATCTAGAGTCTTATTGGGATCTGCGTTTTGTCGATTTCAAAAGCCTTATAGATGGTGGAATTATTGTCCAGCAGTCTCCTGTGAACAAGATACGCTCAAAAGATGACCTCAAGCCTGCCGAATGCGAATACAAGGGCAAACTTTATAAAATCAAGAGGTTGCCCACAGAACAGGAGTATGAAGACATAATCTTTGGATGGGCTGTGGAACAGGGGATTACTTCAAACTCTGTTATCTATGTAAAAAATGGTGTCACTGTTGGAATAGGAACAGGTGAGCAGGACAGGGTAGGGGTGGCTGAGATTGCAGTCTACAAGGCCTATACCAAATATGCAGATATCCTGTGCTGGGACAGGTATAAAATTCCATACAAGCAGCTGGAGCTGGAAGTTGAAAAGGGCCAGCGTGACAAGGCCCAAAAGGATGAAATAGACGAACAGGTAAGGAGGGACAGAGGCAATATTCCTGGCTCCACAATGGTATCGGATGCCTTTTTCCCCTTCCGCGATGGAGTAGATGTTGGAATAAGACAGGGTGTGACGGCCATTGTACAGCCTGGTGGTTCGTTGAGGGATTGGGAGTCCATTGAGGCATGTAACGAGGCCGATCCCCCTGTGACCATGGTATTTACAGGCCAGCGTGCCTTTAAACATTAATTGCTGTTTAATATTTGCACCATGGAGATTCTAGGGAATTCGAGGTGCAAGTCATGAAACGGGAAAAGAAGATGATTGAAGAGATAAAGTTGGATAACGGGCTAAAGGTCGAGTTCTATGATTATTCCCGCAAGGTGGCAGGGGACAGGTGGCTCATCGGTCTTTTGGTCAAGATTCCCATGAAGGTGGATAGAACAGATTTTAGTGCCTTTGATAATGCTGACGAACTTTATGAAAAGTTCATTGAGCAAAATGGAACAGAAATTGCCTTTCAGCTTCATAAGGAGAGAAATTTCATAGATGAGAGGGAAAAGGCAGAGGTCTTTGGTGCACTGCTTTCTAATCTAAAGAAACACGCCCTTGGCTACATGGGCCATCAGGCTTTTTCAGAAAACTTCAAGCGCAAGAAGATACAGGAGTTTCAAGAAAGGCTTTCATGGTGGCAGTAAGATCACTAAGAGGCCTGGATAGCTCCAAGGTTGCAGAGACCCTTTTCAGGGAGGCAGGTCTTAAAGAGGCCAGGCCTCCCTGTTCTGTTTTGGAGTTTACAGACGGGGTAGGGGGCCATCTGCGTGCCCGTTTATACGAGGCCTCTGCCGAGGCTCCCCACGTACTCTATTTTCCTGCCGAATTTGATACTGATGAAACCCTGCACCTACTTGGAAGCGGTTTTCAATCTATCAATTTTTCCCTGATTGCCTTTGAGTATAAGGGAACAGGTAACAGTCAGGGGGATTTTTCCTTTGAAGGCGTCTTTGAAGAGGCAGAATATTTTTTCAAAGCGGTTAAGAGATGGATGGATCGTCAGAATAGGAAAGGTGATCTGGTAATAATGGGGCGTTCCTTTGGAAGTGCCGTAGCTCTGGATCTAGCCCTTAAAAAACAGAATGATGTATTGTGCCTGGTAATTGAAAGCGGTTTTGACTCCGGTCGGACATTTCTAGAGCGTTCGGGAGTAGATGCATCGCTGATTCCTGAAGGAGAGATATTTGGAAACCGGGGTAAAATGGCCCTATTTAAAAAGCCGGTTCTTTTCATTCATAGCCCAAGGGATGTTATTCAAAGTCTTCCAGAAGTGGAATGGCTTGTTGCAGAGAGCCGTTCAAAGGCTACCCAGTTTCAGATTGCACCAAGTGGAACCAGGCAGGAACTTGCCACTCAGGTAGGTGAGCTTTATCTGGAAGTGGTTCAACAGTGGGTGAACCTTAGAAGGGGTGTTAGGCCTCCTAGAAAGAGGAGGCCCATTTTTTCACAATCATAGCTATTGCCAAATCCCATCTATAGGTTGATTGCATTTTGGGCATTTGCCCTCTTCCAGCCTGTTTTCTACAATACTAAATCCATATCTTGCTATTACCAGTTCACCGCAAGAGGGACAGTAGGTGTTTTCTCCGCCTTCTCCAGGCACATTTCCTTCGTATACGTATTTGAGCCCTTCTTCAAGCCCTATCTCTCGTGCCTTTCGGAGGATTTCTACAGGAGTTGGCGGCCTGTCAAGCATTTTGTAGGTGGGATGAAATGCCGTTACATGCCATGGAATTGCATCAGATACTCCCTTTACGAATTTGGCTATTTCCCTGAGCTCAGCTTCTGAATCGTTCCAACCTGGTATTATGAGAGTGGTTACCTCTAGCCATATCCCGAGCTCATGCATGAGTGCTATGGAGTCAAGAACGGGCTGAAGGCGTGCTTTGCATACCTCCTTATAAAATTTATCAGAAAATGCCTTGAGATCGATGTTTATTGCATCCAGGAATTCTACCGAATTGCGGCCTGTCTCAGGTGTCATGTATCCGTTGCTGACAAATACGTTTTTGATATTCTGGGATCTGGCCAGGACTCCCGTATCGTATGCAAATTCATAAAATATGGTCGGTTCAACATAGGTGTAGCTTATGCTTTTTGCCCCTGCAAGTATCGTATCTTGAACTATCTCATTTGGCGTCACTTCTTGTCCTATGATTGCTCCATTGTTCATTCTTGGATACTGGCTTATCTGCCAGTTTTGACAGTGAAGACATTGAAAATTGCACCCCACTGTGGAGATGGAATATGAACGTGAGCCTGGCAGAAAATGAAAAAGAGGCTTTTTTTCTATCGGATCTACGTTTTGGGATACCAGTTTGCCATATACTAGACTTTTAAGGGAGCCTTCCTGGTTTTCTCTTACCTGGCAGATACCACGTTTCCCTTTTTTAATTTTGCATCTGTGAGAGCAGAGGTTGCACTTTACTTCTTTGTTATCTTTCTTTTCATAAAAATACGCCTCCTTCATGACCATATCCTCCTCGTTTTTTTTCAATATAAGCATTTCCGGACTCTTGTCTAAAATGTTTTAGACAAAAGAGCATGGCTACTCTAATATCCTTTATTTTTTTCCCTTGATTTTCCGATAAAAGAAACAGTTCGGTCATTTTTTTGAGATTAAAGATGCAAATTTATTCTTAGGAGAATCTTTCATGCACGAAGTGTTTGTTAACAGGGCTTCCATTGCAGTAAGTAGCGAGTCCTCAACCATGATAACAGCCAAGAGTCTTGGTTCAACTCTGGCGGTAGTGGCCACAGATCCTGGAGCAAGGGTGGCAGGCATTGCCCAGTGCGTTTTGCCTGTGACCCAGGGACGTCAATCGAAACTGCCTGGAGTCCTTGAGCAGATGAGAGATTTATTTAAGCACATGATCCAGAAAGGCGCATCTGCCCAGGACATGAAAATAATGCTTTTTGGAGCTGCCACATTTATACATGAGCCAAAGGAACTGGCCCTGGGGGTAGAGCTTTATAAAAGGGCTGTGCAGGCCCTGAAAAAGAATGGTTTAATTTTAGGAGGCGAACATGTTGGAGGACCTTTAAATCGTTCTGTATCTATTGAGGTGGGTTCTCCCCGGGCACGCGTGATTCTCGCTGATAAAAAGGAGATCTTTGTATGAATACAGCTCTTTGTCCTGATTTTACCCTTGAGGCTGTTTATGAGTCAATGGTAGCCTTGCCTGTCTTTCCAAAGATTGTGCACAAGGCCATGAGTGTCTTGGATGATTCCCAGAAAAACATTTCGGATGTGGCCAAGATTATAAAGCTGGATAATGGCCTGGTGGCCAACATATTAAAGCTTACGAATTCAGCAATGTTTGGACTTAGCCAACAGGTATCGGATTTGGAGACAGCCCTTGCGCTTCTTGGTCAAAATCGCATTAGGGAGGTTTTAATAGCCAGTGCAGCAATGCCCTATTTGTCCAGGGATCTTCACGGCTACGAAATGTCTCCCCAAGACCTCTGTTACCATTCGATTGGCTGCGCAATGATATCGGAAGTTGTTAGTCACAGACTGGAATTTCCCCATTCATCAGAACTGTTTACCGCAGCAATTCTTCACGATATAGGAAAGATAGTTCTTGATATATATGTTGGTCCACGTCTTATGGAGGTATTAGATCGTTCACGCAGGCAGGAGAGTGATTTTGCCACTGCCGAGTGGGAAGTCATAGGCACTGATCATGCTGTAGCCGGATCATCTATCCTGCAGCAGTGGGAGTTTCCGAGGGATATATGTCGTGCAGTGCGAGCTCATCATGACCCGGATCTTTATATACAAAATAGGCTTTCAGCCATGCTGGCCTTTTGTAACATAATTGCAGTCCAGCTTGGCATAGGAGTTGGAGCAGACAGTTTCCGTTACAGGCTTTCCGATCAGCTTCTCTATGTACTGGATTGTAGCCAAAAGGATTACTATGACTGTCTGGAAGAGTCTGTAAGGGCCCTTGACGAGGCTAAGGACGTCATCCGTCTGATATTTGGCTAGAATATTCAAAGACGAGGTCTCTTATAGACCATTTAAGGGGCAAGAGTTGCATATGGGCCTGGTTCTTTTACACATTTCCTTTCCAAGTCGAACAAAAAGGGCGTGATATTCATTAAAAAGACAGGTGTCCATGGGTAGGTTTTCCATAAATAGGTCTTGAACAAGATGGTATTGTGCCTCTTCCAGGTAAATCATGTCATGTCTTGCCAGAATTCTTACTGTATAGGTGTCTACTACAAAGACAGGTTTTTCAAGTGCATATAACAAGATACTGTCTGCCGTCTCCGGTCCAATGCCATTGACACTCAGCAGTTTCTGTCTCATTTGGGTAGTATCCACAAGTGTCATTTCCTGCATGTCGCCTTGGAATTCTTCCTCTATAAAGTTTACAAAGTTTTTGATTCTTTTTGCCTTTACATTGAAGTAGCCCGCTGGCCTTATCAGTTGGGCTAACTGCCCATGAGGAATTTCAAGGATTGCCTTGTGGCTAAGCAGTCCATGACTTTTAAGGTTGGTTATGGCCTTTTCAACATTTTGCCAGTTGGTATTTTGGGTAAGGATTGCTCCGATTGCTATTTCAAAAGGGCTTTGGCCAGGCCACCAGTACTGAGGGCCAAAATAATTGTAAAGGTTCCAGAACAGCTCTATCAGCTTCTCCGAGGTTGTACTTCCCCTTGATTGAGATGTAAGGGTTTTCAGGTATTTTTCATTACAGGGCTGTTGCTGTCTCAATTAACTTTTCTGTGTCCTTTAGATCCTGACGGAGATCTTTTGTCAGGAGCTTATTAGGACTCCAGTCTTTGTCAAGACCCACAGCCTGTAACATGTCAGGATGGATTTGCATGGTACATGGTGTATCGTCCCAATATCCGGCTACGTTGGCAATCATGTCGCTAAGAGCAACCAGAATTGAAGGAAGGCGGGCATGTGCCGGGATATCTTTCCAGTTTGCAAAGGAAGGATGATGATGATACGAGATTGTGGTGCAGAGGATTTCTGGTAGTTTCCAATATGTGGTTAAGAGGTAAGCCATTCGACAGTGGTCGATGCCATAGAACTGATCTTCTTTAACAACTGATATCTGCTCACAAGACTCCGTTTCTTCTGCTATATGGTGTTCCTTGCCAGAACTCAGTCCCCTTAAAAGAAATTTCCCCACGTCGTGAAGAAGAGAGCATGTTATCACGGTAGGGCCCATTTCGTTTGCCACACTGCCAGCGTTAAAAAGTACGTGTTTGGCACAGGTGGCAGTGGCTGCGGCATGTCGCCACAGGGACTTGATTTGGGCTGGAGAGATCTCTGCCAGGGAACGGAGGGCAGACTGTGCGAGGAGCTGGTTCACAAGGATCCACAGCTCGTTGAAACCCAGTATAACCACAGCGTGTTGCAGAGACGTGATTTTCTGGGTACAAAAAGCTGCCGAGTTGACCACTCTAAGTACTTTCGATGACAGGACAGGATCTGTGGAGACGAGTTGAACTATCTTTTTTATGCTGGTTTCGGGATCTCGTAGCAGGTGTGACAGCTCCATTATGGCACTAGGAAGCTCTGGGCTTTGACGTATTATGTCTATTAAGGCTGCGTCTTCATCTGTGATGGGCCGTTCTGGGCTGGGCCTGGACTGTTCCAGATAATCAACGATTTTTATGAAATTGTCGTCCTGGGTAGTATCCTGGCGAAGTGTATGCAAAGATGAAAATGTGTCTTCTTCATATTGTGCAAGACAGGAGGCATGTTTTGGAGGCCTGTGTCCCTTCTTTTTGTCTAGTGCCCTAAAGAGAAAAAAGACAAATACCACAAAGGCCATAGAGGCCAAAAAGGCGACTGTTATAGCAAGTGCCAAGCAGCT
>JAMOVK010000070.1 GCA_027067775.1 Deltaproteobacteria bacterium
CAGGGTGGAGTTGCCGCATTTGTGGATGCTGAACATGCCCTTGACCCTGTTTATGCCAAGAATCTTGGTGTTAACACAGATGACCTTCTGATCTCTCAGCCAGACTATGGTGAACAGGCACTGGAGATTGTGGATGCACTGGTCAGGAGCGGTGCAGTTGATCTAATAGTCATTGATTCTGTCGCAGCCCTTGTGCCAAAGGCGGAGATAGAAGGTGATATGGGAGATGCACACGTTGGCCTTCAGGCCAGGCTTATGTCCCAGGCACTTAGAAAACTTACAGCCAACCTCAACAAGAGTCAGACCGCTCTGGTATTCATAAACCAGATCCGCATGAAAATAGGGGTGATGTTTGGAAACCCTGAAACCACAACAGGTGGCAATGCACTAAAATTCTACTCCACAATGCGTCTTGACATAAGAAAAATGACGGCCTTAAAAGAAGGCCAAGACATCATTGGTAACCGTACCAAGGTCAAGGTGGTCAAGAACAAGATCGCCCCACCCTTCAAACAGGCTGAATTTGACATCTACTACGGAGAAGGCATCTCCAGGGAAAGCGCCTTGATAGATCTTGCGGTTGCCCTGGACATAATAGATAAAAGTGGGGCCTGGTACTCATACAAAGACGAACGTCTTGGACAGGGCCGGGAAAATGTTCGACAGTTCCTTAAGGAAAATCCTAATATCGCAGACGAAATAGAGGAACGCGTGCGGCAGGCCTATGGTCTACGACCTACTAAAAAGTCCAAAGACAGAGGACAGCAGGAGGGACAGGAGGAAAAACGGTCATGAAGCCTGTCAAGAGCCGTGATATCCGAAAGGCCTTTCTGGACTACTTTAAAGAAAAGGGCCATGAGATAGTCCCGAGCTCCTCTCTTGTGCCTGCAGACGACCCTAGCCTCCTTTTTACCAATGCAGGCATGGTACAGTTCAAAAAGGTGTTTCTTGGCGAAGAGAAGAGACCTTACAAACGTGCGGCATCCTGCCAAAAATGTGTAAGGGCTGGTGGCAAACATAACGACCTTGAAAACGTTGGTTACACAGCCCGGCACCACACCTTCTTTGAAATGCTTGGCAACTTCTCATTTGGTGACTATTTCAAAAAGGAGGCCATCGAGTTTGCATGGGAGTTTTTAGTTGAAAGGCTGGGCCTTCCAAAGGAAAAACTTTGGGTCACAGTTTTCAGGGAAGATGATGAGGCAGCTGAGCTTTGGCCCAAGCTGACAGGCATATCACCAGACAGGGTGGTGCGTCTGGATGAAGAGGACAACTTCTGGGCAATGGGGGATACAGGCCCCTGTGGCCCCTGCTCTGAAATTCTTATAGACCAGGGAGAGGACATAGGCTGTAAAAGGCCAGACTGTAAAGTGGGTTGTGACTGTGACAGATTCCTTGAAATCTGGAATCTGGTCTTTATGCAGTTCTTCCGTGACGAGACAGGGAATATGAGCCCATTGCCAGAGCCTTGCATTGACACTGGAATGGGCCTTGAACGAATAGCAGCCGTCTGTCAGGGCAAGCTCAACAACTTTGACACGGATATCTTTGAAAACATCATGAAGCTTCTTGAAGAGCTGTCCGGCAAAAAATACGGAAGCTCTGAGATGACAGACGTTGCCATGCGGGTTATTGCAGATCACTCCAGGGCGTCCGCCTTTTTGATTGCCGATGGCGTAATTCCCTCCAATGAGGGCAGAGGTTATGTACTTCGAAGAATTATCAGGCGTGCTGTACGCTACGGTAGGGTGCTCGGCCTTAGGGAAAGATTCATGAAAAAAACCGCCTTTCAGGTGGTGGAAGACATGTCGGATGTCTATCCTGAACTTGAAAAAAATAGACAGTTTATTGGGCAGGTACTTGACCATGAAGAGGAACGATTCGCCCAGACCCTTGGTCTTGGCCTGAGGATGCTAGACGAACACATTGAAGAGCTGGCCAAAAGTGGGAAAAGGAGTATCTCGGGAGATTTTATATTTAAGCTCTACGATACCTATGGCCTTCCTGTAGACATAGTTCAAGATATCAGCAAGGAACAGGGACTTGGGTTCGACAAGGAAGGCTTTGAAAAAATGCTCAAGGAGCAAAGGGAGAGATCAAAAAGGGCCTCAAAAGAAACTGTTACAGAAAAACTGCCCAGTGTTTACAGGAACCTTATAGAGCAAGGGAAAACCACCATTTTTACTGGATACGACACGACATCCTCCAAGGGCAAAGTGCTTGCCCTGGTAAAAGGAGGAAAGGAGACCGACTCTGCGGCCAAGGGCTGGAAAGGTGAGCTTGTCTGCGACAAGACCCCCTTTTACGCCGAATCTGGAGGCCAAGTAGGAGACAAGGGCGAAATAGAAACCCAAACAGGAAGG
>JAMOVK010000071.1 GCA_027067775.1 Deltaproteobacteria bacterium
CATGTCGAGGCTTATGGGCGGTATTGGCGGGAAAGGGCCCGGGGAAACCAAACTCGAGGTTGACAGAAGGCGAATAAAACAGCGTATTTCATCCCTTGAAAGGTCCCTAAAGGAACTGTCAAAAAGAAGGGCACAGAGGCGCAAGAAGCGTAAAAGGGACATGGTTCCTGTTATATCAATCATTGGATATACCAACGCAGGCAAATCAACCCTTCTGAACAGGCTTACAAAAAGCAGTGTGACAGTGGCTGACAAACTCTTTGCAACCCTTGACCCCTCTACCAGGCTGCTCTTTTTAAATGGTAAAAGGATCCTGCTTTCTGACACCGTGGGTTTCATAACCAACATGCCTTCAGACATCAAGCTTGCCTTTAAGGCAACTCTTGAAGAACTTGAGGACTCCCAGGCATTTATTCACGTTGTGGATGCATCAAGCCCCTTTATCCGTGAAGAGATAGAGGCCACAGAGGAGATACTGGATGAAATAGGATTGCTGGAAACCAAGCGGCTGCTGGTTTTGAACAAGTGTGACCTTCTTGATGATGAAAAGAGAAAAAAGGTCAAAAGAATAGACGGACTATTGGTTTCAGCACGCACTGGCCTTGGGATAAAAGAACTTCTTGGTTCCGTAGAGGACCTGATTAACAGGAATGCGCCCTTACCGGCCTTTAATGCCATGGGAGGTGCAAGATGAGATGGGGCGTAAAAATGCCACTAGAGACTCAGCTGGTTAACATATGCCTGATGTAGATCTGATATGGCCCTTTGATAGTCATCCTTTCCAAAAACGGCCGAGCCTGCCACACATATGTCTGCCCCGGCCCTTACCACATCTGCTATGGTAGAGACGTTCACCCCTCCGTCTACCTCAATGGCCAGATCAAGGCCCCTTTCGTCTATCATCTGCCTTAAGGCCCCAATCTTTTCAAGGGCTGAAGGTATAAAACTCTGGCCTCCAAACCCTGGGTTGACGCTCATTACAAGGACAAGGTCGAGGTCTTCCAGTACATATTCTATCGAGCACAGGGGAGTGGCCGGATTGAGCACTGCACCGGCCTTTTTGCCAAGATCCTTGATCTGCTGTATGACCCTGTGGAGATGCGTGCAGGCCTCAACGTGCACAGTTATGATGTCTGCGCCAGCATCTGCAAACCTTTCAACGTACTTTTCCGGCTCAACGATCATCAAATGTACATCCAGGGGCAGACTGGTAACCGGTCGTATGGCCTCTACCACCAGAGGGCCAATGGTAATATTTGGCACAAAACGGCCGTCCATCACATCCACATGGACGAGATCGGCCCCAGCCTGCTCTACCGCCTGAATTTCAGCGCCAAGCACTGAGAAATCTGCTGATAAAATGGAAGGTGCTATTTGTACTTTCATAGTGGGTTCGTTATATAGTCCATGAAGAAAAAAAATGGAATAGGAGAAATACTGATATGAACACCAAATGCCTTTCGGAAAAGATGGCCGGTTTTATGGAACGCTCCTCATGGATAAGAAAGATGTTTGAGGAGGGGGCAAGGCTCAAAAAGGAACACGGAGCTGACAAGGTCTGTGACTTTAGTCTGGGAAACCCGGACCTGCCACCTCCTGAAGCCTTTAATCAGGCCCTGATAGAGGCTGCCTCCAGCAAAGAGCCAGGCATCCATGCCTATATGCCAAATGCAGGTATTCCCTGGGTAAGAGACGAGGTGGCCAAACAGGTATCAAAAGATCACCAGGTGGAGGTAACCGGGCAAGATGTTATCATGACCTGCGGCGCTGCAGGCGGCCTGAACATAATATTCAAGGCGATATTGAATCCTGGAGACGAGGTCATTGTGCCAAGGCCGTACTTTGTGGAGTACGGTTTCTATACAGACAACCACCTGGGGAAGCTGGTGCCAGTTGATTCAAGGGGCGACTTTTCCCTGGACCTTAATGCTATTGAAAAGGCCATAACCGAAAAGACCAAGGCCATACTTATCAACTCACCCAACAACCCGTCTGGCATCATCTACAGCGAAGAAACCATTGAGAAACTTGCAAGGCTTCTTGAGGAAAAAGGCCAAGAAGCTGACAGCACCATATTTCTCATCTCTGATGAACCATACAGGAAGATTGTTTTTACTGGCAACCAGGTCCCTCCTCTTATGAGCTTTTACAAAGATACCATTGTCACAACCTCCTTCTCAAAGGATCTGTCCATACCAGGAGAACGTATCGGCTATGTTGCGGTACACCCTGAGATTCAGGAAAAAGAGGCCCTTCTTGGAGCAATGACCCTAGCCAACAGGATACTGGGGTTTGTAAACGCTCCTGCCCTTATGCAAAGGGTGGTGGCAAAGGTGGTTGCAGAAAAGGTGGATACCTCCATTTATGAAAGAAGGCGTGACCTGTTTGCCAACATCCTGGAAAAGGCGGGCCTGGAGTTCACAATGCCCCAAGGGGCCTTTTACTTTTTCCCCAAAAGTCCTACTGCAGACGAGACGGTATTTGTAAGGGCCCTTCAAAAGGAACTCATCCTTACGGTGCCAGGGTCTGGTTTTGGCCTGCCTGGTTACATCCGGATTGCCTTTTGCGTAGATGACGAAATCATCAAGAGGTCTGAGGAGGGATTCAAAAAGGCAGTGGAGAGCCTTTAGGAAAGATCGCCAGCCATGGAGCTGGCCCTTGTTGCCATAATTGCCTTTATAGCCGGCCTTGTCCAGGGGCTGAGCGGCTTTGGCTCGGCCCTTGTGGCAATGCCTCTTCTTTTGCAGTTTCTGCCAGCCAGGCAGGCAACCCCTTTTTGCATACTAATGGGGCTTGTTATCACAGCCATGCTAAGTCTTGGACTACGCCATCACCTGGACTGGAAAAAGATAGGCCCTATCTTTGCAGGGTGCATTCCAGGCATTGGACTTGGTACATATTTTTTGAAGACCCTTGACAATGAAGCAATAAAAAGGAGCCTTGGGATCGTTCTGATTGCCTACAGCCTTTACAACCTTTTATTTCATTTGCGACAAAGAAGATTAAGTCCGGTATGGGGAGTTGTTGCCGGTTTCCTGACAGGGGCCATAGGGGCGGCATTCAGTGCTGGAGGCCCTCCAACCATCATATATGCCAGCATCAACCAGTGGGACAAGGATGAGATAAAGGCCACCCTTTCAGGTTTCTTTCTCTTAACCGGCATACTAATCGCCTTTGCACATGCAGCTGCTGGCATCACCACAAAAAAGGTGCTGGTAATGTTCTGTGTGGGGCTCGTTCCTGTAATTTTCGGGACTTACCTTGGCAGCAGGGTTTACAAGACCCTTTCACACAAAAGCTATCTGCGGCTTATCTACAGCCTTCTTTTTGTAATGGGCCTCCTGTTGGAATTTCGCTAAATGACAAATACGAAAACTCAGGCCCCTATCTTCTCTTTTGCCCAGTCAAGGGCCTGTCTTACCCTTGGGGCAACCAGCTTTTTGGCCTCTTCGTAGCTGACCCATCTGTAGGCATCGTGTTCCGGTTTTCCTATCTCAGGGTTCACAGGAAGGGAGATGTCCTTTGTCTTGGTCTCGGCCAGATAGTATCGGGCGATCTTGCGGCCCCGGTTGTAAGGGCCTGTCTCCCTGTAATCGTAGCCCCATTTGAAATCAAGGTCGGTAATTGTTGTCTCTTCCCTTGTCTCCCTTTTGGCTGCTTCAATGGGGTCTTCTCCTGGCTCAACGATTCCCTTTGGGAAATCCCAGTAACCATATGCCCTGAGCAGGAGAAACTTCCATTTACCATCGTCATCCTTTCTTACCACTATCACTCCTGCTGAAAGGATGGGCTTTTTGTGCTTTTTCACAGTACAAGCCTCTTTTCGTGGGTTATCCGGTAGTCAAGATAGTAGAGGACCGGGACCACCATTCGAGAAAAGATGGTGGCTGCCACCTCACCTGCCATCAGGGATATGGCAAGCCCTTGAAAGATCGGATCAAAAAGAATCACAAACGAACCCACCACTACTGCAGATGAAGTAAGAAGCATTGGCCTGAACCTGATTGCACCTGCATCAATAACCGCCTCTTTTAATGACATGCCCTCGGCCAGCCTCAACTCTATAAAGTCAACAAGGATAATGGAGTTTCTCACAACAATACCGGCACCTGCAATAAAACCTATCATGGAGGTTGCAGTAAAAAAGGCGTTCATCATGGCGTGCGCCGGAATGATTCCAATAAGGGACAAAGGAATAGGGGCAAGGATTACGAGGGGCACTGAGTAGGACTTGAACCAGCCTACCACCAGGATGTAAATAAGCACAATTACTACAGCAAAGGCAATACCCATGTCTCTAAAGACCTCGTAGGTGACCTGCCATTCACCGTCCCACTTCATCGCCCACTCATCAGGAGAAAAGGGCTGTGTGGTGTAATATATCTCTATTCCTGTCTTGCCGTCTGGGGTCCTAAGCTTTTCAAGGGCCTTGTTGGCCTTCAGGATTGCATAAACCGGACTTTCTTCCTCTCCAGAGACATCTCCTGTCACATAGACAACCGGCTTTAGATTCTTGTGATAGATGGGATGGGGCCTTATAACATTTTCAACATGGGCAAGCTCTGAAAGAGAAACCATCTTGCCAGACATAGAACGGACCTTCATGGAGGCGAGGTCAAGGGCCCCGGTACGTTCGGCCCTTGGCAGTCTAACTACTATTGCCACATCCTCGGTTGCAGATGGCACATGCAAAAGCCCTACCTGTGCACCTGCAACGTAGGCCCCAAGCACCTGCAGAACCCTTGCAGGAGGCACCCCAAGTTGAGCTGCCTTGTCCTTTTCCACCACAACCCGATACTCTGGCTGAGGATCGGTCATGTACCAGTCCACATCCACCACCCCTTCGGTGGTCTCAAAAATCTTCTTTATCTGTCTGGCAACCTCTATCTGTTTTTCATAATCAGGCCCATAAACCTCTGCAACAAGGGTCTGAAGCACTGGTGGACCTGGAGGTATTTCAGCAACCTTTATCCTGGCGTCGTATTTCTTTGCCACCTCCTGCAACTTTGGCCTGAGCCTTTTGGCTATGTCATGACTCTGCTCGCTTCTTCTGTCCTTGGGCAGAAGATTTACCTGTATGTCTGCCACATTTGGCCCCTGTCTCAGGTAGTAGTGACGTACCAACCCGTTAAAGTTAAAAGGAGAGGCCGTGCCAATGTAAAGCTCGTAATCTGTCACCACCTTTTCCCTGTCCAGCACATTTCCAAGGGCCTCTGCCACCCGGGCTGTCTGTTCTAAGGATGTCCCCTCTGGCATGTCAATGATCACCTGGAACTCGCTCTTGTTGTCAAAAGGAAGCATCTTAACACGCACAACCTTGAAATAGATAAGGGAACATGCAAACAAAAACAGTATTGCCATTACCCCGAGAAAGAGCCAGCGATGGGTAACCTTGTCCAACAGATGGCCCATGGCCCACCTGTAAATCTTGTCCAGCCATGTCTCTTCCTCTGTCTTTTCCTGTTCCTTTTTGCCAAGGATATGGTAGGCACTCCAGGGGGTAATGACAAAGGAGATGATCATGGAAAGAAACATGGCAACAGAGGCGCCCACAGGCATTGGCCTCATGTAAGGCCCCATGAGGCCTCTAACAAAGGCCAGGGGAAGGATGGCCACAATAACCGTGAAGGTGGCTAGAATAAGGGGACTGCCCACCTCTACAACGGCCTCTACAATTATGTCCTTGAGCGGACGACCCTTGTTAAAGGGCAGCCGCACATGGCGCACGATGTTTTCTACATCTACAATGGGATCGTCAACCAGAATACCTATGCAGAAAATAAGGGCAAAGAGGGTGACCCTGTTAAGGGTGTAGCCATGAAGATAGTAAATAAAGAGGGTAAAGGCCAGGGTGACCGGGATGGCCACAAGAACTACCAGACTTGCCCTTATGCCAAGAAGTAGTGCCATGAGTATGGCAACAGAGATTGTGGCTATTGCCAGATGTTCAAGCAGCTCGTTAGACTTTTCCTTGGCAGTTTCGCCATAGTTCCTGGTTATTACATATCTGACATCTTCTGGAAGGATGAAGCCCTTTACCGCCTCCACCTTCCTTATAACCTCATTGGCAAGAAAGGTGGCGTTCCAGCCCTTTCTCTTGGCAACAGCTATGGTGACAGCGGGCTTGAGACCACCTGGGGTAAAATCCACTCCTGGCTTTTCCTTGTGGCCAGCCCCAGCACCTATCAAGACGTAAGATTCGGGTTCCTCAGGCCCATCCATTATCTGGGCAATCTGTCCAAGACGGACAACCTTGCCATTTACCACCTTGACCACTGCCTGACGCACATCTTCCTTAGAAGAGAAAAAGTTGTTAAGCCTCAGGGAAAAGGCCTTGTTGTCCTTGGTTATATCGGCTATCCAAGATGCCTGGTTCTGGAAAGAAAGGGCCTGAATGACATCGGCTGGGTCAAGGCCCAGGCTGGACAGGGCCTCCTGCTTCAAATTTACCCGAAGCTGGCGCCTAAGCCCGCCCTTTAAAAAGGTCTCACTGATGCCTGGAATCTGCTTTATTTCTTCCCTAAGCCTACTGGCCAGCTGCCTGAGCTGCAGACTGCTGTACCCATCTCCCCAAAGGGTGAGGCACACAATGGGAACGTCATCTATGGAGTGAAGTTTTAAGAGGGGTTTGCTGCAGCCTGGAGGAATCCAGTCAAAATGCGAATAAAGCTTGTCATAGGTCTTAAGGAGGCTGTCTTCAGTATCCTCCCCCACATAGAAACGCACAACCGTTAGCGCCTGTCCATCCATTGCAGTAGAGTAGACATACTCCACCCCTGGAATCTCCCAAAGCAGACGCTCCATAGGGCCAATAACCCGTTTTTCAATCTCTTTGGGAGTGGCCCCAGGCATGCTCACCATGACATCCACCATCGGGACGACTATCTGGGGCTCTTCCTCGCTTGGAGTAAAATAGATGGCAAAGGCGCCTAGAAGGAGTGAAAAAAGAACTATCAACCCTGTAAGCTTTGAATCAACAAAGGTCCTGGTAACCCAGGTGAGAAAGGGGGCCTTGTGAGTGATGCCTGGCTTTCGGGAGCCTCCCTGGTTACTCAAGTCGTCCACCCTCCCTTGCCTGCGAAAGGTTTGATGCCACTATCTGCTCACCGGCACTAAGCCCGCTAAGAATGGTTACATATTTTTCTGCTTGCTCTTTTGTGGTAGCTACATCTTGGAGTATGGGCAAAAACCCCTTGGCAGTTTTGAGCCACATTTTACCCAGGCGCACTATTCTCCAGTGAACCATCTTGTTTTCATCAACCACATAAACCCCATTTATGCCAGCGCGCCTAACCACAACCTTCTCAGGGAGCACTATCGCCATGGTCTTGCCAATACCAACAAAAACCCTGCCAAAAAGGCCACTTTTGAGATTTAGGGAGTCAAGGTCCACCAGCAAGGTAAACGTGTGCGTATCAGGCTGGGATGAACGTTGCGCATGAACCACCTTGGCCTCGGTAACAAGATCCAGGGCTGGCACCGATATGGTGACGTTTTCTCCAGGCCTTATGTTGTTAATCAATATGTCGTCAACGGAAGCCTCAAACCAAAAACCCGCATCCTTGCCATCTAGCTTTATTAGCGGAATGCCCGGATTTACATAGGTACCTGGATCAACCCTCCTGTCTGATATCCAGCCATCTATTGGTGCCTTGATCTGCAAGTAGGCAAGCTGATTCTGGGCCTCTTTGATCTGGGCCTCAATGGCCTTTATCTTTGCCTTGATGGCCCCTGTCTGATTTTTCAGTGCTAGGAATTGGGTTCTGGCCCTATCAAGTTCATCTTTGGTTGCGGACTCTTCCTTGAAAAGCCTATTGAATCTCTCAAAGTTGATCTTTGCATATTCATACTTGGCCTCAATGGCATTTAGTTCTGCAGCTGCTGCACCTTTTTGTTCATACAGGGCCTTAATCCTGGCCCTTACATCTGTATCATCCACCAAAACAAGAAGTTGACCCTTTTTGACCAGGTCGCCTATCTGGACCGGGACCTTTTTAACGTATCCGGGCATCTTGGCAGCAAGGGTTACCTGCACTTTAGACCTTACCTTGCCAGGAAATATTCGTAGACGCGGAAGCTCGGTCATCTGCACTTGTAATGTATCCGCCTTGAAGGAATGTACAACAGACAACTCCTCCCTCTCTTTATCCTTGCCACATCCTGTGACCACAATGGCCACAAAAATGGACAGACAACAAAGCAAGTTCCAGCCCATGCGACTTTTTACAAAATTTTCACGCCTCAGCATATTCCCTCTCAATGTTGCCCATTATTGTCTTCGCTCTTGTTGAGGATTTCCCTGCCAAGAACCCCGGCCATGCGTCTCAATTCCGACCATGCAAGACGGGCATCAAACCTGGCTGCTGCCTCTTCCAGCATGGTTTCCTTGACGCTGGTATCGGCTGCAAGCAGTTCTACCATGAGGGCAAGGCCATTGGAGTATCGGTTGCGAAGTATCTTTTGTCCCTCTTTGGCCTGTTTAACTGCAGCCCTGGCCACCCTTAACTGCTTCTTGGCTGTCTGGAATCTGAAAAAGGCCTGACGCACCTGCAGCTCTATCTGCTGCTCCACCTGACGGAGCCTTGCAGCAGCCCTTTTCCTGTCGGCATCTGCCGCAGACACAGCAGCCACATCGCCAAAGCCATTAAATAAATTCATCGACATGGTAGCCATAAGAGACCATGAATCACCGCCAAAATAGGCAAGATTTTGCCTATCGCCTTCATAAATGCCAGCAAGATTGAAAGATGGTAGAAAACGAAAAAGTGCCTGCCGATGTGCATATTCGGTTATTTCCTGCTGACGTTTGGCAATGTAATACTCTGGACGATGCTTCTGGGCAGTTTTGAGCCAGTAGGACAAGGAATTTCCGCTGTTGTCTTCAAAATTTACCGGCTCCATGTCCCACCGGGTTGACTGTTCAATCCCCATTGCACTGTTGAGGGCTGCCATGGCAATACGATAGTCAGATTCTGCCTTAAAAAGCTGCCTTTCCACCTTGGTCTTGTACACCATGGCACCAAGAAGGTCTGACTTGAGTACCAGGCCCACCTGATACCTCTTGCGGGCCAGCATTTCATGGTGTTTGGCAGTCTCAAACGCTAGATGAAGCACATCAACCTTTTCCCTGGCCAGAAGGGCCTGGCAGTAAGCCTGTTCCACCATAAAAAGTACGGACTGAGCCGTTTGGGTGTACCCAAGATCTGCTATAGATCTTGCAAGTTTTGAAGTCTTGTAACCTATATACTCTCTGCCCTGGTTGAAGATCGGCTGTATAAGCACAAACTTGTATTGCCAGTTGTCCCTGTAGTCCGGGTTGTTGAGACGGTCCACGTCAAAATCAGATGGAGTAAAATCGGCCTGATTAAGTTTGTTGGAAAAGACCATTACAGGATTGTCCGAATGGCTGTAGCCCAGGTCCACATTGAGTTTTGGCAGGAAGGCGCTAACAGCCTGCCTAACCTGGGCGCCGGCCTTTCTTACAGACGCCCTGGCCTGCTGCATTACCGGATTTTTCTCCAGGGCCTGCTCAAAAGCAGAGGGCAGGGTCAAGACAGGCAAAGAAGAAGGGCTATCATCAGCCTGGGAAGCAGAGGCTGTAACGGATATGATAAGTACCAACATGCATATGCAGGTTAGTAAATTTTGGATATTTTGACTGCCTAGATTCATTTGGTCAGAAATCTTGTCCTGGACTTTGAAATCCAATCTTTTATGTTTTGATGAACTTTGATATCGCTACTAGATAATATTAAGCAAGATCACCCGGGAATGCCAGTCAAGAAATACATTGGCTCCCAGAAAGTTAATATTAAATGATGCACCGATTTTGGCAATAAAAGAATCCGTTAAGGCATGGAAAAGAAAAGCCAGAGGCTGATATCGCAGGCCATAAATAAATTGCAAAGAGGCAGATACAAAGAGGCTGATGAGTTACTTAGCAGACTCGCTGGCAGACACTGTCAGTCACCTGAGGTCAAAAGCCTTGCTGGTGTCTGTAAAATGGAACTTGGACAGATGGACAAAGCCGTTAAACTTTTTCGTCAAGTTCTTCAACGCATCCCAGGACATGTTCCAAGTCTCTACAATTTGGCAAGGACCTTACAGATGAATGGTCAACATGATGAAGCAGAAAGTTGCTATGTGCAGCTTACCCGCCTTGCACCTGATTTTTTCCATGCCTGGAACAACCTAGGGCTTATCTATAGAGAGACCGGGCGGCTTGAACAGGCAAAACGGGCATTAGAGAAGGCCCTGTCGATCGCCCCGGAACATGCTCCGTGTCTGAACAATCTGGCAGTAGTTGTTGAAGGCCTTGGGCGACTTGACAAGGCTAGAGCCCTTTTTGAAAAGGCAATCTCCATTGATGACAAATACCTTTCAGCACATTTTAACCTTGGCTGTCTCCTTTTCAGGCTTGGAAAATTCCAGGAGGCGGAAAAACACCTCTCCTGGGTCTTGTCAGAAAACGAAAACGAGCCTACGGCCAGATTTCTTCTTCAAAGCATGGGAAAACTTGCCCCTCCAAGGCGGGCTCCCACTGGCTATATAAAAAAGACCTTTGACGACTGGGCTGAACAGTTTGATTATCGGCTGGTTAAAGAGCTTGCCTACAACACGCCTAAAAAGCTTTTTGATTTTCTCAAACCCCATCTGCGAAATTCCATTGATATCCTGGATCTGGGTTGCGGGACAGGACTTGGAGCGGAATTCTACAGGCCCTTTGCCTTGTTTCTTGCGGGCATGGACTGTTCGGAAAAGATGCTCCAAAAGGCAAGAGAAAAAAGACTCTACGATGCCCTTTACCAACATGACATTGAAAAAAAATGGCCAACCCATAAAAAATTCCATTTAATCTACAGCTCCGACTGCCTATGCTATTTTGGAGATCTGGCCATGGTATTTAGAAGGGTCAGGCATGGTCTTTGCCCTGAAGGAATTTTTGGATTTTCCGTAGAGATGGCCCTGGAAAGCGAGGATGCATCAGAAGGCTACATGCTGAGAAAGACAGGCAGGTATGTTCATACAATTTCATATATCGAGGATACACTTAAGAAAACAGGCATGAAGCCTGTTAAAATTGAGAGGGTAAATCTTAGAAAAGAGGCAGATAAATGGATAAAAGGGCTATTGTTCGTTGCTCAGTATCCAAAAAGTTAGGCTACATTTAAAGATAGAATAATGTGGATCAATCAAAGAAAGTGAAGCCATCTCCCTGCTAAGGAATGCAAAGCATGGTGTCTTATCTACTGTTTAATAAGTAGATGGGATTCCCTATGATAAACTATTGCGTGATGGACAATCTAACGATTCACTCCCTGACCGCCATTTCACTGGCGCTCTAGGGCGACTGTTAAGATTGGTAGTGTATGAGGTTTCGAAATTATAATCCAGTAATCTGTAAAAAAATTATCACCCAAAAATATGCACCACCTTCAACAGAAATTTTCTGTTTCCAATTTTCTAAGCCTTCTTTACTATCGGCGCCCCGTTCCTCCCAGGCCATGTGAGATTCTTTGCTGTAAAGTCAGCTATCTGGCCTTTTGTTCGCTTCTTTGTTATACTATTTGCCTTCTAGGTACTTCCTTTCTGCTTTATTCTGCTGAATACAACCTATCAGAAAGGAGTTTTTTTCTTAAAACAAATGGTCAAACCAATAAAAAATTTGCCAGAAACTAGGATAGTGATACAGGAAATGCATTATTTGGATAATTTGGGTTAAAATGAAGAAATTGCCCAAAATATTTAAATCAAGAGCCGCATGGGGTGAGTACTTTGAATTGAAACGAACGGAAGAACCACATGTGCATCAGATTGAGCCTACAAATTACTGTCCCTATAGTTGCATGATGTGCCCACGTACAAATCATATGACACGAGATACAGGTTTTATGCAGTTGGATCTATACCGTAAAATCATTGATGAAATAGATACATTTCAAGAACCTATCAGATCCAAAGAAATAGAACTTTTTCATTTTGGAGAGTCGTTAATACACCCTAGGCTACCCGAGATGATAGCTTATGCATCAGGGAAGGGACTAAACATGGTTCTCTCCATTAATCCCCCCAGTCTCAACAGGAAAAAAATACATGATATTTTAGATGCCAAACCTAGCAAGATCATCCTTTCACTGGATGGTCATGATAGTACAAGCTATAGGAAAATCAGGGGAAAGCGGGCTGATTATGACAAAGCACTTGAAAATATAAAGATACTGCTTGCCTATCATAAAAAGATAAAATCAGAGATCAAGCTCATTATCCGAATGATTGAATTTAATCTTAACACTGCTTATACAGAGAAGTTCAAAATGCAGTGGCAAAGAGAAGGGCTTGATGTGGAGATACGAGAATTTTTTCCATGGACAAAAAAGGAAATGGTGAAATTGGGTAAAGTTCGAAAGTGGAGACCTTACATGCCATGTCCTTTTCCTTGGCAATATGTGGCCATTCAATATAATGGTGATGTTGTTCCCTGCTGCCGGGACTATAATGGTGTCAATAGAATCATGAATGTAAAAGACCATACATTAAAAGAGATTTGGAATTCTGAAAAATATGCTTCTTTTAGAAGACAGCATATTACCGGAAATTATACTGGTAATGATTTTTGTAAAGAGTGTATGGATATTTATTATTGCGAAGAATGAAAATTATAAATGTAAATAAAGAAAGTCCGCCTTGTCAACATAGACCGATAACAGGATGATAAGAATGATGAGGAATGCATACCAAAGACTCACAAGCACTTTTGCAAGAGGAGGATTTAGCTTTTTAAGTAAGAAACGATACATCATAATTCCTTAGTAATTTAAGTGCAAAAGCTGCAAAAAAAGAGTCCTGATCTTAAAACTAAAAACAACAAAATGTAACGTAAGTAGAACAGAAAAAAGATAGAAAATTTTTGTAGAAGCCAGTCTATCTATGGCCATATATTTGACTTTGATATATTGGAATTTATGCCATATTGCAATACCCAGTGCATGATACATTCCCCAAACAATATAATTGAATGAAAACTCATGCCAGAGACCAAAAATAACGAGACTGACCAATATTGACAGGAAAGGTTTCCGGGTAAGTGAGACAAGGGGTATGTACACATAATCTTTGATCCATGTGGATAAAGATATATGCCATCTTTGCCAAAACTCAGATATATTTTTTGCCAAAAAGGGATAGTTGAAGTTTTCCATGATTTTGAATCCCATAAGGCGTGAGAAACCTATGGCGATATCTGAGTAACCGGAGAATTGAAAATAAAGATTGAACCAGTATGCAAAAGGTGAAAGATATATGTATAAGTAATGATTTGTTGTTTTAATGTGTTGGATATAGTCAAGAAATTTGATTTCAATAAGGTAAGCGGCAATAATAATAATCTTAGCATAACCATACAATATTCTTTCTAATCCGTAAGATATATTTAAATTTTTTATATCTCTTTTTTTTAGATCATCGTAAAAGGGCTGAAATCTATGTATAGGACCGACAATAAATGTTGGCAAAAAGAAGAGGTAGGTTAAATAGTCTCTAAAGGTGTGTTTCGGTAATTTTTGCTTATAACCTTCAAAAACATAATGAATTATTCTAAAGCTGTAAAAGGATAAGCCCAAAGGCATGATATATTTAGAAGCATGCACTGTTGTAGCAATTTTATAGACCACTAAGACCCCAGAGACAATTAGTATGATTACTAAAATGGATTGTGTTTTAAATGAGTATTGACGGGGTATTAAGTAACTCGCTACAGACAGTGTCAGTAGTATCAGTAATGAGTCCGTAGCATAATAGCCCAAAAAAGCTATTGATAAAACCATTACTCCAGACATTGCTATTTTCTTTGGAAAAACCCACGAGATACATACAAGTAAGACCAGTATAAATATGACGTATGGTGACAGGTATGGTGATGAGGAAATATGCACTTTGAACTATTGTTTTATAAATTGCTTAATTTGATCTATGAAAAAATTTGAAATTATTTCCTGTCCTTTAGGATTGGCATGCGCATAATCATAATAGTATGAAGCGGGAAGTTGTGGAGAAAAGGTAATGGTTTGTATATTGTATTTATCTTGATAGTATTTAATCAATTTTTTTTCATGCAAAATAAATTTTTCAGGAAAATATTTTTGGGCCTCTTGTGCACGAGTAAAATCAAGAAGAAAGACTAAAATATGATGCTTTTTGGCATACTCTAAAAATGTTTCCAGTGATGGAGATAACTTTTTTCGAAGATGAAAATATTGAAGATTTTTTTGCCAATCTTCCAATGTTTTACGTTGCTTTCTTCGATTAAGAGGCTTAGTGGGCATAGAAACCAACGTTCTTAAAAAATATTTTATATCTCTTATTCTGGCTTTTAAAATTGATTTTGGTCGATAAAAAACTAATGAAGTATCTAAAAAAACTATATCTGGCCTATGACAACACATTTGTTTAAATAATGCATTAAAATGGTAAAGAGTTCTGCCACTATAAGAGAATTTTATGAAATTCAAGTTGTTAATGCCTTTGCTTTTGGCTAAACTATTCATCACCTTATCTGGATAAAGTGCATATCTTGTTAATGAAGTGCCAATGGCTATCACGTTTATTTTATTAGCATCAATTTTTCCCAACTTTTTATGAAAAAGATACGCCTCTTTTTTTTGGACAGCAAAGCTTACCATTCCAAAAAAGATGATAACTATTAAAATGCTACAGATCCAAACAGAAAGAGGAGGACTGGTATCATTCACAATATTTTTTCCTTGATAATCTGAATAATATCGTCCAAGTCTTCAATTTTCATCATTTCTACAGTACTAAAAGCAATATTATAGTGTGATTCAAGCAGAGCGATAAATTCTAAATGTCCCAGAGAATCCCATGCACTAATTGTGTCCGGAGATGATGTTCTATTGATCTGTTCAAGGGGAACAAAAAAATGCTTAGAGGCTAATTTGAAGATTTCCTTCTCTAGTGATAATTTTTCGGCCTGTATGCCATCAAGCATCTTTCTAAGTTCAGGTATAATAACCTTCCCGCTTCTACCTCTGGGAAGTGTTTTGACAAAATGGATTTTTTTGGGAACTTTGTACGGTTCAAGATGTTCTCTGCAGTATTCCATGATGCTAATCTTATCAAGCTTATGCTCTTTCTTCACAATCACTGCGATAATCTCTTCGCCCCATGTAGGATGAGGAATACCAAAAACAACCGATTCTTGAATAAGGGGATGTGTATTAAGCAGGGTAGTGATTTCTTCGGGATATACGGTAAAGCCCCCGGTTAAAATTACATTCTTTATCCTTCCTGCAATGGTAAAAATCCCTTCTTTTTGATAGGCAAGGTCTCCTGTATGCAACCAACCATCTCTAAGAACCTTTAGGGTAGCCTCCTCATTTTTATAATACCCTTTCATGATGTTGGTTCCCGAAAGCAATAGTTCCCCTACTTGCCCATCCTCTAATTCGTTACCATGCTTATCAACTATTTTTGCCTGGCAATCTACAGGAGTGCCTATGGTGCCAATGTGTTTTGGATTACCCGGTCTGGTAAAAAGTCCTCCTGCCACACTTTCAGTAAGTCCGTATACGTTAATAATATTTTTCTTGAAGGTTTGTTGAAAATCGTTCCATAAGGGGGCCTCTAACAGTGCTCCAGCCGAACCGATGGTCGTTAGAGAACTTTTCTGAACAAGTGCTGCATACTCTTTTCCAAATTGATTGATTAAGGATAGCATGGTTGGTGTCGTAATAAAATGTGTTACACTTCTATCATGTATATAGTGTAATATCTTTTCAATCTTATTAATTTTAAACCTAAAAGGACGATGAAGCGGAATATTTGAAAAAAAAGAGAGTACAGGCCCCTGTATGATACCATCGGCATGGGAAAGCTCCAAAATATTGAATATGTGAGAACCGTTATCAAGCTGATATACTTTTTGTAGAGTTTTAAGATGTTCGCTCAAGTTGAAATAGCTTATTTCAACACCTTTGGGCTCAGAGGTTGTTCCTGAAGTAAAAAGTACATACGCAGTATCATGTATGTCTGAGCGAAAATTTGCTTGGGTTCTTGTTGCGGTAGATATTGTTTGAAAGTAATTTTTGTGTTTAGATGAAATTCTTGTAAATCCTGTGAAGAATTTATGAAATAAACTGTTTTTATCTGGATTTTCTATAGTATAAATTGTATATTGAGACGGATTTTGTATGTCTTGAATATGAGCTTTATCAATAAAAAATATGGTTGGCTCAAAGAGTTCTAATATACTATTTAATCTAAGTTTTTTTGTTTTTCTGTCGATAACGGTTACGGTAATGCCATTAAATATAGCAGATAAGAAGAGTAATGATGTTTCAAGATCATTATCACTCATGATTGCAATTCTGTCATCTTTTTGAAGCCTCTGTCTCTTGAACAAGGCTGTAATCTTTTCAATCTTTTTAATAGCATCTTTATATGTTAAAATATGACCTTTACCAACATAGAATGGTCTATCATCAATTGATTTAGTATTAATATGGAGTAGATTGTCCATTATCAATTAACTCCTGTTTGAGTTTTTTACGATTAATTTTTCCATAGTTTCCAACCGGTAACGAAGATACAATCCATATCCGCGATAATGTTTTTGTAGGACTGAGTTTGTCTCGTATTTTTTGATTAATGGATTTCAAAATATGGTGAGTATCAAAAAGATTTTCTTTTAGAGTAATAGCAGCACCTATCTTAATGATGCCATTTAGCGTTGTATAATCAAATACACAGCATTGGGATATGTACGAAAATTCTAAGATTATTGTTTCTATTTCCTGTGGAAATACCAATTCTGTATATTCATTGTTAAATGCATCATCATATCTACCATATAAATTAACAGATCCATCAGGGTTTAAACCCGCTAAATCCATAGTTTTAAACCATCCTTCTTTATCAATGACTTTCTGTGTTAGTTCCTGTTCCTTATAGTATCCCAACATATTATTTCCTCTTATTTTGAGTACTCCGATCTGGGATCTATCAAAATGATCATCAACAGATGTATCAATTTTTATTTCGCAAGATAAAGGAAATCCTATGGATTGAGGTATGTCTGTAGAATGTTTGGGTGTCTGTCCAATACATATACCCGTAGTTTCTGTCAATCCATAGTAATTGTAAATCGGGACTGAGAAATGTTTTGAAAATGTTTTTGCCATCTCTACTGAAAGCCAGTTGCCCGTTGACATAATATAGCGTAACGATTGAAATTTATCGGAAGATATTTTGTGTTTAAAAAGATTGATCTGTTTAATCAATACAGGCGAAGTCAGAAGTATAGTGGCCTTGAGACGATAGATAATGTCAATAATCTCCAAAAAAGAAGCTTGTTTGCTGTAATCAAGATATATAAATGAACTTTCAGATAAAAGAGGGACAATAAAACTATTTCTAATACCACTCACTGTATGTATGGGTGCAAGATTCAAAATTTTATCTTTGGTTGTCCATTGATAATTTTCGAAAACAATCTTGGCGCTTTTGAATAGGTTGTTATTTGATAGCATGACGCCTTTTGGTTTTCCAGTGGAACCCGAAGTATATAGAATAACAGACATTTCATCAGCCTTACGCTCTGCTGATATGGAGAGAATGCCTTCTTGTCTTTTATAGTTAATTTCCGATTCGGATAGATGAACAATTGTTTTCTTTTGATCTAATGAAGAACCAATATATATCTTTGCATGGGTTCTATCAAGAATATCCATTACAATATCTTTTGGATAATGAACGTCGATAGGTATATATACTAAATCGAGTAGCTGCGTCGCATAAAAAAGTGTTATTAAAATTAATTGGTTATTAGATTGTATGACGACTTTATCACCTCTTTTCAGCTCATACTGTTCAAGCTGGCAAGCAAGTGCATAGGCCATTTGATAGATTTCAGCAAAGGTAAACGAGATATCTGACGAAAACAGTGCTTTTTGAGGGGAATACTTTGTTCTCTGGATTAGATTTAGAAGATAATTGGCCTTAGCCATGGTACTCCAATTTTTGCATATTTTTATGAATCCAAATAATGCATTTCCTGTATCACTATCTTAGCTTCTGGCAATTTTTTATTGGTTTGACCATTTGTTTTTAAGAAAAAACTCCTTTCTGATAGTTTGTATTCAGCAGAATAAAGCAGAAAGGAGATACCCGGGAGTGAAAAGAGTATATCAAAGAAGCGAACAAAAGGCCAGATGGCCGACTTTACAGCAAAGAATCTCACAGGGTCTGGAGAAAAGGCTTTTCTACAGACTCCTTAAAATTTGATCACGAATCCTTCCACTTAATCCAAAATATCCTGCTTGATGCAAAAAGTGCTGCCCCTATTGCAATGTAGATACTCCAGACCAACGACCTGTCTAGCGGACTTTTTCTCAAAACAACACCCAAAAATATCATGCCAGCTATCAGCAACCAGCTTTTTACAGGCATGAAACCAAAGAGACACGAGGGCTCGGGTCTGCTAGATATTCTTGAGACTATCTTTAAGGCGGTTTTTTCCAAAACAACCTTTGCCTTGATTAGACCTGCAGCAAGGGCAACAATAACCCAAATGGGTTTGTATGGATCATGGACAAAAATGATATTGAAAAGCCCTCGACAGAAGAGAAAAAGCCCTACCACAGACCACATAATGGCTGCGGTTAGCAGCTGGGTTTTTAGACATGCAACAGGTGTAAACTTTCCTTTCTGCTTTTGTGCTAACATGTTTTAGAAGCTTAAGACTGACATATAACTAAGTCAACTCCCGTCCAAATCGAAAAAATAGGGCTGCCTGGGAGGGGAAGGAGAACAAGCAGCCCTAAAGGGAGGAATTAGGAGGTATTTGAAAGGAGGAGTCCTTTGTATAAAATTCCTTTTACTCAACAGGAGGGCCAGAAAGCAGCTCGGAAAGCCATTTCTTTAGTTCTTTCGTAGGATTGTAGACACCAACCCCTGCCTTTTTGCCTCCTTCTTCAATAGACTTCAGAAAAAGCCTGCGATCCACTGGAATCTTGGCCAGTTCTTCCACATCTTTGGAGTCTCTTCTGAGAAGAGTTACCTGAGGAGGAGTCTCCCAGTCGTAAATGACAAAATAATAAGACTCATCGTAACCACCTCTGACAAAATCATTACCTCTTGTCCAGCTTGCTCCCCACTCAAGATACATATCTACAGCCTTCTCAGAAGTCATGTTCCAATCAATCTTATTTACGATATCTCTTCTTTGCCTGAGTTCCTGAAGCCCCATTGCTGTCATATTCTGGCCTCCTTTTTGTTATTGAGAAAAATTCTCAATTTTCTTTTAATTTATTGGAGACCAACGATCTTGTCAAGAGTTTTTAGATTTTTTTTGTCTTATTTATCAAAAAATAAGACCATATATAGGCTTTTTTAGAAAATAACAAGAAAAATTTGCGACCTAAAAAGAAAAAATAAAGGCCACTAATCCACCTCGATCTGTTCCGCCTCCACCACCTGCTCTATTAACTCAAGCCTGCCAGCGCCAAACAGGGTGGTCATCAGCCAATCGTAACCGAGCTGAAGCAACGCAACATCATCTGTCTTTATCTCTTCAAGCCTTTCCTGAGATATGTTGTAAATCTTTAGAAAATTGCTCTTGAGCACAAACCGTTTGAATGCATCAAGATTATAGCAGGCCATAAAAAACATCTGGAGGGTCTTCTCTGGGATTTCCACAAAGGGCCCGAGACTCTTACGCCTAAGGATTATCTCTACCCATCCTTTGTTGTGCTCATCATATGGAGGGATACCCTGATTTTCTCTCCACTGGGCAATAGTCATTTCCTGACCAAGGCCATGCCCCAAACAGTGACCCTCTTTAACAAGAGCGAAGAAACTTTCGTTATCAGAGATGTCAAAGTTATGAAAAAGCCCTGCTGCTATTGGATAGTAACGGCATGAAACTGGCCTGTCTTCATAAACACTACAGCCATCTTCTCCTAAAAATGGACATGCATTGTTTTTTTCCTCAACCAGCCTGATCATTGGCACGGGCAAGTCCGAAGCCTCTACCTTCCCAGGGGTTGTATAGGTTAAAAGGAACTCGTCTGAGGCCATTTGGAGACGCTGTTTCAAACGGATTATGTCATATGGTGTAAGAAAGGTGGAGTTGTTGTGACAACATTTTGTAAAACAGGCCAGATCCTTATCACAACTGAAACAGATAGTGCTGTCCAAATCCAGCCTAACAGGCACTATGGGTTTTTTTGAATCCTTTGGTGCGTACATGTCTACCTCGTTTTTTGAACTTTTATTTTTTGTTTTTTTAGTATAAACCTAATCCTGAAGGTTAACAAAAGAAATCCATTGGTCATTTTATCTTTTCCTTAAGATTCTGATGCTTTTTGTCCAGGAGGAAGGTTTATGGAATCACCGGTGGCAATAGTTACAGGAGCAATCAGGGGAATCGGGTTAGCTGTTGCCCAAACCCTGCTCAAAAACAGGGTCAGATGCATTGTTACCTATTTTGACTGGCTGGATGACCTGGATTCCATGCACCGGAGTCTTGAACAGACTGGAGGTGAATATGAGGCCATACAGACCGACCTCAGAACCAGACAGGGAGCAAAAAAGGCGGTAACAAAGGCCAAAGAATCCTTTGGCAGGTTGGATATACTTGTAAACAACATTGAAAGGGGGGGATGGCCGGTAGTCCATGGTCCCTATACACAGCAACAGTGGGACCTTGAATTTCAGACCACGGTTACTGCCAAGTGGAACCTTTTTGAAGAGGCCCTTGGCCTTTTAAAAAACTCGCCTGAAGGCTGTGTCTTAAACATCACTTCCATATCTGCCTATACTGGCCGAAGCGGGCCTGCCGGAATGGTCTTTAACGACTGTTACAGCATGTCAAACAGGGCCATTGGTCTTATGACAGAACAATGGGCCAGAACAGGAGCACCTAACATCAGGGTAAACGAACTGATGCTGGGTTTTTTTGAAACCAGGCACGGGCCGGGAACCCGAGGCTGGAGTATTCTATCAGACAGACAGAGACAGGCCATACTGGATCATCACCTGATTCCCCGCCTGGGAAACATGAAAGACATTTCAAAAGCCATAGAGTTTATCATCTTTCAAGCCCCCTTTATGACTGGCTCCAGAATCATCCTTGACGGGGGTTATCTCCTAGGGGGTGAAAGGGTTCCTGAAATGCCGGAAGGAGTGATTGAGCCTGGCGAATCTGTTTTTGGAGGCTCAAGGCCACCTGAGCCTAGCATTTCCAAAAAGCTTGCAACAGATGATTAGGAAGTGGCTTGGCCATAAAATTACTGGCTGTCTCATCTTCATGCCTTTATGGCTTAAGGTAACTTTTTTGGGAATGTTTGCCTTGAGCCCAGGCATGGTCCAAGGAGCCCCACTAAACAGACATGCTGTTGACGTATCAACCCAAGAGCAGATCTTTCTTGGCCCTTACATAGAGTATTTTGAAGATTCCAAGAGCAGGTTCAGTATTAACCAGATTGCAAGCCCTGGCTTTGCGGCAAATTTCAAAAGTTGCACCAGGACATCCCCTGGCTTTGGTTTTACCTCTTCAGCATTCTGGTTCAGGTTTTCCCTACGTAATACCACCAGCCAGACGATAACCCGTTTTTTAGAAATAGAGTATCCTCTTCTTGATTACATAGATCTCTATGTCCCTGACGGAAAAGGCGGTTTCCAGGTCTTTAAGGAGGGAGACCGACAAAATTTTTCCAAGCGGCCCATAAGATATAGAAATTTCGTCTTTGTGCTTGATCTGCCACCCCAGTCAACAAAGACCTACTATCTGAGGGTCAAGACCTCGAGTTCCCTAAACCTGCCTGCCCGACTGTATACCCAGGCGGGCTTCATGGACAAGATAGAAAACGAGGAGACTGCACTTGGCATTTACTTCGGTATTTTGTTTGCCATGTTGGCCTACAACCTCATTCTGTTTTTTACCATCAGGGAATCCGTATATCTCTACTACGTGCTGTTTGTAATATTCTACTTTCTGTTTCAGCTGGATCTCACAGGGGTCGCCTTTAAGTATCTGTGGCCAAACAATATCTATTGGGCCAACGAGAGCCTGCCGTTTTTCATATTTGTTGCCTATATGTTTGGCACCATATTTACAAGACAGATTATCAACGCCAAGAACTACGCCCCGTTGCTTGACAAAATACTTGTCGCCTTTATGGTTCTTTCTCTTGTCTGTGCGGCCTTGTGTTTACTTGTACCTTATGAAATTAGCATAAAGGCGGCTACCCTTGTGACCATGACCGTGGTGGTCCATATACTTGCCGGATTCTTGTGTTTTTTCAGAGGCTACCGTCCTGCCAGATACTATGCATCAGCCTGGTCGGTATCCATGGCAGGGGCGGCCATTTATGCCTTTAAGTCCTTTGGCCTTTTGCCAAACAATTTTATCACGGTATGGGGAATACAGATCGGCTCGGCCTGGGAAGTCATACTCCTTTCCATGGCCCTTAGCGACAGGTTGAGCCTGCTCCAAAAAGAAAAGGACGCCATACAGGCTGAATACACTCGAAAGTTGGAAGAGGCCAACCTGCGCCTTGAGGAATTTGCAAAGACCCTTGAGGAAAAAGTCCATAAGCGCACAAGGGAGCTTGAACGCTCAAATGCCCTGCTGAAAAAACAGGCTGATGAAATGAGGCTTGCTGAAGAACGGGCAGAACGGGCAAGCAAGGCCAAGTCTGATTTTCTTGCCAACATGAGTCATGAGATAAGGACTCCTTTGAATGCAATCACCGGTATCACCTCCCTTGCCCTTGACATGGAGCTTCCCGGAAAGTTGCGTGAATACCTAAAGATAATAAAGGTCTCTGCCTACTCCCTGTTGAACCTGGTTAACGACATACTGGATTTTTCAAAGATCGAGGCCGGCAGGATGGAGCTTGAAAAGACCGATTTTAGCCTGCTGGAAGTCATTGAGAATATTGCTGATATGTTCACTGAACTTGTTGCAGAAAAATCTCTAGAGTTCATCATAGACATTGAAAGCAGCGTACCGGACAGACTGTTGGGAGACCCGGTCCGTCTTGGCCAGCTCATTACAAACCTTGTGTCCAATGCGATCAAATTTACTGACCAAGGCCAGGTACTGCTTTCGGTAAGGCTGGTCTCGGAGGACGAAAAAAGATGCGTTTTGTGTTTCATGGTGTCTGATACTGGTATTGGAATAGAAAAAGACCGGCTGGACTACCTGTTTGACATGTTTACCCAGGCGGATTCGTCTACCACTAGACGTTTTGGAGGAACAGGACTCGGGCTGACCATCTGTAAAAGAATCGCCCAGCTGATGGGCGGCACTATCAGTGTCGAAAGTGAACCGGCAGTAGGCACCACCTTTACCTTTAGGGTTGAAATTGACAAGTCTGCCGAAGTTGACAGCCCTCCCATACACATAAAAGACAAATTAAAATGGTCCAGGCTCCTAGTAGCTACCCGAAACGATGCCCTTAGAAAAAGCCTGGAAAACATCCTGAAAAGATTGCATCTTCCCGAACCTAAAGCGGTTGGAATCGAAGAGCTTAGAACCTGCATGGAAGGACAGAGGCAGTCTTTGACAGAAACCCTTCTGTTTTTTGATGCAGACGAAATATCCATAAAGAGCCTTGTATCTCAGCTTGAGGTCCTGCCAGAAAACAGTGCGGCTATCGTTCTTTTCCCATTTGGCACTGAACGGAAGATAAAGGAGGTCCAAGGCACTGCTGTCCTCGTCGTTCCTTGTCTCAAGCCTGTTACCGTGGGCAGGATCTCCAATGCACTTGGCCTGCTCTGCGGGCAACAGACAGATGAAGACAAGGAACGAGAGACCGAACATGTAAGATTCCAGGATTTGAACGTCCTCGTTGTGGAAGACAATGAAATAAACCAGCTGGTGGCAAGAGAAATACTTGAAAAGTTTGGGGCAAAGGTACGATTTGCCTCAAACGGTGCAGAGGCGATCTCAAAGGCCACTTCTGATACAGACATAATATTTATGGACATACAGATGCCAGAGATGGATGGCTATGCAGCCACCAAGACCCTTAGGCAATTACCTGAATTTTCAAAAATCCCAATAGTTGCCATGACCGCTGGGGTCTTCAAGGAAGACAGGCAAAGATGTCTTGCTGCCGGCATGAATGACTTTCTTATGAAGCCAATAACCCCAGAGTCCGTCCTTAATGCAGTGAAAAAGTGGGCGGATCCCTCAAAATTGAGATATGAAAAGAAGTCCCGCGAGAAAGAACCGGCCCGTTTCCCTGCTGTTCCAGGTGCCAGTATTGAAGAGGCCAAAAAAAGATTTGATTCAAATCCGAACCTCTACCTTGAACTGGTTACAAAGTTTGCCCGTGAAAATTCCAATATCCTGGAAACTGTAGCCGCGATTCGAGAAAAGGAAGGAACAGAAGGAGTCAAACGTTATTTTCACACACTGAAGGGAGTTAGTGCAAATCTGGCCCTAGATGAACTCAGAAACCTGTTTCTCAAGGCGGAAAACATGGTTCAGAACGAAGAAGATGGACTTGATGATCTTTTGGTTGAAATAGAAAATCAGATACTTTCCATAAAAAAGTATACAGGCCACAAAATAGGTCGTGAGACGGTTATACCGTCATCCCCCGTCTACACAGATAATAGGGAGCTAAAAAATCTTATTATCAAGCTTGACGAACTCCTTGAATTAAATGATATTGATTGTGAAGATGTTTGGAGGGAAATCAAGACAAAACTAAAAGACATAATACCGGATCAGGATCTTGCGCAACTGGACGATTTTCTAGACGAACTTGATTTTGACGCAGCAAGACACAAACTGGCCCAAATCAACTCGGTTCTCCAATAACCAACCATGGAGGTACAGCTATGAATAAAAAGGAAAGGCCTGCCGCTTCTCTGCTGGCCTTCATGGCTGATCTCCATCATGAGATACGCTCCCCTGTAAATACAATCCTCAACATGACGGAACTGGCCTACAAGGAAGAGGTCCCTTCCTCTGTCAAACACTATTTCAGGACCATTGAAAAGAATGCCAACAGCCTGCTTACACTGCTTGACGACATAATAGAGCTTTCTCAGGATGACATAGAATCTGCTGGGGTAGAACAGGTCTTTGGCATGACAGACCTGCTTGAGGATTTGAAAGAGGCCATAGATGGTCCACGAAAAGCCAAAAAGACGCACATGACAATATCTTTTGTATCAGAATTGCCTGAATGGTTTTCTGGACCAAGAGGACGTATCCGCCAGATACTGACCCAGATCTGCAACTACTGCATGAGACAGCTCGCCTCAAAAGATATCCACATCCTTATTGATGTGGACGGAGATGGAGAAAGTAGCCAGCTTTGCTTTTTGGTTCGTGCCAAAAACTGCCAAACCGAAAACTGTGAACCCAAAGATGTAATGAGAAATCCGCGTATTCTCATCTGCCATAGGCTTGTTACTGAAATGGACAACGAACTTGTTGTTAGAGGAAAAAACGATGCTATAGAATTTTCCTTTTCCATGAAAGCGAAGCCCTTGGATATGCCCTGGGGAGAACCGATATATCCTAGACCCCATTCCTGCATTGTCAGCAAAGACGCCTTTTCGTCGTCCCTGATCTCAAGAAGGCTCTGGGGATGCGGGTTCAATGTAGAGCGGGCAGCCACAATATCCGAGGCAAAGACCCTTTTGACAAAAGAGGTATCCCAGAGCCAAAAGGCCATAACATTGGTAGACTGGGATACGGTACCAGATGAATCAGACCCGTTCAAAACCATACTCTCCTCCACTAACAGTTATCCCACCCTGTTTTTTGATATACCTGCAATAAAGATGATGCATCTTAGTGCCAAGATGCCGGAAGATTATTCTGAGGATCAGATAGGCTTTGTAATGGCACCTTCAAAGGGAAGACAGGTGGTAGCAGAGGTGGCAAGGCTCTTAAAAATAGACACAAACCAGCTTTCATGCTCCCATATAAAGGGAGAGGATATGCAAGAACAACAGATGGACATTTCTCCGGAAGACCTGGCAGGAATGAAGGTGCTAGTTGTCGAAGATGACAGGATTAACCAAAGAATAGTGGTGGAGCTCCTTAAAAAGTTTGGAATAAAGCCTGTTGTGGCATCCACAGGTAAGGCCGCATCCAAGGCAGTTAGAAAGCGAAGATTTGATGCCATATTTATGGATATTAATCTGCCGGATACAGACGGTTATAAACTCACTGAGGAAATCCGTACCTTGGATGGTTACACACATGTACCGATAATCGCTCTGACAGCAAGCACAAAAAACAGGCGGATGTGCATGGAGGCAGGAATGGATTATTTCCTTTCAAAGCCTTACAGCGAGAGCAAACTTTTAAAAAGTCTTATCGCTACCAGAAGCCAGGGCCAGTAACGGAAACCCGGACTCAGGCTGCCTTTGATGATGCCTTGTTAAGCCCAACAGGATAGGAACCCAGCCACTTCAAAAAGGTGCACCCCCCTCTTATGGCCTCTACTCCTTCCTTAACGTGTTCATCCTCAATATGGCCCGCTATGTCCACATAAAAAAGATAGCGCCAAGGTTCGTCTTTCACTGGACGGGACTGGATCTTGGTGAGGTTGATGCCCTTATGGGCCAGGGGCTCAAGCAACCTAAAGAGAGAACCTGGTCTGTCTTCTAGGCTTAGAAGCAGAGACGTCTTGTCGTGACCACTTGGTCTTGGACATTCATGGCCAAGTATGAGGAAACGCGTGGTGTTGCCGGCAAAGTCTTCTATGCTCTTGGCCACAGTGTATAGATTGTAAGTCCTTGCAGCCAAGGGGCTGGCTATTGCAGCCACCGACGAATCAACGGCTGCCCATCTTGCTGCCTGGGCAGTACTTACAACCTCTTCTGTCGGAACTGCTGGCAGATTTCTCTGCAGCCATATTCTGCACTGGGCAAGGGCATGGGGATGGGAAAGGATGCGCCTGATGGTATCTATCCTGCCACTTTTGTTTATCAGATCATGAGAAATAGGAAGATATACCTCTCCACACACCTTTATGTCATAGTCACACAAACCATCTAGGGTAAGGGCAACCGTCCCTTCCACTGAATTTTCTACCGGTACCACCCCAAAGTCGACACGTTTCCTTTCAACCTCTTCAAATACCTCTTTGATATTGGATTCGGGAATGAATTCCGGGGCATGTCCAAAAAATTCTGTGGCCGCCATGTGTGTAAAGGTAGTCTCTGGGCCTAAAAATCCCACCTTGGCAGGTCTTTGGGCATTTCTGCATGCAGATATTATCTCGCTAAAAATGACCTGTAGGCCATCAGGGGGAAACCTGCCCTGATTGTATTCCAGGATGTGATTGATAACCTCCCTTTCCCGTACGGGATCCAATGGCTGGGCCAAGGACTTGGCCTTTGTCCTGCCAATCTCCTCTGCCACCTCAAGCCGTTCCTGTAAAAGCTCAACCAGTTCCCGGTCTATCTTGTCGATTCTTTTTCTTAGTTCCGAAAGCCTTTTTAGCTGCTGTTCATCTAACTTCTGTATCATGATGGATCACTTGTAACTTTTCGAAAGTATCCTTTTTATCTCCAAAAGTTCCTGCCGAATCTCCTCTATGAAATCTTTTGATAACGGAGGCTGTCTCCCTGCCCTCTGAACACTTGATCTTGAAAATTCCTGCTGGATCTTCTTTTTTGCTCCGGCGATTGTATAGCCTTCCCTGTAGAGAAGATCCTTTATCCTTTTCAGAATCTTTAGATCCTGACCACGGTAAAGTCGTTGACGAGATATTCTTCTTGGTTGAATCTGTTTGAACTGACTTTCCCAGAACC
Source organism: Deltaproteobacteria bacterium (assembly GCA_027067775.1). Taxonomy (GTDB): domain Bacteria; phylum Desulfobacterota; class Dissulfuribacteria; order Dissulfuribacterales; family QOAL01; genus JAADCZ01. Next base: position 27,808 of record JAMOVK010000071.1, read on the forward strand.
GCAACACATGAGGCTCAACACCTATTATTTCACTTACCTGACCTATCCTGTAGTATTTGCGGTCCTTTTTGAGCATTTACCCTCTTTTTCAACAAAGGGCTTGGTCTAAAAGATACAGTTTTCCGTGCCGGGATCAAAATACTATGCCCTGTAGTAGGATTTATACCCTTTCTGGATTTTTTTAAAAGGGGGGAAAAGGTACCAAAACGTACTATCTTAACAATTTCTCCACTGTCGAGGGCCTCTTTCATAACCTTAAAGAGGCTGTCCACCACCTTGGACGTGGATCTGACTGAAAACCCAAGTTCCTGGCTAATTCTCTTGGAGATCTCTAATTTGGTCAAGGCTCCCTTGTCTGACTGCATAATCAGCCCCTCAGACTGCCCTTGAACTCCCTCAAGACGGATTCCTGGAGAGGAATGTGCAACCTTTCAACCTCTTCTTCCGAAAGCGTCCTGTCCTTTGCCCTGTAAACAAAATGTATGCCCAACGATTTTTTTTCCTTAGGGACCTGTTTTCCCCTATATACATCAAAAAGATAGAAACATACCAGTTCCTTTGGACTATTTTTACCAATGAAATCCAAAAGATGCTGAGCCCTGACCGAGTCGTCAAGGATGATGGAAAGATCCCGTTCTACGGACGGGAAACGATCTAGCGGAACAAAAGTCTTTCCGGCCAAAGCAACCTTTGCCAATGCATCCAAAGAGATATCGGCCAGAAAAACATCCTGCCCTATATCAAAACCCTTTAAAATTTTTCTTCCCATCTGTCCCATTGTGCCTATCAGGTTCTCTCCAACCGTAGCGTTAAGCTGGGTTCCCTCCTCGTAAAAGGTTTCAGGCACATCTGCTAACTCAAAACGAGCACCACTACAATTAAGACCTGCAAGAAGATTTTCAAAAATGCCTTTCAGGTCAAAAAAATCAACTTGTCTATCAGGCCAGGCCCAGGAAGAAGGAAACCTGTTGCCTGTAATGGCTATACAGCATCTTTGGCGCTCCTCTGGTATTACCCCTGGCCCCCTGTCAATAAAGACTGCTCCCAATTCAAAGAGAGAAAGGGACAGATTTCTTCTTCTGATGTTTCGTGAAATGGCAGAAAGCATACATGGTACAAGGGTGGTTCTCATTATAGACTGATCTTCTGCCAGAGGATTTTTCAACTTTACCACCTTCATTCTTTCATCGTCTTCACGAAACCCCAAGGCCTTGAGTTCTGCCGGGCCGATAAAGCTGTAAGAGATTATCTCGCTCATACCCTGACTTGTCAGTAAAGACCTGACAAGTCCCATAAATGGCCTGAATGACTCAGGACGTTCTACAATAAGGGTGGCTACAGGAGAAGAGGTGGGGATCTTGGCAAAACCGTGACACCTTGCCACCTCCTCGAGGATATCTTCCTCTGCCTTTATGTCTGCCCTGAACGAAGGCGGAACCGTCTCGAATTTTTCAGGGCCTTTTTCTTTCACTGAAAACCCAAGGGCCTTTAAAATCTCCGCCATCTCATCAGATGGAATCTGAGTGCCAAGAAGACGGTTTATCCTCCCTGGCCTGTACATGACCTTAACAGGTTTGTAAGGTACAGGATTTTCATCCCTAATACCGGTAAATGTCCCTCCAGCAAGTTCTGTAATAAGCTGACAGGCCCTTAAGGCTGCATGTTTTTGAATCAAGGGATCAACTCCACGCTCGAATCTATAAGAGGCCTCGGTAGGCAATTTCAGGGCCTTGGCTGTACGCCTTATGCTGGAGGGAGCAAACCATGCACTTTCAATCAGGATATTTTCTGTCTTTTCAGTAACTTCTGTATCAAGCCCACCCATTACTCCTGCAATGGCAACAGGTCTGTCCCTGTCACAGATAAGAAGCATGCCTTCGGACAGCTGCCGTTCCTTGCCATCAAGGGTGACTATCCTTTCGTCTTTTCTTGCCTTTCTCACCACAATGGCTGGGCCGGCCAGGGTCTCAAGGTCAAAGGCGTGAAGAGGCTGGCCAAGCTCAAGCAATACGTAGTTGGTCACATCGACAATGTTGTTTATTGGACGCACACCACAGGCAAGAAGCCTTCTGGCAAGCCAGCCAGGGGAGGTTGCTACCTTCACTCCCTTTACAGCTGCTCCAACATACCGGGTACACAGGTTTGGCTCATTTATTATGATATCTACCTCAGAGAGGGGAATGGAGTCATCAAGCTTGACCTGTGGAGGACTAACGCTTGAAGAAAAAAGAGCTGCTGTCTCTCTAGCCACTCCCAGAATACTCAGGCAATCCGGCCTGTTGGGAGTGATGCCGATCTCAAAGACCCTATCTTCTATGCCTGTAATTTCACTGATACTCTGACCTATTTTTGCATCTGGAAACCTTGCAGAGACGTCAAATATACCGCTGGCATCTCCCTCCAGCAGAAGTTCGTATTCAGAGGCGAGCATGCCTGAAGACGTCCTTCCGTAAAGGACCGTCTCTTTGACCTCCTTGCCGTCTGGCATCTCTGTTCCAGGCGGCACAAAGGCGGTTAACATTCCTTCCCTTACATTTGGCGCACCACAGACCACCTGAACCTCACCGGAAACGGTCTCTATGGCACAGGAGGAAATATGCCGCTTCTCATCCAGCCACTCAACCCTGGAAATCCTGGCTACCTGAGCCAAAAGAAGCCATGGATAAGCCGGTTCCACCGCCTCTACCTCAAGCCCGGCAAGAGTCAGAGACTCTGCAAGTTCGTAGTCGTCTGCCTCTATAGAAACCAGCTGTCTAAGCCATGATGAAGGAACAAGCATCTGTTTTTCCTAAAACTGGTCAAGAAATCTCATGTCGTTGTCATAAAAGAGTCTGATGTCGTTTATACCGTATTTCAGCATGGCTATCCTTTCTATACCAAGTCCAAACGCGAAACCACTGTACTTTTCAGGATCGATACCCACATGCCGAAATACCTGAGGGTGAACCAACCCTGCCCCAAGAACCTCTAGCCAGCCTGTCTGGGAACAGACCCTGCAACCATCCCCCTTGCATATGACACACTGGATGTCTATCTCTGCACTGGGTTCAGTAAAGGGAAAAAAGCTGGGCCTGAACCGTACCTTTGTGTCTTTATGAAATATCTCCTGGGCAAAATGGGTAAGTATACCCTTCAGATGGGCAAAGGAGACATGTTCGTCAACCATAAGGCCTTCCACTTGGTGAAACATGGGGGTGTGCGTTATGTCAGAGTCGCACCTGTAAACCTTGCCAGGGGCTATAATCCTGATTGGAGGCTTCATAAGCTCCATTGTACGTACCTGAATTGGTGAAGTATGGGTACGCAGCAGCACCTTGTCATCCACGTAAAAGGTGTCCTGCATGTCCCTGGCCGGATGATCCGGGGGGATATTCAATGCCTCGAAGTTGTAAAAATCAAGCTCTATCTCTGGCCCCTGGGCCGCTGAAAAACCCAGTCTCTCAAACACAGAACACACCTCATCGAGGATCTGGGTGATCGGATGACTGTGACCTAGCGGGAGGCTTCGTCCTGGCAAGGTGGGATCAAATCCCTTTATCAATCTTGGGCCAGCGGTCTTTTCAAGGATTTTTAAGCGTGCCTTTATGGCCCTTTCTATCTGGACCTTGACCTCATTGGCAAGCTTTCCGATCCTCGGGCGCTCTTCCCGTGGAAGTTTTCCAAGCCCCTTCAATATGGATGTCAGAACGCCTTTACGCCCAAGAAACCTGACCTTTACTCCTTCAATGGCCTCTTTATCCTGGGCCTTTTCAACGGCCTCCAAGGCCTCGGTTTCAATGGACCTTAACTGGTCTTCCATCCCCTGTTACGCCTGCAACTAAAGGACTGCCTTGGCCTTTTCCACAAGGGCAGAAAAGGCTTTTGGCTGAGTAACTGCCAGATCTGCCAAAATTTTTCTGTCCACGCCTATCTTGGCCTTGGCAAGCCCTCCCATAAACCTACTGTAAGAGATATCGTTAAGCCTGCAGGCAGCATTTATCCTGGTAATCCACAGCCGCCTGAACGAACGCTTCTTGGCACGCCTGTCCCTGTAGGCATAACACAGGGCCTTTTCAACGCTATCCCTTGCCTGACGGTAACAGCGACTTCTGGCCCCACGAAAACCCTTTGCAAGTTTCAGTATCTTTTTTCTACGCCGTCTGGCCTTAAAACCTCTTCTAACCCTAGGCATCTTTAATACTCCTTAATAAAAGGTAAACTTTTTCAAAAAAGAAAATCTGATATTGGCTCAAATGGATGATATCAGGAATAGGGCAACATGCGCTTGACATGGTCAAGCATCGCCTCTGATACGACCCTTTCTTTTTTCAGATATCTTTTACGCTTTCTAGACTTTTTTGTGAGAATATGGCTGTGGCCTGGCCTGTTAAACATGAATTTTCCGGTTCCAGTCTTTTTGAACCGTTTGGCCGCAGCCCTCTTTGTCTTCAATTTTGGCATAATAAAGCCCCCATTTTTAATAAAGATTTAGGCACAAACGGCATTATTTAACCTCAAACCCCTGCGAGGTCAACGTCTAAAATCAAAAATAAGCAGGTTGACCTGCAGGGTTGCACAGGATACGCAAAAAAATCTTCCCTGGCCGGGGTCTTAGCGAGTCTTTTTTGGCCCAAGCACCATAGTCAAGGTCCTTCCCTCCATGTTTGGCATGTGTTCTACCACTGAAATATCAGCCATTTCCTCGGCTATCCTCTTGAGCATCTCGGCCCCAATTTCAGGATGAACTATTTCCCTGCCTCTAAACTGTACCGTGACCTTGACCTTGTTACCCTGTTTGAGAAACTTGACGATCTTTTTCTTTTTTACGTTCATATCGTGAACGTCTGTCCGAGGCCGCATCTTGACCTCTTTAACCTGTATGACCGTCTGGCGTTTTTTTGCCTCCTGGGCCTTCTTGCTCTGCTCATAGCGGTACTTGCCATAGTCCATAAGCCTGCACACTGGCGGCCTGGCATTTGGGGCAACCTCTACAAGGTCAAGCCCCACCTCATTTGCACGCTTCAAGGCCTCTTCCAGGGTTACTATCCCAACCTGCTGACCCTTTTCATCTACAAGGCGAACCTCTGACGCCCTTATGCCTCTGTTTACCCTTGCTTGCTGTTCTCTGGTGATGTGACACCTCCCATCTTTTCTTCCTGGGCCTGCCTTTTGAGAAGTTCTACAAACTGCTCTACAGACATGGCCTCCATAGTCTCTCCTCTCCGCGTTCTGGGACTGACCGTCCTGTCAGCCACTTCCTGATCTCCCAAAACTAACATAAATGGAATCTTTTCCAACTGGGCCTCCCTGACCTTCTTGCCAAGCTTTTCATTCCTAAGATCCATGTCGGCCCTTATGCCGTTTGCCCTTAAGGTTTCAAAAACCTCCCTTGCCCACTGGTTCTGCCTGTCGGTAATAGTCATAACTCTTGCCTGGACAGGCGAAAGCCATATGGGAAAGGCACCGGCATAGTGCTCAATAAGCACACCAAAAAATCGTTCTAAAGAACCAAGAAGTGCCCTGTGCACCATTATGGGCGCATGTTTTTGGCCATCTTCTCCTGTATAGGTCATGTCAAACCGTTCAGGCAAGTTGAAGTCTACCTGAATTGTGGAACACTGCCATGACCTATCTAGACAGTCCTTTATCTTTATGTCTATCTTTGGGCCATAAAACACCCCTTCTCCCGGGTCTATCTCGTAATGAAGCCCCTTAGATTCAAGAGCGCGCCGAAGGGCATTTGTGGCAAGCTCCCAGTGCTCATCACTTCCAACATATTTTTCCGGCCTTGTGGAAAGATATATGTCATACTTCTGAAAGCCAAATACCTGGAGCATGTAAAGGGTCATGTCCAGGATCTCGATTATCTCTGAATCAAGCTGTTCTGGCATGCAAAAGACATGGGCGTCGTCCTGGGTAAAGCCACGAACCCTCATCAGCCCGTGGAGAGTGCCTGTCCTTTCGTACCTGTAAACAGTGCCTAGTTCGCACCATCTTAGCGGCAACTCCCTGTAACTGCGTTTTCTTGAATTGTATATGGCAATGTGAAAGGGGCAGTTCATGGGCTTTATCTGATACTCCACATCGTCTATCTGCATGGGCGCATACATGTTTTCAGAATAAAAGTCTAGATGCCCGCTCCTTTTCCAGAGCTCTCTCTTGGCTATATGAGGCGTAAAAAGAAGACTGTAACCTCTTTTCAGGTGTTCATCCCGCCAAAAATCCTCCATGATCTTCCTGACAAGCGCACCTTTTGGATGCCAAAGGATCAGGCCAGGGCCTATGGATTCTTCAATGGAAAAGAGCTCCAGCTCCTTGCCGATCTTTCTGTGATCCCTTCTCCTTGCCTCTTCAAGACGATCAAGATGTTCCCTCAGTTTCTTTTTGTCAAAAAAGGCCGTTCCGTAAATCCTCTGGAGCATCTCCCTGTTTTCGTCACCTTTCCAAAAGGCGCCTGCAACATTTAACAGCTTAAAGGCAGAAATCTTTCCTGTATCAGGAAGATGTGGCCCCCGGCACAGATCAACAAAGTCGCCCTGCCTGTAAAGAGAAACTTTCTCTTCTCCCTGGTCCTTCAGTTCTTCAAGGAGTTCCACCTTATAAGGCTCATCCTTTTGCTTGAAAAGGGAAATGGCCTCATCAATGTCCATCTCCATCCTTTCAATGGGAATGGCCTTTTTGGAAAGCTCCTTCATCTTTTTTTCTATCTTTGAAAGGTCCTCTGGAGAAAATGGCTCTGGCGTATTAAAGTCATAGTAGAATCCCTGCTCTATGGCAGGCCCAATGGCAACCTGTACATCTGGATATAAAGCCTTTACTGCCTGGGCCATTAAGTGGGCAGCTGAATGGCGAAGTACCTCTAGGGCCTCCTCGTCTCCTAAAAAGACCGGGCTCACTGAAGAGTCGGCCTCCAGTTTGTAACCTAGATCCTTTAGGTCACCATTAACCTTGGCCAGGATGAGCCTTTTTCTTTGTTTTTTGCTAAGGCCTTCTGACAACACCTGACCCACGCTCGTGCCCTTTTCTACCTCTATTGCCTGACCGTCATCCAATGTAACTTTAATCATTTGCCCCGATGTCCTCGCCTCATAGGTAAGATTTTAGGATGCCACAAAATAAAAAGAGGCACCTGGACCAACATTTGTTGATCTTATAGATGCCTCTTTCTTACATATTTTATGGGACAAAGTAAATGTTTATAAAAAAAGCAGTCTTTTCCTCGGTAAAAATCTGCAAAAACTCCCAGAGAGAAAAAATAAAAAATTGGTAGGCGCGGGCGGGATCGAACCGCCGACTTCTACCGCGTCAAGGTAGCGCTCTCCCCCTGAGCTACGCGCCTTTAAAATTAAATCACTCAACAATGGATTTGTCAGATAACAAGAATTATATTTTATGTCAAGATGGAGGACAATTCATGATACCTACCAGGTTAATAACAAGAATATTCGAAGCCGCCAGCATACAGAGATGGAATGACCATGTGCGTCCTGTTGAACTGACTGAGCTAGACAAGCAGGCGCATAAGATGCTTATCGCCTACATGCTTGCAAGATTTCAGGAACAGATCCAGGAAACAGACTGGCTGCTTTTAATAGAGGGAGGCTTTTTTGAGTTTCTCCAAAGGGTGGTTCTCACCGATATCAAACCGCCGGTTTTTCACTACCTTATGAAAAAGGCAGGAAGGCAGCTTAACCACTACGTTATACAGCAGCTAGAGCCTGAACTGTCAGGTATAGCCAGCCTTGCCACCGGCCGCCCGATACTGGATGAGATGAGAATCTATCTGGAAGATCAAGACTACGCAGCAAGGGAAAAGCGCATCCTGAGTGCAGCCCATTATCTTGCCACCAAATGGGAATTTGAACTGGTTTACAACGCATTTCCAAAGATGTACGGCATTCAGGAGACCAAAAGAGAGATAGAAGACAAGATCGAAGACTACTATGAACTGTCAGGGGTCCAAAAAATACTCCTCGGAGGCAAGTCCCACCATTTTGTTGACCTTCTTAGCCAGCTGAGATTTCAAAAGAGATGGTCCAAGACCCCCAGGATACCCCAAACCACAGTTTTGGGACACATGCTTGTTGTGGCAATATTTGCTTATCTTCTCACTCCCTTGTGCACCAAAAACCCATGCAGGAAACGTCTTTACAACAACTTTTTTTCAGCCCTGTTTCATGACCTACCAGAGGTCTACACAAGAGACATAATTTCACCGGTAAAACGGAAGGTTGCCGGTCTTGATCAGGTAATACTCGAATATGAAAAGAAAAAACTTGAGGAAAAGATACTGCCCCTTTTACCTGCTTCCTGGCAAAGAGAACTGGTCTACTTTCTTGAGAACCAGTTTAAAAACAGGATCATAGAAAATGGGCGATGCAAGGTTGTGCAGGAAATAAAAGACCATATGAATAAGGATGAATTTTCTCCAGTTGATGGTGCTGTGGTAAAAATAGCAGACGAGATGGCAGCATACTGGGAGGCTGAAATTTCCCTTTCACATGGTATCCGGTCTCCCCACCTGGAAGAGGCCATATCTGCACTCAAGGCCAAATATGAAAACCACAGCAAGCTATCGGGCATATTCTGCCCAAAGGAAAAGGACTATTCGTAGCTGTCTGCCTTTACCTTCCATATCTGAAAAAACGGCGTCTTCAGTTCCACTGGTTCAAAATAGGCAGTCTGAAACCGATGCCTCAAAAAGAGCTTGTTAAATACAGATTCTGCTATATTGGGACTCATTAGTGCAGAATATCCCCCTGGCATAATCTCTAAATGATAGCCTCTGGCTACAGGGAAGATCTTTTTTTCAAGCCTGTCCTTGTATCTGATGTAAAGTGCCCTAAGGGGAACTGCGCGTCCTTCAAGATAGGCTATGCCTTTTTTCAAGTCGGCCTTAAGGGGATGACCGTTACTCTGGATGGCCGTTACAACATCTCCATCTATCTTCGTGTTGTAAAAGGCTACATAGGTTGGATGAACGCCATTGTGAATAGCTGGATCCCAGGTACCAAGCCAGAACCACCAGTAGTTGGTAACGGTCAGTCTCCAGTCAGTAAAAAGATATACAGGCCGGGTCTGTTTTGGAAAAAAGAAGTGCAGCCAGTCTTCTACGCTTACAATCCCCTTTTGTGGCTTCAATCCAGAAGAGGCCACAATCCTTTCAGCGTTTACAGGACCAGCTGCCAGCACCTCCTTGATAAGCCTAAACCCTTTGGTTGTGTTGCCTCCAAGGGCATGGTACACAAGATGGGTACCCTTATTGATACCCCTATGCACAAAGAAATTCATTAGATTTGCAGCAAGTCGCTCACTGGATGTGGCATAGGGTATGCCGTTAAATACAGACCTTTCACCACCATGCACCTGACCATCGTTAATCGTTGCCCTTCTGGACCAGTAGATCATTGGATATCCATGATCCCACCAGGCCCATACCACAGAGTTTGCCGGGGTCTTTCTGGATATCTCAACCATGCCTTTTACAAGAAAGGGGGGTTCCTTGGGCCAAAAAGTCTTTGCAAAACCCCTTTGGACTGACGGATATATAAGGATTCCAACAAGCAGGGCGATAACTGACAGTCTGACTGCAAGAGCCGTCTGCCTGTTTTTCAGAAAATGATAGACCTCAAAAATGATGCACCCTATGCCAAGGGCCAGGGTTGGGGCGAGAAATATCAAAAATCTCTTTGCAAAAAAGAAGGAAAGGCCGCTTAGTATCAAGGGTACGGCCAGATAGAGTGCCTTTATCCGGTGGCGATAAAAAAGAAACAAAAGCCCAATAAGACCTGTTGAGAATGCCAGGATGCTGTCGGTTGTCTTGGCTATTATCTCTCCAAGTTTTGGAATGGCCTGTTCTGAAATAGAGATGCCTATGTTGGGAAAATCTCCAGCAACCTCCTTGGAGATATACTTGTAAAGGGTGGCTATCTGCTGCACAGACTTTATAGGAAGGGCGGCTCCTTTTAACAAGAGCAGTGCTGCTCCGCCAATGGCCAGGACTGTTAAAAATATGCCTCCCTCTGTCTTGGCGGGCCTGTAGAAAAACACCATTGCAACAGCCATTGGCAAAAGGGCGATGGCTGTTGCCACCTGTGGGGTCTGATCCCACCACCACATAAAAAAGAGATAGTTTACAAGGGCTCCCAAAAACCACAGGTAACGTATCCGACTGGTGGTCTGTCCAAATTTTAGGGCAAAAAATACGGCAAACATGGCAAAGGTGACGTTCATGCAGTCTGTATCAAACCAGCCAAGACTGCTTCTGTAGACGTAATAAAAGGACATAAGAGAAAAAAAACCGGCAACACACCCCATAATAGGACCGCCATAGTAACGCCCTATTCCATAAACGGGTAAAAAAAGCACAAGACCAAGGACAGCAGGAGTGACCGCCGCTATCCAGTTAAAGGAAATACCGGTAACCTTGTGTATGGCAAATGCAATGGAAGAAAGAAGCGGCGGCGGTTGGGGCCTTGGCGGACAATCAGGTACTGCCCTTTTTTCATCAATGGGTTTGTAGACGGCTTCTGAAAGATCCCTTGCAAGGGTCAGATAGTAATAGCCGTCAAAGGTGGTAAGAAGGGGCTCTGATTTGAAAAAGGCCCTGTCAGGCTGGGCCTTCCAGTCTTTTAGGTCTTCTATCCTGACAAGGAAGGCTGCACAAAGAATAAGTACAATAAACGCTGCCTCTAACCATCTGTTGTTTAAAAACAAGAAGGGCCTCCCTGGATTAATTTTTTAATTTTAAGAAAAGACCTTATCCCAGGTCTCTAGTACTCCTTTTCGTATCTCGTCAAGTTCTTCTAAAGGCACAACAGGTTCTTCAAGATCAAGGGCCCTGAGGCTTAGCCGTTCTTGGAATACGTCAAAGGCCTTGGCAAGGCTATGGGCATCTGCTTTGGAAAGGAAACCATGTTCTAACAGATGCCTGATCAGCCTTCTTGTACCCCTATATTTTACCAGATCAGGCTTGCCATGGGCATGTTTCAAGACCAAAAACTGCACAATAAATTCTATATCCACAAGGGCTCCGGGTGATTTTTTAAGGTGAAACATGCCCCTTGGAAGAGCAAGATTTCTTTGTATCTTGTCACGCATGTCCAAAATATCATTCATCAAACGAAGGCTGTCACGTTTTTTGGTCAGTACCGCTGTCCTGATCTTTTCAAAGTGACGGCCACACCCAGAATCACCACAGACAAACCTTGCCTTGATCAAGGCCTGATGTTCCCATGTCCATGCCTTCTCATTCTGATATTCTTCAAAGGTATTCAAGGTACTCACAAGCACTCCCTGGGAACCATTCGGTCTAAGTCTAGTATCTATTTCATACAAAATCCCTTGAGACGTACGGGTGGAAAGGAAAAAAATAAGTCGTTGAATAAGACGGGAATAAAAATAGCCAAGCTGTCCCCTTTCTCCCGCACCAAGATCTCCAAACCTATCCGGATCGTATAAAAAGACAAGGTCAAGGTCTGATGAATAGGTCATCTCTTGGCTACCAAGCTTTCCATAAGCAACAATACCAAGACCGCTGTCTTCTGTAGAACTTTGTTTCTGAAAAAACGGGGGAGCCTTCTCACGCATATCCTTCCATGTCCCGCTATATGCCTCTGCAAGCAAGACCTCTGCCAGATTAGAAAGCTCCATGCCAACCCGATCCACAGGCATTATGGCCTTCAACTGGCTTGCTGCTATCCTTAAAACATGGGCCTTTTTAAAACGCCTCAGTTCATCAAGCCAGTGCTCCAGATCCTTTCTGGAAAGGGCAGAAATGGTAGCAGAAAGGAGTCTTTTCAGCTCCTTCTTGGTAAATGTCCTAAAAAGGGAATCCGTGCTTACTAGCTCGTCCAGCAAGATAGGCTGGCGCCTGATAAGCTGGGCTACCAACCGACTTTTTCCGCAAAGATACACCAGGTGTTCAAGGGCAGGGGGATTCTGATTTAAAAGTACAAGATAAATGCTCCTTTTGAGTACAGCCTCAAAAATGGCAAGGCCTTCTTTAAATGCCTTGTCCGGGCTCTGGGTGTTCACTGATGCAACAAGCAGCCTGGGCACAAGGGTATCAAGCAGCTGCTGTACATGGCCGGAAAGGGAACGCACTTTTCTTGAGCCTCTAAAGTTTTTAATCAGTGTTGTTACTGTCCCTGGAGAATCAAATCCCCAAGATCTGAGTATCTCAACGGCCTTTTCATCTTCCGGATTTGTCCAGACGAACACGGCCTCTAGGATCATCTTATCCTGGCCTTTTTTGTCTGTTAGACGCTCTTCTGTTTCTTGAAATAGCCCCTTAAAAACCCTTTCCGCCTTTTCTGTATGTTTGTGATATTGATGAACAAAGGCCTTCCAGTCGGCAAAACCCATGGAAACGGAAAGCCGAAAACATCTGTCGTCTTCTGTTGGCAGCCGCTGTACC
>JAMOVK010000072.1 GCA_027067775.1 Deltaproteobacteria bacterium
TAATCCTCCAATCAATAAGATACTAGCTGGTTCAGATCCTGTGGCTATTGATGCATTTGGTGCCAAGCTACTTTCAAAAAAATGGCAAGAGATCGGCCATATCAAAATGGCCAACAACCATGTTGGTCAGGCAGATGCTGAAATTATTAAAATTCCAGTCTGATTCAGATAGATCAAGATTACGGAACAGGGTTCGCTGACCATCCCAGATTTTATACATTGAACCTAAAGTTTATGACATCTCCATCCTGGACGATATAATCCTTGCCTTCCAGTCGTACTTTACCTGCCTTTTGGGCTGCCTGATAGCTCCCTGCTGCAATTAGGTCTTCAAAGGCAACGACCTCTGCCCGAATAAATCCTCGCTCTATGTCCGAATGTATACGGCCTGCTGCCTTCTGGGCCACGGTACCCCTTTTAATGGTCCAGGCCTTTACCTCGTCTTCTCCAACAGTGAAGAAGGAGATCAGTCCGAGAAGACTGTAGGATTCCTTGATCAAAACATGAGTTGCTGGTTTTTCAATGCCCATATCTTTTCGAAACAGCTCTGCCTCATCCTCTGAAAGCTGAGACAGTTCCATTTCTAGAGCTCCTTTTATACTAACAGCGACTACTCCTAATGGAAGATCCAGTTCTACACTTCCAGACTCCTGGTCTTCAGCCAGGTTCAAAACAACAATACATGGCTTGGCAGAAAGAAATGTATAACCCTTTAGTTCGGGGGCATTTCTTATTTCTTCATTCTCTCTGAGGGCACGACCACTATCAAGAAGTTGATAGGCCTTTTTAAGCAGTTCAAACTCCTTGGGATTGCCCTTCTTGCCCTTCTTCAGTTCTTTCTCCATCTTCTCAAGACGCCGCTCTACGATCATCTGGTCAGTTAGCAACAGTTCGGTCTCAAAATTTTCAAAGTCTCCCTGAGGATCAGGAGACTGGCCTGCAATATCAAAACAACGCACCACATGCACCAGAGCATCACAGGGCCTAAGGAGTCGCAGAATCGCATCCATTGAATCCTTCTCGTCTTTGGCACTAAGACTACCACCTAGATCAACATACTGGATGATGGCAGGGCTTGTCTTTTTCGGGTTATACATCTTGCTGAGTTTGACCAGGCGTTCATCCGGCACCTTTACCTGAGCTATATTTGGGTCCTTTTTCCCACCTGAATATGCAGAGACTTCTGCCTCGCTTCCTGTTAGGGCATTGAAGATGGTGGTCTTTCCAGCCCCTGGAAGACCCACTATTCCTATTTCCATTGTCTACTTTCCTTAACTGTCTATTTTAAAAACCTTTAGGAGCTGCCACAGGGAGTGGTGTCTCCCTGCAATTTCATGATAGCATGAACTAGCACTTCTTCCACTGCTGCAAGGCCATCTTGCACAGCCTTTGGACTGCCTGGAAGGTTTATTATAAGGCATTGCCCCCTAACACCCGACACTCCTCTTGAAAGCATTGCTCGGCTTGTTTTTTTTAGACCAAAGGCACGGATGGCCTCACTTATTCCAGGAACCGGCCTTTCTATCACCTTTGATGTTGCCTCTGGCGTTACATCGCGAGGCGAAAGGCCCGTACCGCCTGTTGTGAAAATAAGGTCCAGCCCCAACTCGTCAACCCAGCTAATCAGGATTCTTTTAATCTGGTCAACCTCATCAGGACACACATCTTTAGCAACTATCTTAAACCTACCTGTCCCTTCTAGATACTCCCATATTAAAGGGCCTCCAGCATCATCCCGGAGGCCCTTGTAAGAGCTGTCGCTTACAGTAAGAACCCCTGCCTTAAACAACTACTTTTCTTCCTCCTGTTTTCTCTGGGCAACGATCTTTTCAATGAGATTTGGAGGAACCTCCTCATAATGTGAAAACTCAACGGTAAACGTGCCTTGACCCGCTGTCATGGCGTTAAGATCCAGAACGTACTTTTGGACTTCGGAAAGAGGAACCAAAGCAGTAACTGTTTGGACACCGTTTCCAGGCTCCATGCCCATCACCTTGCCCCTTCTGGCGTTAAGATCTCCAATAATGTCCCCTACATTGTCCTCTGGAACAGTGACTACAAGCTTTACTATAGGCTCGAGCAGGGTTGGCTTGGCCTCAAGAACCCCCTTTTTGAAACATTGGATGGCTGCGATCTTAAAGGCCATTTCTGACGAATCAACTTCATGGGACTTTCCATCATAGAAACGGACCTTTACATCTGTAACCGGATAACCTGCCAGAGGACCCGCCTGCATGGCCTCCTGGATGCCCTTTTCAACTGCTGGCACAAAGTTCCTTGGCACGTTCATGCCTACCAGGGCCTCTTCAAACTCATAGCCTTCCCCCCTTGGAAGCGGGGTAATGTCAAAATGGACTTCTGCGAATTGACCTGCCCCGCCAGTCTGCTTTTTATGACGGTAAATCACACCCTTTTTGGGAACCTTGATCGTCTCTCTATAGGCAATCTTTGGAGTGGTGAGATCTACACTTACTCCAAATTTCCTCTGCATCTTTTCTATGGTTGCATCTATATGAATCTGGCCCAGACCGGAGATAAGAAGTTCGTTGGTTTCAGGATCCCTGGTAACCTGGAGAGTTGGATCTTCCTCCCTTAGGCGGGACAGAGCCTGGGTGATCTTTTCTTCATCTCCCCTGCTCTTTGGTTTCAAGGCGTAAGTAATTACCGGAGAAGGAAATTTCACAAAGGGATACACAACAGGTGCAGAAGGATCACACAGGGTATCTCCGGTTTCGGTATGTTTCAGCTTTGCAAGGGCAACGATACAACCAGGACCAGCCTCGTCGACATTTTCCTGCTGCTTTCCCTTTAACACAAAGCAAGGGCCGAATTTTTCCTTCTCCTTTTTGTTGGCATTCAGCACTGTGCCGTCTGGCTTTAGAATGCCTGAATAGATACGCATTATGGAAAGCCGGCCTGCATAGGGATCTGTAAGCGTTTTGAAAACAAGGGCTGAAAAAGGCTCGTCTGTGCTAGGCTTCCTGGTAACCTCTTCGCCACTTTCAGGATCCTCACCGGTGACCTCACCCCTGTCTTCAGGGGATGGCAAAAAGCTGACAATTAGATCTAACAAAATGGAAGGGCCGATATTCTTTGTGGCAGAACCACAGACTACCGGGACAAAACCACCATCCAAAATGCCTTGCCTGAGCCCTGATAAGATCTCTTGGGAAGAAAGCTCTTCTCCCTCTAGAAATTTTTCCAAAAGTTCCTCTTCGGATTCTGCTGCGTACTCTACAAGATTGTTTCTGGCCTCTTCCACCTCATCGGCCATATCAGCCGGTATATCCGTAGGCTTTTTCTTTCCATCTTCGCTAAACTCATAGGCTTTCATCTGAATAAGATCAACAACACCCCTGAAACTATCCTCACTTCCTATGGGAAGGGTCACAGGAACAAGCCTGATATCCAACGCATCCTTTAACGCTTCAAGAGCACCATTAAAGTTCGCCCTTTCCCTGTCCATCTTGTTGAGAAACATGATAACAGGAGTGCCAGCATCTGATATAAAGGACCATATCTTCTGAGTCTGTGGTTTAACAGGGTCCACCGCATCTGCCACAAACAGGCAACTATCCGCCACTCTCAAGGCAGAGATAGTCTCATGAAAAAAGTTGTCTTCTCCTGGCGTATCCATAAGAAAGAAGTCATGTTTGTTCCAATTAAAAGCGTAAAAGGCCGTACTTATGGTAATCTTGCGTTTCACCTCCTCAGGCTCGAAATCCAGGTGAGAAGTCCCATCATCTACTTTGCCAAACTTTTTGGTGGCTTTTGCCGAGTAAAGAAGGGCCTCGGCTAGAGAGGTTTTGCCGCTGCCACTTTGAGACACTATTGCAAAATTTCTTACCTTGGCTGTTTCCATGTCGTCTCTCCCTTTCCCTACATGTTTGATTTTAGGTCATCCAGCAGTATGAGCCTGATTGTGGCAACATAATTAATTTCATTATATTGCGTCAAGTATTAGCCCATGTTTTTGCCAAAGGATAATAGGGAGGTAGAATCATTGCCTAAAATGTTTAGATTATTCTTTAGGAAAAAACCGATATTACCAGGGTTGGCCGTTCCCTATAGAGCGACAAGATTGCGCTGTTGCTTAGGAAAGAACCGGACAGTTGACAGTATTCATGGCCACAAGTATCTTAAGACGGTTTATGCTCTAAGAATTTAAATGCTTTTGCAATAACAACAGGCAGGATACATGTTTGAAAACCTAAGTGACAGGCTGGCTAAGGTCTTTAAAAAACTTAAAGGCCAGGGCACATTATCCGAGCAAGACATAGATCAGGGTCTTCGAGAAGTGCGCCTTGCCCTTCTCGAAGCCGATGTAAATTACAAGGTTGTCAAGGAATTTATAAAAAAAGTCAAAGAACGGGCCTTAGGGCACGAGGTCATGGAAAGCCTCACTCCGGGCCAACAGGTAGTAAAGATCGTTCATGAGGAACTTATAAAACTTCTAGGAGACCATGACGAAGGCCTGAACTTGGCTGGCAGACAGCCTGCAGTCATTGTTCTTGTAGGTCTTCAAGGCTCTGGTAAAACGACCACGGCAGCCAAGCTTGCCAGATGGCTTAGAAAAAAGGGGAGAAAGCCCTATTTGGTTCCTGCAGACATCTACAGACCTGCGGCAATAAAACAGCTTGAAACCTTGGCACGCCAGATCGACTGTCCCTGTTTTCCAACTAAGGAAGGGACCCCTCCGCCGGACATTGCCAGGCAGGCTGTGGCTCAGGCGGAAATGAAAGGGTTGGATACGGTAATAATTGACACGGCCGGACGCCTGCATGTAGACGACGCCCTTATGGCAGAACTCAAGGCCATAAAAGAGCAGGTGGAGCCTCAGGAGATTCTTCTAGTTGCAGATGCCATGACAGGTCAGGATGCGGTTAATATCGCTGACAGTTTTAACAAGGCCCTTTCAATAACTGGTGTAATCCTGTCCAAGATGGAAGGTGATGCCAGGGGTGGAGCCGCCTTGTCCATTCGTGCAGTTACAGGCACGCCCATCAAGTTTGTGGGTGTGGGCGAAAAGATTAACGCCCTTGAAGTCTTTCATCCAAAACGGATTGCAGATCGCATCCTTGGCATGGGAGACGTGCTAACGTTGATTGAAAAGGCCCAAGACACCTTAGACAAGGACAAGGCCTTAGAACTTCAAGAAAAGCTGAAAAAAAATGCCTTCACCTTAGAAGATTTTAGGGATCAGCTTCGCCAGGTAAGAAAGCTTGGCAGCCTGGAGCAGATAATCTCCATGATTCCTGGCCTTAACAAGATGAAACAGTTTAAAAACATGATGCCTGATGAAAAAGAGCTGGTTAAGATAGAGGCCATAATCAATTCTATGACACCAGCGGAAAGGCGCAAGTATACCATTATAAATGCAAGCAGGAGACGCCGAATAGCAAAGGGCAGTGGAACCACGGTTCAAGACGTAAACCAGCTTCTCAAAAACTATGCTGAGATGAACAAAATGCTCAAAAAATTTGGCAAGGGTGGCTTTAAAAAGATGCCAAGGGGGCTTTTCCCCTTTTAAAACAACTTGAAAGCATCAAATAAAATTAGTATCTAAGGGCTTCCCAAAAGGAAGCAAAATGCATAAAATTTAACATGGAGGAATAAATGGCAGTAAGAATTCGTTTGGCAAGAGGCGGCCGGAAAAAAAGGCCGTTTTACCGTATTGTGGCAGCCTACTCAGAATCACCAAGGGACGGGCGTTTCCTTGAAGTGCTTGGAACCTATGATCCCTTAAAAGACCCTGCTGAGATAAAACTTGATGCAGACAAGGTCAAAAAATGGTTGGAAAGGGGTGCCAAGCCTACCCAGACCGTTCGATCGCTTATGTCAAAGGTAGGCTGTGCTGCGTAAGGCATTACCTGTTCTTTAGTAACTGTCGGCTGGTTATGTGGAGGTAAGTGAAATGAAGGAATTGATAGAACACATTGCTAAGGCTCTGGTTGATTATCCCGATAAGGTTGAGGTGAACGAAGTCGAGGGTCAACAGACCTCTGTTATCGAACTCAAGGTGGCCAAGGAAGATCTTGGCAAAATAATCGGCAAACAGGGTCGAACGGCCCGGGCAATGAGGACCATCTTGAGTGCAGCCTCCACAAAGTTAAAAAAGAGGGCTGTGCTAGAAATACTAGAATAGCCCGTATAATCAGGGCCTGATAAACAAGCGCAAAATTAAAAAACTTAAAAGAGAGCCTTTTATCTGCACAACGCATGTCGTGCAGACTCTAAACCGGCTGTCTGTTGACAGTCGGTCTTTCACTTTAGTTTCCTGATAGACAAAATGGAGCAAAGGTACCTGGCGGTTGGCAGGATAAAGAGGGCAGTTGGCCTGAAGGGAGAAGTGCTTATCAAGGCCTACTCAAGCATTGATAGCATTGCTATACCGGCTTGTATATTTGTCCGTCTCCATGGCCTTTTCAAAAGATTTAAAATCCTCCGCTTAAGAAAAAAGAAAGACAAGGAGGCTATTTGTCTGATTGAACACGTTAATGATAGAACCGCAGCCGAAGCCATCACCGGCATGGAAATCTACCAAGACAAATACCTGTTACCCAGAGAAGAAGATGACGAATACTACTGGTACGAGTTAAAAGGTATGACCGTGGTTGACCAGGAGGACAACACGCTTGGAACCATCTATTCAATCATAGATGCAGGCGCACAGGACGTGCTTGTGGTTCGAAACAGCAGCAATGAGATATTGATTCCCATGGTAGACGAATTTATCAAACAGATAGATACCCGAAAAAAATATTGCCAAGTTACCCTCCCGCCAGGATTTAAAGAAGCCACCTCTATGCCTTGGAAAAAGAGACGCGGGAAGTGACATTTCATATAGTAACCATCTTTCCTGATTATTTTGAATCTCCCTTAAAACATGGGGTTATAGGAAAGGCAGTATCTTCGGGCATCATAAAGATAAATCCGATTGATCTTAGGTCCTTTACAAAGGACAGGCATAGGACCACAGATGACCGCCCTTATGGAGGCGGAGCTGGTATGGTCATGATTCCAGGCCCCTTGGCCAAGGCCGTTACGTCTGTCAGAAAAGGACGCAAAGAAGTTCCTGTGATCCTTTTTTCTCCTGCGGGCCAAACCTTTAATCACAAGCTCGCCCATGAGCTTTCTCAGCACAAGGAGCTTGTATTGATATGTGGCCGTTATGAAGGAGTTGATCAAAGAATAATAGACAACTTCGTGGATATGGAGATCTCCATTGGAGATTTTGTCCTGACCGGTGGCGAGCCTGCCGCCTTAGTCCTTATAGATGCAGTAGGAAGACTCATTCCTGGGGTATTAGGGTCAGACGAGTCTGCATCTGACGACTCTTTTGCAACCGGACTTTTAGAACATCCACACTACACCAGACCAAGAAGATTTATGGAAATGGATGTGCCGCAGGTCTTGTTAAGTGGTGACCATGAAAAGATAAAAAGATGGCGCCGGAAAAAATCCTTGGAGCTAACCCTGAAAAGAAGGCCCGAGCTTCTTAAGAGGGCCAAATTGTCCCAAGAAGACCTGAAAATCCTGGCTGAACTCGGTTTCTATGGAGACACAAAAGATGAGTAGGGCTGCCATTTACCTGGCCCTTGTGCACTATCCTGTAATAAACTGCCAGGGAGAAAAGATCTGTTCTGCCATTACCAACCTGGATATTCATGATATTGCACGTACCTGCACCACTTATGGAGCAAAAGGTTTCTTTATTGTAACTCCATCTGAAGAGCAAAAGGCTTTAGCCTCCCGGGTGTTGAATCATTGGCTCAAGGGAGCAGGCGCCTCTTTTAACCCGGACAGGAAAAAGGCATTTGAACAGATCAGTATTGCAGGCTCCATCCAAGAGGCCATAGCTGCAACAAATGTCCCGAGGCACCACCTTGGAATCTTTGCAACCTCTGCGCGTCTGTCTGAAGGATGCATAGATTGGGAAAATTTTGAAAAAATAGTGTACAAACCGAAGTTTAAATGTATATTATTGCTCTTTGGAACGGCCTCTGGGCTCCATGAAGAGTGTTTCAAGGAGTGTGATGGTGTAATCTGTCCCATTTACGGCCCTACAGATTACAACCATCTTTCTGTCAGAAGTGCCGTTGCCATTACACTTGATAGAATCTCAGGAATCAGGAGGCAATAAAAAAATGGATGTAATACGCCGTCTGGCCTTTGAAGAAATGAGAATGGATATTCCTCCTTTTAGGCCGGGAGACACAGTAAAAGTCCATGTAAAAATCAGAGAAAGTGCTGAAAAAGAAAGAATACAGATCTTTGAAGGTGTAGTAATCAGCCGTAAGGGCAGTGGAATCTCTGAAACATTTACTGTAAGAAAGATATCCTACGGTGTTGGGGTTGAAAGAATCTTCCCAGTAAACTCTCCCAGGATTGAGAAGATCGAGATCGTCCAAACCGGTCGTCATAACAGATCCAAACTCTTCTATCTGCGCAATCTGCGTGGCAAGGCCATGAGACAAAAGATCAGGAACAAGAGGACCATATAGCTTGCCAAGTTCCCTGTTTGGAAAGGACTCTTGCCAAAGTCAACAGGGAACATGGCACTTTGAATCCATGCTTAAAGACCAGGGGCTCTGGCCAGTAGCAGGCGTGGATGAAGTAGGTAGAGGCTGTCTGGCCGGGCCTGTGGTAGCTGCAGCAGTAATACTTCCTTATGACATATCTTCAAAGGGTATAACAGACTCCAAGAAATTGACCAGCATTCAAAGAGAAAAGATGGCCTATATTATCAAATCTGTTGCCTTGGCCATCTCTATCGCCCAGGTCGAACCTAAAAGGATAGATGAAATAAACATACTTCAGGCAAGCCTTGAGGCCATGAAACACGCAGTAGAAGGCCTTTCAATAAAACCTAAGGCAATACTGGTGGATGGTAATCAGCAGCTTTCCGTATCCATTCCTCAAAAGGCTATTACCAAAGGCGATAGCCGATCATGCTCCATTGCAGCGGCCTCCATTGTAGCCAAGATCTACAGAGATAACATCATGATCAACTATGCACGGAAATATCCTTGTTATTTATTTGATAAACACAAAGGCTATGGCACAAGAAAACACCGACAACTTTTAGAAAAATTTGGTCCTTGCCCTATTCACAGAAAAAGCTTTAAGGGTGTTGTTCAAAATGAAAAAGCTTTTAACCCAAAAGGGTAAGGAATTTGGCAAGTCTTGTGAGGAACTTGCTGGCAGATTCCTGAAAGACCAGGGCTATACCATAGTTGAGAGAAACTTTCAGACTAAATTAGGTGAGATTGACATAGTTGCCAAAAAGGATAACTACCTAGTTTTTGTTGAAGTGAAAGCCAGAAGGTCCCAAAACTATGGCCTTCCTCAGGAGGCTGTTACCACAAAGAAACAGGCTGTAATCAAAAAAGTAGCCCAGGCATTTCTTCAAAAAAATGGTCTTGAACACAAAATGATGAGATTCGATGTAATTGCCATTACCTTTTCAAACCAGGGCCAGCCAAAGGTTGAACACATACCCTTCGCCTTCTAAGACTTTATGATTTGCAGATTGCATTTACGTAAATGAATAGGGCAAGGAAGGGCCTTGATTAGGCAGGAAAGCAGGGCCAAGAGCTTCTAAGGCTTGCTTCGCTGAAACGCTCCAAAGTCGCTCGCTTTGCTCGCTAAATGGAGGTTTCAGCCGCTTCGCTTCGCCAAGAATCTCTAGACCCTGTTCCCAAATGTCTAATCAAGGCCCTATCCTTGCCCTATTCATCTGATAAATCCTGTTATTCAAACTATTAAAACTAGTAACCACCCAAGTCCCTTGTTTTTATTTTATTGATATTTTGACTCTGCTAACAAATGTCTTAATAAGAGCGTTCTATTGCTAAGGATGTTTTATCTATTACTACAGACTGTCCCACTTTTTTAGACTTTTTAGAATGCCTTCGTCTTTATGCAATCGAGGGTGAAACGTTATGCCTTAAGATTGTGTTATTATTAAGGCCATTATTTCTAAAGCCTGCACCGGATGTCCTACATTGGTTTTCTAGTTCTAGCTGCATAACACCAAAAACATTGGTGCAACAGCTGTATGTTACAGGAGAAAGGGGCTAAATTGGTTGCAGATTAGCCAGGATGGAGGCTTTTCATCAGGCGTTGGGGACAGAGCCTAGAGATTCTTGGCGAAGGCGGAGCAAAAGAAATCCACTCAGGCCGAGCGAAGCGAGGGAATTTGGATTTCTGCGAAGCCAAGCCTTAGAAGCTCTTGGCTCTGCTTTCCTGCCTGTGAAAGTCGCCTCCTGCTAATCTGCATTCCTTTGTTCAAGTAAGCGATTAAGCGATCAAAAATGACAAGCAATGTTGTGCAGGTTATGTTGCTTCTTGAGTTACTAAGTTACAATTGCAAAAACTTTTATAAAATTACAACAAAACAAAATGGTAAAAATCAATAATATCAAGATCCCAGACAATGAAATACGCTTTATTTTTTCAAGATCGAGCGGCCCTGGTGGTCAAAATGTAAACAAGGTTAACACCAAGGCTACAGTCAAGTTCGACATAATGGCATCCAAGGCTTTAGGTCTTGAACAAAAAGAAAGGATACGGAAGAGGCTGTCCGGTCGTATTAGCAGAAACGGGATACTAACCGTATCCTCTGACAGATTCAGATCTCAGCAGGCTAACCGTAAAGATGCCCTTGACAGGCTGTCCCGGCTTCTGTCAGAGGCATTGAGGGTAAAACCAAAAAGAAAGAAGACGTCTATACCAAAGGCAGCAAAAGAAAGACGTTTAAGGGAAAAACGTCACAGGGGTGAAATAAAGAAGACTAGAAGAAAAGATTACTATTTTGAGTAAAAAGGCCCTGACTCAATGCCAAGGCCTTTTATAAACAAAAAGCTAGTCTGCCTTTTTTCTCATGAATGTGGGAATATCCAGATCTTCTCCATCAAGTGACTCAAAACCTGTGAACTCTCCCTTCTGTGTCGATCCCCTAGATGCAAAACCCAGTGTACCCTTTTTCACCTTATGTATAGGCAACTCTTCTTCGGGAGGGGGTTCATCTGAAACGCGTTTTTGACGAGCCTCATCCAGACTTGCTATAACAGGATCTTCCATGGGTAGAGGCTTTTCTCTGCCAATACCAGTGGCGATTACAGTAACCCTAATTTCATCCCCCATATTTTCATCAAAAACTGTTCCCCAAATAATGTTGGCATCATCATGAGCCTCGTTTTCAATGAGGCTTGCTGCCTGATCCATCTCTTCCATACTCAAAGTAGCTGCGCTTGCAGTGATGTTCATGAGTATGCCCCGGGCCCCGCTTATTGAAACATCCTCAAGAAGCGGATTGGCTATAGCCATCTGCACTGCCTCAAGGGCACGCCGCTCACCTTTGGCTACGCCTGTACCCATAAGGGCCATGCCCATCTCTGCCATCACGGTGCGAACATCTGCAAAATCCACATTTATATAGCCCTGAACCACAATAAGATCTGAAATACCTCTTACAGCATAGTAGAGCACCTCATCCGCCTTTTTAAACATCTCGAGAAAAGGCGTATTAGGTTGGGCCAGGCTTCTTAGCCTGTCGTTGGGAATGGTTATTATGGTATCAACCACCTCTTTTAGACGCTTTATTCCTTCGTCTGCCTGACGGGCACGCCTCTTGCCCTCAAAACTGAAAGGCCGTGTCACCACTGCAACAGTAAGAGCCCCGACTTCCTTGCTGATTTCTGCAATGACAGGAGCACCGCCTGTTCCTGTACCTCCTCCCATACCGGCTGTAACAAAGACCATATCAGCACCTTCAAGGGCATCCCTTATTTCCTCTGCACTCTCTTCAGCAGCCTCTCTACCTATCTCCGGTTTTGCACCTGCACCAAGACCCTTTGTAAGAGTTCTACCAAGCTGGATCTTTTTATCTGCTCTAGACATCTCCAGGGCCTGGGCGTCGGTGTTAGCGGCTATAAACTCAACCCCCTGAAGCTCAGAGGCGATCATATTGTTTATGGCATTTCCTCCGCCTCCTCCAACACCAATAACCTTTATTTTTGCCTGAAGCTCTTGTTCCACAAATTCTAAGGGCATACGACCCTCCTCCTGTCTATGTCGTTAAAGACCAAACCAAGACTTCATCCTCCCTGTTACCTTGCTGAGGATATTGTCCCCACGCATCTTAAATCTCTTTGGATTTTGCGGCCTGTCCTGAAAACCGTAAAGGACAAGTCCTACCGCCGTTGAATACAGGGGACTGTTGACCACATCAACCAGCCCCGAAATGTTTCTTGGATATCCCACCCTTGCGGGAAGCTGGAATATCTGATCCGCCATCTCACAGACCCCTGGCAGCAAGGCAGAGCCTCCTGTTATCACTATTCCAGAGGCCAAAAATTCCTTAAGCTTGGTCCTCTGAATCTCCTGATCTATAAGAGAAAAAATCTCTTCTACCCTGGGCTCAAGAATCTCTGCCAATATGTGCCTGGACAGCTGTCTTGGCCGCCTGTCTCCAACGCTTGGGACCTCTATCATCTCATCCCTTCTCACCATGGAGACCAGACAAGTCCCGTAACGGATCTTTATCTTCTCTGCATCATTCATGGGGGTTCTGAGCCCAACAGAAATATCATATGTCAGGTTATTGCCTCCCAGCCCCAAGACTGCGGTGTGCTTGATGGAACCTTCACTTAGCAAGGCAAGATCCGTTGTGCCTCCACCAAAATCTATTAGGGCAACTCCTATCTCCCGCTCTTCATCTGTAATTACTGCATAAGCTGAAGCAAGCGGCTGAAGCACTATATCATCCACATCAAGACCTGCACGGTTGGCACACTTCACAAGATTTTGCGCTGCTGTCACCGCACCTGTCACTATATGGACCTTTGCCTCGAGTCTCACGCCCATCATACCCACCGGATCAAGTATACCGTCCTGATCATCCACAATATACTCCTGGGGTAAAATGTGGATTATCTCCCGATCCAATGGTATGGCAACGGCACGGGCTGCGTCTATAACACGTTCAACATCTTCTTCGCTAACTTCCTCGCCTTTGACAGCAATAACACCGTGACTGTTAAACCCTTTTATATGGCTCCCGGCAATTCCAACAAAGGCTGACGTAATCTCGCAGCCTGCCATGAGTTCGGCCTCTTCGACTGCCTTTCTGATAGAGTTGACAGTACTGTCGATATTGACCACCACTCCCTTCCTGAGCCCAACTGATGGATGAGTCCCCACACCAATGATCTCAATCTTGTCATCGTTCAACTCGCCCACAACACAACAAATCTTGGTGGTTCCTATATCAAGGCCAACTACTATATCGTAACCGCTTTCGACCATATGCCTTTATCTTTTTTTGAGCTTGGCAAGAGCCATATCTTCGCCATAACCGACTTTCACACTGAGAACCTTAGGATACTGACCTGAATTATACAGTTGAACCAGTATCTTTTCAGCCTGATAAAACTGTTTCTTATACTTGTCCCTATCAAGAATAAAAGGTACTGCCTTGTCCGCAGTATAAATCACCACATTATTGTTATTTGGAAAATCTATCTGGCTGATATTGTTGAAACCCAAGGCCCTTACACCCCTTTTGGACATCCTCACTATAGTTATAGCCACACGCATCTTGTCTTCATCTACCGGCGCAGGCCCATTTGAAACATCACTGCCTGGCTTTAACTCTATGCCTGTTATAATCGGTGCAGAAAAATTTTCCTTTGGATCCAGAGGCTTAAACGCTTCCCCGTAACGGTCAACGATATAGATACGATCACTTATTCTAGCCAACGCATAGGGTTCCCGTTCTTCTATATAAATAACAATCTTGTCTGGAAGACGTCTCTCTATAGAGACATCCCTGACCCACGGATTATCTAGTATCTTGTCTCTTATGGCCGCAAAGTCCAAACTAAAAATGTTGTCTCCATTCTTAATAGAGCTTAACTTGACAATGTCTTGCTTTGGAATACGATTGACTCCCTGCACCTCCACCTGGGAAACAAAGAAATACGGACAACAGCTCATCCATTTTTTGATTCCATAAACCGTACCAGCAATTCCTCCCATCAAGAGACAGGCCAGGCCCATAAACAGAAAGACTCGAGACCAGATGCCTCTGCCATTTCTTTCTGTAGCACGCCTTCTTACTGAACGCCTATTTTTGCCAAAACTCTTCTTCATGGCGCCACACCACAACCTCTTCCTTCAAAACGACCCCTGTATTTTCCCAGACCCTTTTCTTTATAAGCCCGATCAGCGAAAGCACATCATGACTGCTTGCCTGGCCCAGATTGACAATGAAATTTGCATGCTTTGGAGAGACCTGAGCATCTCTCATCCTGAACCCCTGAAGTCCGCATGATGCTATAAGAGACCAGGCTGAACATTCCGGCAAAGGATTCTTAAAGATACATCCTGCACTGGCTTGACCAAGGGGTTGAGTAGAAAGTCTTTTTTTCATAGCCTGCCTGATGTTATCACGTACTAAAGAGCCATGAGATGGAACAAGTGCATCTGCGGCCACAATGCCTTTTTGAACACATTGAGCCTCACCCTCTTTCCTGATACGAAATCTAACAGCCGATACGAGGCCGCCTGGAGGAATACTGCCAGCTCTGTAATGAAAGGTATTTTCATCTGCCTTTAACCAATAGCTACCGTCAGCCGTGGTAATGCATAATTCCTTAACAAAATTGCCTATAGAGACATCATTTGCCCCTGCGTTCATAGATATGGCACCACCAAGGGAACCTGGAATACCAACAAGAGATTCCAGACCAGTATAGCCATTTTTTATGCACCACTTTAGAAACCCTGGCAAACTACAACCTGCCTCAACATACACGCTGTCACATTTTGATCTGTAAATCCCTTTTAAAAGCGAAAGGCTAAGCACCACACCCACACCCTCATCCTCTACGATGAGGTTGCTACCATTTCCAAGCACCTTGAAACTGATTTGGTGCCTATGGAGAAATCGGAGCACTCTTTCTAGGGCTCCAATAGTACTAGGAGTGATAAAACACCTGGCCTTCCCTCCCACTTTCATGGTGGTAAGAGGCGCAAGGGGCACGTTTTCCCTGCATGTAATTCCCTTAATCTGAGAGATATCCTTAAAAAATTGCTGCAACTCTGTCACCTCTAAGGGATTGCACTATCTTGGGACCTATCTTTCCGATTGCCCCTGCCCCCATAGTAAAAACTACATCTCCATCCCTTAGAAAGGGCGGTACCACACTTGGAAAATCGTTAACATTCTTCACAAAATGTACATCCCTGTTACTTTTTTTCTCAATAAGTCCTGCAAGACGCTGGCCACTTACCCCAACGATTGGCTTTTCGCTTGCCGGATAGATTTCTGTAAGCCAAAGGTCATCAGCATTGTCAAAACATGAAACAAATTCTTCCATAAGAGCCTGGGTCCTGCTGTAGCGATGGGGCTCAAAGAGCACTACAATACGTCTATCCGGCCACAGTTGCCTAGCCGCCTCCAAGGTTGCCTTTATCTCGGTAGGATGATGGGCATAGTCATCAACAACCGTGACACCTCTTTCAGTGCCAAGAATCTCAAACCTTCGTCCAACACCACTGTATGCCTCCAGACCCCTTCGAATGATTTCAAATTCTTGCTGAAGTTCAATGCCAAGGGCCACCGCTGCCAAGGCATTTCTTACATGGTAGATTCCTGGCACAGAAAGATTGATCTGTCCAAGAAAGGTTCCATAATGCTCAACCCCAAATGATACCCCCTTGGAGGTTGTTCTGATGCAGCAGGCCTTTAGCTCTACGTCTTCTCCGGTTCCATAAATGATATGCCTCTTGCGGTTATTTGAAAGCACCTGTTTTACAACAGGGTCATCACCACAGGCTATCACCACACCATAAAAGGGAATCCTGTCAATGAATCTTGAAAAACTTTCCTTTATCTCTTCGAGCCCCGAATAGAAATCAAGATGCTCCCTATCTATGTTGGTGACCACCACGATACTTGGCGTGAGCCTCAGAAAACTGCCGTCACTTTCGTCTGCTTCGGCAACCAGGAAATCCCCTTGACCCCAATAAGCATTTGTCCCAAGGCCCTTGACCTGACCACCTATTATAACCGTTGGATCAAAACTGGCCGCCTGGAGAACAGATGTTATCATAGACGTTGTGCTTGTCTTCCCATGGGTCCCGGCAACGGCTACACCAAATTTTTTAAAACGCATCAGCTCTCCCAACATCTCGGCCCTGGGTATGATTGGAATATCTGCAGCACGTGCAGCCGTGAGTTCTGGATTGTCCGATCTTACGGCCGAAGACACCACCAATACATCTGCACCAGTTACATTCTCTGGACGATGTCCCTTGTAAATGGTTGCTCCGTTTGCCTCCAGTCTTTTGGTAATCATGGTACTTCTGATATCAGAACCTGAAACAGAATAACCCAGGGTCAAAAGGACCTGGGCCAGACCGCTCATCCCGATTCCGCCTATACCAACAAAATGAATATGCTGTTTCTTATACATGGCTCTTGAGCTGTTCTCCCTCCATTTCTGTCACATCAGAAAAAATCTCGCTATCGCAATTACATAGTTTTAACATAGACAGTGCAATTTCTTTGGCTGCATCAGGTTTTCCAAGCCCTTTTGAGCGTTTTCCCATTTCAACCAGACGGACAGGATCGCTCATCAGCGTTTCTATATTTGACGCCAAGGCTACTGCCCCTAAATCTCTTTCGTTAAAACAAAGGGCAGCACCTGCCTCACACAGGGTTTTAGCATTCAGGTCCTGATGACCATCAGCTGCATAAGGAAACGGTATGCATATAGCCGGCTTGCCAACTGCTGTAATCTCTGCCAAGGTACTAGCACCTGCCCTGCAAATTATCAGATCAGCCCATGAGTACGCAATCCCTATTCTTTCAATAAATGACTCTACTTTCACATTCATACCGCTCGATTTATAACTATCTGAAATAACATCTCTTTCTCGAGGACCTGTCTGATGGATGGCCTGAAACCTTAAACCTGACTGATGCATGATTTTCAGGGCAGAACTCACAATCCTGTTAAGGCCTGTGGCTCCCTGACTGCCTCCAAGCACAAGTATCCTGAAATGCCTATAGGGATCAACATTGGTAGACAGATCCATGGCATCTTCCAGTATCTGTCTCCTAATGGGATTACCAAGGCATTCCACCTTTTTACCCTTGAAATAACGAGAGGATCCCTGGAAGCTTGTGTAAATCCTATCTGCAAAACGGGCAGCCAGCTTGTTTGCAAGGCCTGGCAGATAATTTTGTTCATGTATTGCAGTTGGAATCCGAAGGATTTTTCCTGCCAGAAGCACTGGCCCTGAAACATACCCTCCTACACCGAGAACTATATCCGCCCTGAATCGCCTGATTGCGCTTACAGCCCTTGCCACCGATACAGGAAGGCTAAGTACTGCTGTAAACAGCCCTCCCAGGTTTCTGCCCTTGAGAGGACTGACATGAAGGATCTGATACTGCCAGGGCCTTTTGGAAAGTACCTTTTCTTCAACTGGCCGACCAGTGCCTATCCACTTTACATGCAAAGGGCACATCGATGACAGCTCTTCAGCGATCGCAATACCCGGAAAGAGATGTCCTCCTGTTCCTCCACCTGCTATTAAAAGCCGTATTTCTTTCATCGCTCCTGGCCATATATCTTTTTCACAGCCTTTTTAAAGGCCATGCCCCGTTCCCTGTAGCTGGAAAACATGTCAAAACTTGCACATGCTGGAGAAAGCACGATTAAATCTCCTAGCTTGGCCATGGTTCTGGCCTTTCTTACCGCTTCTTCCATCACCGTTTCCCCGCAGGTACCCTGTATTACGCATATATTTTGAAAAAATCCATCAAGGCCGGAAGCCATTTCATGGGCAGACTCTCCCACAAGGACAACACCCTTTATCTGTGG
Organism: Deltaproteobacteria bacterium; assembly: GCA_027067775.1. GTDB lineage: Bacteria > Desulfobacterota > Dissulfuribacteria > Dissulfuribacterales > QOAL01 > JAADCZ01. Next base: position 17,901 of record JAMOVK010000072.1, read on the forward strand.
ACCACATCCATTGCCCAGGGATGAAAGAACCTGGCCAAGTCGGGAAAAATCCTCTCCCTTTGCCCTGCCACCTGCAATCAACACCACCGGTCTTGACAAGCCACCAAGACCTGAAACAACAGCATGGAGGTTGGTGGCCTTAGAATCATCAAAATATGTTACGCCTTCAAAGACCCCTATCTCTTCCATTCTGTGAGAAGGAGATTCAAAATCAGAAAGGGCCTTTTCAATCAGCCCTGTGCCAACCCCTAAGACCTTGGCACTGACAGCAGCTGATGCCAAATTCTCCATGTTGTGCCTTCCCCTAAGAGTCCAATTAGACACATCAAACCTAAGATCTTTACCTAGTAAAGATATAGTAAGAGTAGAGCTTGACTCATCTATCAGCATATCCCTGAGAAAGACTCGATCGGCTACCGTCTTGAATTCTTCTGCACCTGGTCCCAGGACAGCCACTGAATCTTTTTCCTGAAAAGAAAAAAGATGCTCCTTTGCCCTTTTGTATTCTTCAACGCTGCCATGTCTGTCAATGTGGTCCGGAGCAACGTTAAGGCATACAGCAGCCTTAAATGCTGGCCTTTTGAGATCCAGGACAGAAAAATCTGGAAAATATTCCAGTTGAAAACTGCTTATTTCCAGCACCCCACAGGTCCTGCCGTCATTTAAATGAAAAAGATCAAAAAGCGGAGGAGATATGTTCCCAGCCCTAACAACAGGAAGACCGCCTTTTTCCAAAATATGGCCGGTAAGAAGTGTAGTGGTGGTCTTGCCATTGGTGCCGGTAATTCCCACAAGCGGCCCCTTCCAGAGGCTCGAGGCGAGATACAATTCACCCACAACAGGGATGTCTTTCCTTACTGCATTGGTGACAACCATGTGATAAGGAGGCACGCCAGGACTCACCACAAGAAGTTCAAGGCTGCTGGGCACCTTCTGGCTGGAACAGGAGCCGATGGTTTCGATATCGTTTTGCCTGCACCATGATAGAAAATCTTTTTTCCATTCCTGTTCAGGCTTGTCGTCTATACATACAACATCCGCTCCTTGACTCCAGAGCCAGCGGGCTGCTGACATTCCAGCCTCGCCCAATCCAAGGATGCCTATGTAACGTTTTGCAAGATTCAAAAACCTACCTCAATTTAAGCGTGCTTATGGCCACAAGGCCAAGAAGCACCGAAATTATCCAAAACCTGACGATTACCTTTGGCTCTGGCCAGCCCAGCATCTCAAAGTGATGATGCAGAGGAGCCATTTTAAAAATTCGCCTGCCCTTTGTCGCCTTAAAATATCCCACCTGCATTAAAACTGAAACAGCCTCTGCAACAAATACCCCGCCTACAATAGCAAGCAGTATCTCCTGTTTTGACAATACAGCCACTATGCCAAGAATTCCTCCCATTGCAAGCGAACCAACGTCTCCCATGAAAATCTCTGCAGGATAACTGTTGTACCACAGAAAACCCAGCCCGGCCCCTACCATGGCTCCACAAAAGACAGAAAGCTCGCCTACACCTGGCACATAGGGTATCTGCAGATACTGGGCAAGCCCTGAATGTCCTGCCAGATAGCAAAAAAGCGTATAAACTGCAGATGAGATAACAAATGGGCCGGTGGCAAGACCATCAAGTCCATCTGTCAGGTTGACCGCATTGGAAGAGCCTGCCACAACCAAAAAGGCAAAAAAGATGTAAAATAGTCCAAGATCAGGACGCAGGTTCTTAAAAAAAGGCACACTCAGCCTGGTGTCCCAATGGCCGCTCTTTATAAGAATTACAGCACACACACAGACCAAAACGGCCTGGATGGCAAGCTTCCACCTTCCTGCAAGCCCGGCACTGCTCTTTTTGCGTATCTTAAGCCAGTCGTCATAAAAGCCTATGGCTGCAAAGCCAACCAGTATTATCATGCACACCCAGATATAAAGGTTGGTAAGATCGGCCCAAAGAAAAGTTGACGAAATAATGGCAAAGTTTATGAGCAGCCCTCCCATGCTTGGAGTACCGGTCTTTTTCAGATGGCTTTTGGGGCCATCATCCCTTACAACCTGACCAAACTGCAATTCCTTGATCTTATTAATAAACCATGGGCCAAGAAACAGGGTTATGGCAAGGGCAGTCACGGCAGCGTATATGGTGCGAAAGGTTATGTACCTAAAGACATTCAGGACCTGAAAATGAACATGCAAGGGGTATAGCAAATGATAAAGCATCAGGCTTCCTCCACCAACCTGTTTCTTATGGCAAAGGCCACCTTCTCAAGCCCAACTCCTCTTGAACCCTTTAAAAGCACAACCCTTTTTGTTCCGTTAAAAAAACATCCTTTGTCTTCCATAAGATAGGAGAGTGCATCCATGGCATTTTCAAATGTAACTATTTTTTTTGAAGAAAGGCCTGATTCCATGGCTCCAGAGGCTATTTTATTTGCCATGGCACCAACTGCCAAAAGTACCTTTGGGTCAAGTTGTGCTGCCTTTCTGCCAAGCTCCAAGTGATATCTTTCTGCATCCTTGCCAAGTTCCAGCATGTCTCCAAGGACCAGGTTTTTACCATATGAACCCGGCAATCTGTCAACGAAGTCTAAGGCAGCTTCCATAGAGGCAGGATTTGCATTGTAGGTATCATCAACAATTATCCAGCCCGACACCTCCTCCATATTCAGACGCCCCTTTGGAGGACTGCAATGCAAGATACCCTGGGCAACATCTTCGGTAGATATCCCAAAGGCCATTCCAGAGGCAACGGCAGCAGCGATGTTCAGGATGTTCACCTTGCCGTGAAGTCTGGATTCTACTTCTACCTCTGTCCCCTCCACATCCAGGGTCAAAAACAATCCTTGAGGTCTGTCAATCCAGTGCTTCACCAAAACAACATGGCCAACCTTGACATGTCTAGCCCTTTTCATGTCAGTGCCAAAACCCCAGATATTTGCCGCCTTGGTCCTTTTGAGATTTTCAACCACCAGTTCGTCATCAAGGTTGCAGACAGCCGTGCCCTTCTCGGGCAAACATTCAAAAACAAAACCCTTTTCAAATGCAATGTTTTCTATAGTTCCTAGACCTTCCAGATGAACCGGCCTGATACAGGTGATAAGCCCCACCTCGGGACTGGCTATCTGGCACAGTCGCTCAATCTCACCTGGAAGGTTTGTTCCCATCTCCAGCACAGCCCACTCGGTTCCTGGCGTCATTGAAAAAATGGTAAGGGGAAGGCCTATGAGATTATTGTAGTTCCCCATTGTGGCACCGGTGCGGAATGCTGTTGACAGTACAGAATGGACCAGCTCCTTGGTTGTTGTCTTTCCACAACTTCCAGTTATGGCCAGGGTCTTCATACCTAGAAATCTTCGATACCATGAGGCAAACTCTCCCAAGGCGTAGAGGGTGTTGTTTACCATAACAACCGGAGCATCTGTCCCTTTAAAACAGCCCTTTTCACAGACGGCACCTGCTGCCCCCCTTTCCAGTGCCTGGGCAACAAAGCTGTTTCCATCAAAGCGCTCTCCCCTAACAGCCCAAAAAAGCGCATTCTGACCTATGGTCCTGCTGTCTGTAGATATTGAGCTGAAAGAGACAAACTGGAAATCCTCATGGCAGCTGCCACCAGTAGCCCTGCAAACATTTCTCAATACCGGACAGCCTTTACCGGGGCTGTCTTTTGGGAAACCAGCCCCCAAGGCCAAATCAAGACCTTTTTTAAGCACCTCCCTATCGTCAAAAGGGAACTTTTGTTTTCCAATCATCTGATAATCTTCGTGACCCTTACCTGCCACAAGCAATATATCCCCAGGCCTTGCCTGGGAACACGCCCAGTATATAGCTTCTTTCCGATCTTCAATAACCCGCACCTTGGACAAGAGATTACCTCTTATGCCTGCAAGCATCTCATCTATTATCGTAGAGGGATCTTCAGTACGAGGATTGTCAGAGGTAAACACGACAAGATCTGAAAGACGAGCAGAAGTAGCAGCCATCTCCGGCCTTTTTCCCCTGTCCCTATCTCCGCCGCAACCTATGACGGTTATGATACGCCCATGCTTTCTCACCTCGGAAAGGGCCTTAAGAACACTGCTCACAGCATCTGGAGTGTGGGCATAGTCAACAAGGGCCGTCACCTTGGCATCCACCACCCGTTCTAATCTGCCGGGTATGTTTCTTATGGACTCCACACCTCTTTTTACAGCCCATGAGGGAACACCAAGCGCCAAGGCCACGGCAGCAGAGGCGAGAATGTTTTGCAGGTTGTGCCTTCCAAGAAGAGGGGAATCTATCTCTATGAGCTCTTCACCGTAGTGGATTTTGGCCTTGATACCCCCTTGACCCAGATGGATATCCTCGGGAAAGACATCTGCCTGATGCGGGATCTCTCCATAAGAGATCTTGCTGCCAGAAACAGACTGCCACAGCCTTTTTCCATAGGAATCGTCAACATTTATTACGCATCTTTGAGCCTTGTCTTCCCAAAAAAGTTGTGCCTTGGCATTGAAGTAGCTTTCAATCCCTTTGTGATAATCTAGGTGATCCCTAGTCAGGTTGGTAAACAAGGCCGCTGAAAACCTGCATCCCTCAACCCTACCCTGATCAAGTGCGTGGGACGAGACCTCTGCAACAAGATACTCCACCCCTCTGTCTAACGCCTTTTTTAAAAAGGCATGAAAGGCAACGCAGTCAGGGGTGGTCAGCTCGGCCTCCATCTCTTCCCGGCCTATTCTCTGACAAATGGTTCCGGAAACTGCTGTATTTTTTCCCCATGCAGCAAGTATTGCCTCTATAAGATATGAACATGTGGTCTTGCCGTTTGTGCCGGTAATACCAATAACCTCAAGACCATGACTTGGCATATTGAAAAACGCATGGGCCAGTCTGCCTGCCGAATATCTGATATCAGGAGTAGACAGAAGAACTATGTCTTGGGGCAGATGTGACTTTACGGATTCAAGCCGCTCTTGAGGTATGAGTATGGCTGAAGCGCCTCTTTCTAAGGCATCCCCTATGAAACGACATCCGTGGACCTTCGTTCCTGGAAGGGCCATAAACAGGCCACCAGGAACTATCTTTCTTGAATCCACAGCCAGGGAAGTAACTTCTTCTGATCCGCTTCCTTGTACCAGGATAATGGGAACTTTCGCTGTCTGAAGCAACCTTGACAGTTTCATTCGGTTTTGATGAGTCTCACTATATAATTTTATTTTTTCAAAAGATGCGGCCGAAAAAAACCTGATCCAATTATGCAGGACCTTTTTCACACACAATTACACACTCTTGACTGCTAACTATCCTGCGACCAGGCTTGGGGTACTGATCCTTTACCTTGCCAGTGCCAGAGATACGGATCTTCATTCCGAGACGACCAGCCACCTCCAGAGCACTCCTAATAGACATTCCCCTCAAATCGGGCATGATCCATGGACGGATCTCGTTCTTTTGGACCACCCTTGAGCTATTACCAGGAACCTGGCGATCCTTGGCAAACCTATAACGGGCCCCAAGGGCCATGGCCCCCTTTTTTGCAAGTACTGCCATCCTGCCCAATGTTCCTCTGCGTTGAGAGGGGGTATATTTAGCATCAAACAACACACTAATATAACTGATTTTCGGTTTGTCTGCAGGCCAAAATCCAAGCCCCACCACCTGAAATTTCCCAGAATCCGAAGGCCAATAGGCAGCTACAGAAGGGCCGCTCTCATCTCCGAATACCGATAACATGAATCTGTGTGTTTGTTTACCAAACAATCTGGATGATGCCGGCTCATCCGAACCTTTTTGGCCCAAATCATTCATTGCAATGTGAGGCCGCACAGGTCCGCTGTTCTTAAGCAAGGCCGTATAGGCCGAAAGGAGCTGAATAGGGGTTGAATTTGCCGTTGATGAAATGACGCGGGTAACGTTGCCTGAAAGCATTGTTGGCAACCCGCCTTGTCTTTCTTCAGGAAGATCAATTCCCGTTTGTTGCCCAAAACCCAAATTGATGAGACGGGTAAGCATGTCTTGATGAAATTCTAGACCATCCAATTCTTCTTCCTGCAGACAAGTCCATATGGCTGCATCTTCTGAGAAATTGTGCCAGTGCCACCTTCCTACCTTTACTATGGGGTTGTCATCTTTTTGCAAAAGCCATAGAAGATCCCTGTTTACCTGCCTGACATCGTCTTTCACTTGAGCCTGATCTGACAACCTAGTCTTCAACCTTAAATCCATAATCTCCTCAAGGGCTATGGTCACCATTACAGGCCAAGGATTTACCAGACCACTGATAGCCAAGTTGATATTTTGGTCTGAATGAATTGATCCGTCCCTGTTATTCACACTTGTCATGGCAAGTATTTGGCCAGTCTCTACGTCCATAAGCACCAGGGAACCTGCATTAGCGTGCAGCCTTTTCATCTGCCATATCAAGTTTTCCCTGCTTTGGGTCTGAAGATTTTTGTCAATGGAAAGGACAAGGGGATCCTGCCAATCCCCCTGTCCGCCATTGGAAGAGAGGAGAAAATTGTCATAGATGTACTCTATGCCTTCAAGCCCGCGCCCGTAACGGTCTATATAACCAATAACATCATCCAAAAGTCCCTTGTAGGGTCTGATGCGAACAGCACCTCTTTGAGGATCTTCTTTTGAGATGCACAAGATGGTACCCGTCCTGTCAACAATTGGACGCCTTTTAAGGATACGCCTGGTAAGCGGTGATGCAGCGGAAAAAGAAGCGCCAGGGGCAAGAGTTGGGCTGTCTAGATGCTGCTGTTCAGACACCCTCTCCCCGAAACAGCCTGAAAGACACAGACTGATTAGAAAAAGGACCACCACTAGGTTGAAAGTCTGGTCCTTTTTCCTAAACTCCCCATCTCTAGCAATAATCCCGCCCCTGACAAACTGTTTCACTATTTTACTCCGGCAACGTAATTATTTGATTTTCTCCTGGCGGTCTAAGCCCCAGTCTCCTGCCTATCTTTGCCAAAGTGGCCTTGGAAGTTATGTTATCAAGCTGTCTGTTAAGCTGTTTATTTTCATATTGGAGGGCAGAATACCTCTGTTCAAGTGCACTTATATCATTTGCAACACTTTTAACCTTATAGGAGGTATAAACAGAAAGAGCTAAGAATAGGATCAGCAAAAGAAAGGACAAAATGCCCCTAAAAGACGAATGAAAGAGTCGGGAACCTGAAGAAGTTCCAACACGCCTTGGCGTATAACCTCTTTTCTGCGGCATTCTTATGGTAGCTGATTTGATGGTCATTTCCCTACCTCCGTGACCTGCATAACTCTTTGTGCCACCCTGAGTTTGGCACTTCTTGACCTGGGGTTGGAGGTTATCTCATCCCTAGAAGGCCTGACGGGTCTCTTGGTAACCACCTCAAGTTCTTTACAACCCCTAAAAAAATGTTTGACTATACGATCTTCCAAGGAATGGAAGCTTATTACGCATATACGGCCACCAGGACTTAACACCCTGTAAGATGCCTCTAAGGCACAAGTCAAATTTTCGAACTCCCTATTTATTGCAATTCTAATGGCCTGGAAGGTCCTGGTTGCAGGGTGGATCTTTCTGGGATGAAATCTCTTGGGGATAGCCTCCTTAACTATAGTGGCCAGTTCCAGGGTGGAAAAGATTGGCCTGTCTTGCCTTTTGGCAACTATTGCAGCAGCTATCTTTTTGGCCCATGGTTCTTCTCCGTAAAGCTGAATAAGTTGGACAAGCCTGTCTTCCGGGAGTTTATTTATCATATCCGATGCGAGAATCGTGGTACTCCTATCCATTCTCATGTCAAGGGGCTCGTCACGCATAAAACTGAATCCCCGTCCGCTTTCATCCAGCTGAAAAGAAGACAATCCCAGATCCATAATAATTCCATCTACTTGAGTTACACCCTCTTCTGACAAAACTACTTCCAGATTGCTAAAGTTGGACTGGTAAAAGGATATCTTGGATTCAAATGGCTCCAGTCTCATCTTTGCAAGCTCAAGGGCCTCTTCATCCCAGTCAAGGGCAATGACACGTTCTATATCAGGGTATGCTTGGAGCAGGGCCTTGGTATGCCCCCCAAGCCCCAAGGTTGCATCCAAGTAGACTCCACCTTTTTTGGGAACAAGATTGCCAAGGACCTCTTTGACAAGGACCGGAGTATGAATGCTATCAAGCCTATAATCCGATGCCGTATTCCTTGATGATATCATCGCTAATCTCATCAAAATTGTCCCTCGTCTCTATCAGCTGGTTCTCCAAGAGTTCTCTACTCCAGATCTCGAAATAGGTAAGCATGCCAACAACGACAACTTCCTTCTTTATTTCAGCACCTTCCCTGAGATGGGCTGGCAGAAGGATGCGACCTTGACCATCCAGATTACACTCAACGGCAGCTCCAAGAAGATATCGCTTAAAAGCCAGGACCTTCGGAGGGCCAAACCTAAACCGTGTGAATTGTTCCTCTACCCGATTCCATTCCTCAACAGGGTAGGCGGCAAGACAGTTGGGCAGATTGGTGACGATAAGCCTGCTATCGTACTTGGTTTTGAGTACATCCCTAAATCGTGCCGGAATGCTCAGTCGACCCTTAGAATCAAGATTATGGGTCGATCTGCCACGGAACATTCACCTTACCCCTTTCCCCCACTTTTTACCACTTCTTACCACTATATTGGGATACCATTAATTCTGTCAAGTCACAATCTGCAGATTTCATTAACAAAATGGGCGAAAAGATTGTTGAAAACTTCCTATTTATTTGGAATTTGGAACAATTTTATCTATTTTGTAATTTCGCATATGGCGCTTTGGGATGTCTACGTATATGCTTAAAGATCTAGGGAGCAGAGAAAAGGAGACGAACATTCATGATAGTTACCGGATGCGGAGCATTAAACCTGGATATCATCTATGAAATTGACAACCTTGAAAGGATCAGACAGGCTGGATTTCCACTGGAACCTGGCAGGGAATGCACCCTGTCGCACCAAAGGGCCCAGGAACTCTTGGAACTTCTTGAGAAAACTGCAACGCTTATGGGTAAAAGCGGTGGAGGATCTGCTGCCAACACCCTATGCGCCCTTGCAAAAATGGGCCACAGATCCTACTTCATAGGCACGGTAGGAGATGATCCTGAAGGTGATTTTCTACTTGACTCTATGAAAGATGTGGACTGCTCCCTTGTCAGCCAGTGCGGCAGGAGTAGCATCTGCATCATTGTTATAGACGGACTCAGCAATGACAGGGCCATGGCAGTGGTGCCGGGCACACTGAAAATAGACTTTGACAATCCCAAGATGGAAACGGTTTTAAAAAATACCCGCCTTTTTCACATGAGTTCACTAGTCCAGCAAGAAGGACCGTCTCTTCAGGGCAGAGTCCTTGAGCTTTGCACCAAAGGCTGCCTAGTCACCTTTGACCCAGGCGAGATCTATGCCCAAAAGGGCTTTGAGGCCATTAAGGGCCTGCTGGCTCAAACTGCACTGCTTTTTGCCTCTGACGTGGAGTTTCAAACAATTTTCCAAGGCAAATCCATTATGGAAGTATTAACGAAAAAATTTTTTGGAAAACGCATCCACCCAAAACACCTCATTTCTTATAAATTTTTCAAAGACATGCCCCCGCCTGTTATTGCAAAAAAGGCAGGTGCAGAAGGAGCCCTCTTGGCGTCAACAAATCTGATATTCAAGTGTCCGGCCCAAAAGGTGGAAAAAATAGTAGACAACACAGGAGCAGGAGACGCCTTTAACGCGGGACTGATAGATGCCATATTCAAAAACAAAGATCCCAAGACAGCCCTTGAGGAAGCGGTTTCAACTGCAGCATTCTCTTTGATGTTCACAGGACGTCAGTGGATAGATCACCTGGACGGTTTTGCTATTTTGCCTCCCTAAAGGTACTAACATCGGCCTTGTTAAAGGCAAAACCTACCTTTTTCCCCACATGAAGCCCCATTTTACGGACATAAATCTCTGGCCAAACCGCCCTAAAGATGGTTTCGTCCTTTTGAATCTTAAGATGCACAGAAAAGTTGCAATACGACATCTCTAACACTTTACCCCAAAACATGTTTTCCAAACCGGTCCTTATATCGGGCATGTCCAACACGGGAACTATCTTTTCCGGTCTTATGACAATGTGATCAAAGTCAGGGACTAGACATGCATCGGCTATCCGAACCGATGTTGAACCTATATACGCCAGTCCGTTTTCAAAACGCACCTTGAAAACATTTTTTGCACCCACAAAACGGGCCACAAAAGTGGATGCAGGCCTGTTGAATATCTCATCTATTTGGGCCTGTTGCACCACTTGTCCCTGATGAATCACTGCCCCTTTCTGCGCAAGATACATAACCTCTTCAAAGTCATGAGACACCATAACAAAGGTGATGCCAAGCTCACTGTGAAGCTGACGCAACAGCCTTCTTATATCTCCCTGAAAAAGGGGATCAAGCCCAGAAATGGGCTCATCCAATAAAACCACATCAGGATCAAGCACGAGCACCCGGGCAAGCGCAACCCTCTGTCGCTCTCCACCACTAATTCTTGCAGGATAACGATGCAATATGTGACCGAGGTCAAACCTTTTAACAAAAAATTGAAATCTCTTTTGTGCATTGGCTCCATTCCCCTTGCAATACCTAAGCCCATAGGAGATGTTTTGCTCAACAGTCATATGGGGAAAGAGGGCTACATCCTGGTAAAGTATACCAATATTACGTCTATTAGGAGGCAGATGAGTAATTTCCTTGCCATTTCGCCAAATAGAACCTTCAAAATCAAGCATGTTCGAAGGCAAAAGCCCTGTTATGGCCTCTACAAGGAGAGATTTACCAGAGCCTGTAGGCCCCATTATTGCAAAAAATTCTCCCTTGGCTATTTCCAGGTTTACATCCCTGAGGACAAAGCCAGGAACTTCTACGGTAAGACCTTCTATCTTCAGCATCTACCACTGCCTTACAGGTCTGGATAGAAATCTCATGGCAACAAACAGAATCACTGAAATGACTATCAACCATACAGCCACTGGCTGGGAATATTTCAGGCCATAGGCAGTAAAACGTTCATAGATCAAAACCGGCGCTAGCATGGGATGATAGGCCACTACAATGACTGCACCAAACTCGCTTATAGCCCTTGCCGTACACATTACCATGCCAAGGACGATCCCACGCCAAGACAAGGGCAGAGTCACCCTGAAAAAAGTACTCAACGAACCAGCACCAAGGCCCATGGACACATGTTCCAGCCGTTCTGGAACCGATTCAAAGGCCGCCTTAGCAGTATTTAGAAAAAAGGGTAAGCCCACAAAGGTAAGAACAGCCACTATTCCTGCATATGTTCCCATTACCTGTATGCCCATCCACTCCAATATCCTTCCGAAAACAGTGTCTCTTGTGGCAAGTCCAAGGATGGCAATCCCGATAACAGGATGCGGGATCATGATGGGGAGATCTATAAGCCCCTCCACAAGCTTTTTGCCAGGAAAATCGCGTCTAGATAAAAGATAGGCCAAAGGAGTACCAAAAACCAGCGAAACCAGCGCAGCACCGAGTGCTGTTAACAAGCTTCTGAGTAGGGCTGCCTGTACATCGGCTTCCCTAATGGCATGAACCAGATCTTCAAAGGTGGGGGCGGTTACAAGCCTGCCAAGCGGGAAAAATATGAGAAAAAGCACTGGCAAGGATAGGCCTAGAAGCCCTGCAAAGAAAAGGGTGTTGCTACCTCTTCTGGCCATGCGTGTGCCCACTTTCAATTCTAAAATACCTGCTACCGACTGCTAGGTTACTGGGGCCTTACCAACTTCCTAAGAACATCAGGCAGTGCCTGATACATCTGCACCGAACCTGTAAGACATGGAATAATAGGAGCCTGGCCACTTTCTTGCAATATCCTTAGCCCTCCTTCCGGATTGATCAAATACTCCACAAAGGCCACTGCTGCCTCTTTGTTTGCTGAATCTTTCAAAATAGTAACTCCGTATGTGCACGATTTTCCTGTCTTAACTGTCCATGTTCCAGGCTTCCTTCCTGTCACTTTCACCTTGGCCAATCTATAAAAACTATCAAACTCGCTGTTTCCCAAATTTATTTCATCAGGTAGTCTTACATACTTAAGTCCATGCTGAAGCGCTACCGACAGATACTCCCAGGCATAATCTATGTTTCCTGTCTTAAGAAGTGATATCAGTTCCACAGACTTTGGCCTTATGGCTGCCTCTGATCTTGAGGCCAAGAGTCTGCCATAAAGACCAGGAGATCTGTAAAATCTTTCTGCCAGCTGCATCACCATAAGGGCTCTATACCCGCATGGATCAAGATTTGGATCTGCCTGCCCCCAGATCACTCCCTTTTCCTGCAAGATTTTATACCAGTTCCTGCCGTTAACCTTATCTGCGTACCGGCTTTTGGATGTATAACAAAGGACCAGTTGGTTTGAGGCAAAGCGCACTTGCCAGTCTGTAAATCTGGGAATAAGCAGATCGTCTATTACCGTATAATCGGCCGCTGCCATTACGTCTGCAGGTTTTCCAACTTCACTGATAAGACGGGCCATCTTAGTGCTGCCACCTGCCTCGCGCAGGACATCCACATCCGGATATTTTTCTTCAAACGCCTTTTCAATCATGGCAAAAGGCACGCTAAGACTTCCGGCATGGAAGACAACCAGCTTTCCTTCGGGTCTTTTCTGGGCATAGGAAGTGACAAAATGAATGAATAGGAAAAAAATTGACACAGACAGGATAAATCCAATTTTTTTCATGTGTTTCTCCTAACAGGCAACTCAACAAAAAGATTAAAACGGACCTATTAATCAAAACCATCTTCACAAGCCAGGGCCTGCTGGCTCAGATTATTCCATGCAGTGGCCCTCCCCTGGCGGCAAGCCTGTCTACACGTCTTGTCACCCTGGGGTCTTCCTCTAGAGGCGGTGCATGATGGGGCTTGAGTCTTGCGTCTATTATGATACTTCCAGTACAGCCCCAATGCTTGTGCTCAATAAAACTACCCACTCCATAAATATCATGAGAAGGATTAGATCTGGTAAAGGTGACCCAGAGAAAATTGGCAAGGGTTTGACAGACAAACCGTGCATCGTCCACCAGTACCACCAGAGGAAATTCATGGCATTGGAATCCATTTTCCAGAGTCCTTTCCAGTTTTCCTAACAACTTGGTTTCTTGATCATACGTTGAAAACCTGGGAGCTGAAACCACCAAGATTCCTGGCATTGCAACATATGCCTCTTTGTAGCCCTGAGGGAGGATTAGCCCTTTTGGAATAGAGCCACCAAGATTTCGCCTTTTCTCTCCGGCTGCCGCAACCACAAGCTTTGACCCCCTGTTTAGGCCACAGCCGCTATAATCCAAGGTATCAATAGTGGTTTTAGTGTAAAAGTGGAGATCCCTGGTCCAGTCAACCCTTTCCAGAATGTGCATGAAAAAACCCTCAATGTCATTGACATCAAGATCTGGATTATCCTCCCAGGCCGCAATGAACAGATATTTTGCCAAGGAGCACTGGCCAAAACCAAGAAGGGCATTCGCAATGGTCAGAAGCTCCATGGGCTCCCGTTCCCTGTAAGGCACATACCTTTCACTACCAATGGCCAGGAGCAACGGATGGACACCAGCCTCATCCACTGCATGAATGGCCTTGAGGCCTGGAATCTCTACTGGTACCACAGGGGCTGTGATGTCATGTATAAGTTTCCCAAATGTGGTATCCTCCTGTGGAGGTCTTCCAACCACGGTAAATGGCCATATTGCATCTTTTCTGCACCATATTTTTTCGATTTTTAAATAGGGAAAGGGATGAACAAGGCTATAGTAGCCTAGATGATCACCAAAAGGGCCTTCTGGCTTGGTCTTTGAGTTGTCTACAGTACCTGTAATACAAAAATCAGCATCGGCAGAGATGACGTGCCCGCCATGCCTGATGTAGCGAAAGCGCCTCGCACCAAGCATGCCAGCGAACATGAGTTCTGAAAGCCCCTCTGGAAGAGGCATTACTGCAGCGACTGTATGGGCAGGAGGCCCACCAACGAATATGCTGACTTTAAGGGGCTCTCCCTTTTCAATGGCCCTGGCATGATGAACGCCTATTCCTCGGTGTATCTGGTAATGCAGACCGGCCTCTCTGTCCTTTTCATAAAGGTTGCCTGATATCTGTACCCTGTACATACCAAGATTCGAATGCACAACATCAGGGCTGTAGGGATCCTCAGAATAGACCTGGGGAAGGGTTATGAAAGCACCTCCATCTTCTGGCCAGCTCTTGATCTGGGGCAGCATGGAGAGCCTGGTTTGATTCTGAAGGATAGGCCCGCCTTTCACCTGCTTCGGGATCGAGTAAAAGCCCAACCTGGCAACACCTGGAAGCCTGGCCATTTTTTTGAAATCTTTTAGGTTTCCAACAAGGTCGGCCTTCAATTTCATGAGAAACTGTACGCTCTCGATGGTATCTCGAAAGATGAAACGGCACCTTTCCATGGTACCAAAGAGATTACACACGGCACGAAAGGGGCTTCCCTTCACTCTTTCAAAAAGAATGGCCGGAGCCTTGGCAGCGTATGCTCGCCTTTGTATTTCAGCCATTTCAAGATCTGGGGACACCTCATCAGACACACGCACCAGCTGGCCATGCCTTTCAAGATCCTTCAGACACTCGGTCAGGCTTTTATAGCCCATTTGTTATTTCTCCTGATAAAAATTGATTATTATAAACAGGGTCTAGTCTAAAGCAATGGCTGGAATTCGAGAAGCCTTTTGGCAAATGGAAAACATTGATAGTTGGCCTGATATTATGCCTCTGGCTGCAATGTAGTTGAACTGTTTCAAAAGACAATCTTTATCTTTCTGCATGACATGATTTAAGATAGGAAGTGCGGGGCTCCATTCTGTCCATTTGGATCGGATCCTTTGCGTCTGTTCGGGCTAAACGGACGGACAAGGACAGACCTTTGCGGAAATGAATCTTGTTTATTATCGAGGGCGATATCAAAAGAAAGTTTCGGATTATGCCTGAAAAGAAACGCAACACTTTTTGCATCAGGGGTGTCAAAGTCCATGTTGAGTGGAAACCTATCAAGAATCTCTATATAAAGGTGCTTCCTCCCGATGGTGCAGTGAGGGTCTCGGCCCCTGTAAATGCAGGGTCTTGTCTTGTAAAAGAGTTTGTTCTCAAACGGCTCGACTGGATCAGACAGTGTCAGGAGGATATCAACTCAAAGATTGGTCCTGTCAATGACTTTCTTTCCACAGGCCAGACACAGTCCTTTCTCGGCAGAGAGTACAGATTGCTCAAAAAGGAAAGCACAGGTTCCTACTGTGAAATTGTTGGAAATGACCTGGTCATACATACCCCTGTGCTTAATCGGCATGAGGTGGTTTTCCCTATACTGGTACGTTGGTATTCGGAACAGCTTGAAAAAATCCTTAATGACCTCCTCCCCGTTTGGGAAAAGAAAATGGGGTGCAAAGTGACAAGGATAAATATAAAAATGATGAAGACAAAGTGGGGAAGCTGTAACTCCAGAACTAAAAGAATAAGCATGAATCTGGACCTAATAAGGCTAAGGCCCGAGGTTATCGAGTATGTGCTCGTCCATGAGATGGCACATATTTTTGAGCCCAATCATGGAAAAGGTTTTAAATTGCTCATGGACAAAACCATGCCTGAGTGGCGCTGTCTTGACAGGGAGTTAAGCAACTGTTCCCCTTTGCTTTATTATCTGAAATAACAAGGCAAACCTTTGGATCAGTTAAACAACTGGAGACCTTTTGGTCCAAGTTTAAAGAATATCTGTGGAAATAAATGAATAAAGTAGCCATGGGTCCAAACAGACAGAGGGCCAGTAATGTATTCACCCAGATAGCCCTTCCAATCTTTACCTCGCTCTTTATAGGATTGGTAGCTGGCCTTGGTGGCGTCTTATTCCATTTTCTGCTCAAGTTTGGGGCCATGGTCCTTTGGACCACCCCTGAAGAACTTTCAACGCTCCCTGTTTATATGAGGCTTGCCATTCCTGCCATGGCAGGTCTTTTGGCCGGGATCATAATATGCAAGTGGGCCCCAGAACTTAAAGGGCCAGGAGTACCTCACGTTATGAAGGCCCTTGCTATTGGCGGAGGGCGTATAAGGCACAGGGTAACCGTGTTAAAGGCTCTTGTTACCTCTCTTCTTATTTCGTCCGGGGCCTCGGTGGGCCGAGAAGGTCCGATAGTACAAATAGGTTCCTCCATAGGTTCTTCTATTTCCCAGTTTTTGGGATTGAATCTGGAAAAGAGACGCTTAGCCGTGGCATGTGGGGCAGCAGCAGGCATGGCTGCCACATTTCAGGCACCTATAGCTGGGACCATGTTCGCTGTGGAGATACTCCTGTTTGACCTAGAGGTTTCCTCCATGAGCAACATAGTCATATCTGCAGTTACCGGCACTGTAGTTGCGAGACAGATTCTTGGTCCAAGAGCAACCATTCACCCAGCCCATTTTGCTCTGATAAGCCACTGGGAACTGCTAATTTATCTTGTCCTTGGCCTGTGTGCTGGCATAGCTAGCCTGATGCTCATTTGGAGCCTTTTTGGTCTTCCAAAGTTATGGCAAAGGGTTCCTGGCCCGGAATGGATACGGCCGGCCCTTGGCGGCCTGCTTGTAGGCGCCCTGGGCCTTTATTTTCCACAGGTTCTCGGAGTCGGTTACAATGAAATAATAAAGGCCCTAAATGGACAGGTCTTGATGAATGTTGCACTGGTATTATTTCTGGCAAAGATTGCGGCAACGAGCATCTGTATCAGTTCTGGAATGAGCGGAGGCATTTTTGCCCCCTCTCTTTTTATCGGTGCAATGCTTGGAACCTTGGTTGGCAGCTTGGCCATGGAGTTCTTGCCAATCCACTCGATTAATCCAGCATACTACGCCCTGGTGGGAATGGGAGCAGTTGTCAGCGGTACCACCCTTGCACCCATGACTGCTGTACTTACAATTTTCGAGCTGACATACACCTATCAGGTGATACTTCCTTTGATGGTTGCCTGTATCCCAAGCCTTCTGATAGTTCGTCTGCTTCATGGATACTCTGTCTATGAGACAAAGCTGCTAACCGAGGGTGTTCACATTGTAAAAGGTCACGAAATCAACCGTTTGAGAGATATGACTGTTTCCGATTTTCTGACTCCTTTGGAGGAGTTTGTAACGGTAGACACACCCTTTTGCAAATTGGTGGACATGCTAGAGGCCAGTAGTTTTCCCCACTTTGTCGTTCTCGATGAAAAAGGCAGGCTTGCCGGAGTAGTCACTGTAAGGGATGTAAGGAGTTACCTTGTTCACAGGGACAGATGCCCAGCCAACTTGCTGACCAAGCACGTAATGACCGTCAATCCTGTGACCATACGAGACAATGATAGCCTTGAGACTGCCTTCAATCTCTTTGCTCAAAAGGGCTTCTCGTTTTTGCCAGTGGTTTCCCACAAAGACCCTCACACAGTAATTGGTATCTTAAAAGAGAGCGATTTTCTTAATGCCTATCACGAAAGGCTGGTAAAGGATAGAAGTCTTTCTGGTTCCAGTTCCTTTTCGATCTGGAGATAAACTATATTTTCACACAAACTTTGGGATGTTTTTTTCAATAAGAGTATTGACAAAAATCGAATTTCTAGACTTATTATTAGGTCGTTTTATATTACCTAATCCAATTTATATCTTAAAAAGAAGGAGGAGAAAATCGTGGGTTTATTACAAGAATTCAAAGAATTTGCAATGCGTGGAAACGTGGTGGACATGGCCGTTGGCATTGTCATTGGTGGTGCCTTCGGCAAGATAGTGTCTTCTTTTGTGGCAGACGTGCTTATGCCACCCATAGGTTTATTACTTGGTGGAGTGGATTTTACCAATCTGTCCATTGTGTTGAAGGAGGCAGTGGGAAACAGCCCGGCAGTGACCCTTAACTATGGCAAATTTATTCAGAGCGTTGTTGACTTTACCATTATTGCCTTTGCCATATTCATGGTAATCAAGGCAATGAACACCCTTCAGAAGAAAAAGGAAGAGGAGCCAGAGGAACCACCCAAACCATCCAATGAAGAGCTGTTGCTTGCGGAAATAAGGGATCTCTTAAAACAGAAGTAAATTGATGGACTAGACAAAAGAGCTCTCTCAAATGTTTTATGTAAGGCCTCAAAACGGCCTTCAGGATTTAGTCTTGACATGACCGGTTAGTCTTTTTATGTTTCGGCCACTTGTAAATCAAGTAGGTCCCATCGTCTAGCGGTCTAGGACGCCGGCCTCTCACGCCGGAAACAGGGGTTCGATTCCCCTTGGGACCGCCAGGCTGGATAAAAAAGGCGCCCAACCAGGCGCCTTTTTTATTTTTTTTCATTCAGTTGTTATGATTTCAATATCAAAATAGCGGATTGACCAAGGGACGACCTCCTCGGTCGGGCATGAATCATAAACTTTCTACGTTTCCTCCAGAGCGTCACGAACAGAGGGAAAAAGTGACAGATCTGTATGTGGTAAAAATAGACAAGAGACATAGTGATCCATAAAACGCGGATTGTCTGCAAGGTCAAAGTGGGTCATCATCTGGGCCACCTCTTCCATCTCCTGAAACTTTGGCCAGGATACGGCCGCAATCTGGGCACCCATAAGTGAAGAATTCCCTGCAAAGAAGAACCGGTCCCTGGGAATATCTGGCAGTAGCCCAATGGTTATTGCCTGTTCAAGATCCAGATAACTTCCAAAGTTACCTGCAAGTACCACCCTTTCAAGGTCTTCTACAGTCATGCCTACAGATTCAAGAAGTGTGAGATACCCTGCAAACATAGCCCCCTTTGCCCTTATCAGATTCTCAACGTCTGCCTCGGTAAAGACAATATCTTCTCCTATGGCCGTGGCCTCTTTTTCAACTACCACGTACTCCCAACCGTATTTCCCCTGCCTAATCCTAGAAACAGGCAAATCTCTACGAAACTTTCCCTGTCTGTCCAGAGCACCTGTCATAAAAAGGCCTGCCAGGAGACTTATGATTCCTGAACCGCAGATTCCCTTTGCCTTTTTACCACCAATGGTGAGCACCATGGGTTCAAAGGTCTCCGGATGAATATGAACCACCTCCACAGCCCCAACCGTGGCCCTCATGCCATACTTTATTCCTCCTCCTTCAAATGCAGGGCCTGCCGAGCAGGCGGCACATGCCATCCAGTCCTGATTCCCAAGCACGATTTCACCGTTGGTACCAATATCTATAAAGAGGGTCAACTCCGGATGGTGATTTATTCCCACCCCCACAACACCAGCCACGATATCGCCTCCGACATAGCTTGCCACACAGGGCGCCAAAAAAATGCGCACATGAGAAGGCAGATCAATTCCTATCTCCTTAGCCCGTACGGGCGGAAAACGGTTGGCAACAGGCGTGTAAGGGGCTGCCCTGAGAAATCTGGTCTCAAGCCCCAGCAGGAAATGGGTCATAACTGTGTTTGCCGCTATGGTCACAAGACAGATGTCCTCCTTTTCCTTTCCCGCCTGAGAGAGCAATTCCAAGATGAGTTTATTTAGACACTCGATGATCCTTTCTTGAAGTATGGTCAGACCGTCTCCCTTTCTGGTAAACTCCATACGGGAGATCACGTCTTCCCCATAGCTAACCTGCGGATTATAGTCTGAAGATTCTGCCAACACCTTCTGGTCTTTTAGTGAGATGAGTCGTGCAGAAACAGTGGTTGTCCCTATATCTACACATACTCCATGCTGGCCCTTTGTCCTGTCTCTTGGTTCCACCCTAATCAGACGCTTGTGCCCTGGGGAAGAGGTTTCCATAAAACTGGCCGTTACCTGCCAGTTTCCCTCCCTCATGGCATGAGGCAAGCGGTAAAGCACCTGGCTGTCAACCTCCAGATGAAAAGACTGGCCAACCTCACGCCTAATCCTTCCAAGGTCACTCAAATTATCTGTCACACTCGGCTCTGGGACAACAAGAAGACTCTTTGAGATGGCAGGTTCACTCTTTACCGTTACCTTTTCACCATGGACCTTTATCCAGGCAGCAGCCTTTTTGGCAAGGGGACGTGACAGTGCCTTTCTGTCCATCTGGGACTCTACAGGCACCCGGACCACCACGTCGCTTAAGGGAAAGGTGGCACAGGCCTTCCATCCACCTTCTGGCAGTTGTTCCCCTTCAACCTTTCCTTCTTCAATGAAAATCCTGCACTTGTTGCATACACCTGCACCGCCGCAGCTTGCATTAATATGGATCCCTGCTCCCATTGCGGCCTTTAGAAGATTTTCATCTGTTGGGACTTCAAGCACCACATTTGCTGGCAAAAAGGTGACCTTTGGCATATTCTGTCCTTTGATGCTAATGTAGTTTCGGATACATGGAGCTGATATTAAACACAAGCTCAGTTTACGTCTAGACCTTAGTGGCCGTTAAGTAAACCAAAAATGCAAGAAATAATATTTCATTTGGAGGTGGCATGAAGATATTAGTTACAGGTGGAGCTGGTTTTATTGGCTCAAACGTGGTGGATGCCTACATCAGGCTTGGTCATGACGTGGTGGTTGTTGACAACCTCTACTCTGGTAAAATGGAAAATCTAAATAAAGAAGCCAAATTTTATCTGTTAGACATAAGAAGTCCAGAGTTTGAAAAGGTTCTTGATATTGAAAGACCAGAGGTGATAAATCACCACGCGGCACAAATATCTGTCCCATTTTCTGTTGAAGATCCTCGATTTGATGCAGATGTCAACATCCAAGGCTTTGTCAACATATTGGAGGCGGCAAAGGACAAGGGTGTAAGAAAGGTGATCTTCATCTCCTCAGGTGGTGCCATCTACGGAGAGGCAGAAGAGTATCCTACCAGTGAAGACTATCCACCAAAGCCCCTTTCACCCTATGCAATTGCAAAGGCTGTTTCAGAAGATTTCCTGTTTTTTTACAATCACCAGTACGGCCTGGACTACACTGTGCTCAGATATGCCAACATATATGGTCCGCGCCAAATCCCCCACGGTG
Organism: Deltaproteobacteria bacterium; assembly: GCA_027067775.1. Lineage (GTDB taxonomy): Bacteria > Desulfobacterota > Dissulfuribacteria > Dissulfuribacterales > QOAL01 > JAADCZ01. Next base: position 38,871 of record JAMOVK010000072.1, read on the forward strand.
AGGCAGGAGTGGTGGCCATTTTTATGGATAGGCTCCTTTCTGGTAAAAAGTGCACCCTTTTCCACTTCCCTGAAGATGAACGGGGTATGATAAGAGATTACTGTTTTGTTGGAGATGTGGTTGAGGCAAACATCAAGGCCCTTGAAAAAGGCAGCTGTCAGGCCTTTAACATCGGAACGGGCATCGAGACCAAAACCCAAGACCTTTTTGAAAAGATATTTCAGGTCATAAAGGAAAGGATAGACGTGCCAGACGATCTTTTCACAATGAAACGTACCCAGGCACGGGCAGGAGACCTAAAAAAAAGCTGTCTCAACTGTCAAAAGGCCCGAAGGGAACTAGATTGGAAGGCTGTGCACAGCCTGGAAGAAGGGCTTAGAAAAACCCTTGACTGGAGGCTTTCTGTAAAGTGAAACTCAGGATCGCCCTGGTCCAGCTAGACCCTGGCTCAAGGTCCCCCTTAGAAAATATAGAACACGCCTTAAGGGCGGCTGATGAATCTGCCAACAAAAAGGCAAGCATCCTTTGCCTTCCAGAGCTTTTTCCCTTTGGCCTTCTGCCTAACAAGATTCTTGCAAAAGA
>JAMOVK010000073.1 GCA_027067775.1 Deltaproteobacteria bacterium
TTGATCAGGCAGGCAGAAGTCAGGGGCTATGGAACCAATTTCTAGCTGGGTTTCGTTTTGATTGACCATTTTTGCCTCCTTAGTTTTTAGTATTATAGGAGCTTTTTAAGTACTATACTTGACAGCAGTTACAGATCTCTGTAAATGTATGCTGCTTTTCAGGCAAAGCAAGCCTGAAAGTGAAAAAATAATATAAGCTTGTGGTGGGCGTAGCTCAGTTGGTTAGAGCGTCGGGTTGTGGCCCCGGAGGTCGAGGGTTCAAATCCCTCCGCTCACCCCAACGAAATCAACAGGTTACAGTTTATGCGGCTGTAACCTTTTTTAGTTTTTCTACCTTAGCTAATTTTTTAAGTTTCCTTATAAAGTCTTGAAGGGGTTTTCCCCTGGGAAAAGACGTCCGAAACTTCTTTAATGCATTCTGTGCATATCACTCATTATCTCTCCAATTGTGATTCTTATATGACAACAATTTGATTTTTTTGAATAAATCTTTGTCAGTATTTTGTCAGTTATAAGGTTTAAACTTTAGCCATTATGACAGACCAAAATTCTATTGGTGAAAACAAAAGAACCAAATTGACGATGGTTGCAAAGCTCATTTTGAAGAATGGAGATCTCTTTTTCAGGGGGACTATTACGGATGTTAAAACCGGCCGTACAGTAGCCATTAACAAAGGGAAAAGCATTGATGAGGCTGTAAGAGAAATCGTTGCGGCAGGACACACAGCACAAAAAAGAGATACGGGCCCATGATTGAATACTGGCCTTTAGGTAGGAGGGGATAACATATTTATTTCATTAATTTAATATTTGTCAGTTTTTTGTCAGTCACGCATGGTAACCAAATATTTAGAACATATGGAAATAATAAAAAGCCAAAATAAGGAGGTATTATGAAAGTGATGGGAAAAATTCTGATCTTTTTTGGAGGAACCATGTTTTTGTTAGGCGCAGCAGGCCCAGCTTATACCAGCCTTACCGTCATCGGGACCGCCCAGTTCGGGGGCATGGGTACTGAGTATAATTTGATTTGGGAAGACAACAATAACGGCAATTCGCTTGTTTGGCTTGATTTCACCCATGGTTATGAGACGTGGCCCGACCAGATGTCATGGGCGTCAGGTCTGGATGGTACATTGACCATCAATCCCAGTGGATACGAAATTTCTTGGCAGGATACCTCGTGGCGCCTGCCGACCTCGCCTTCAAAAGGTTCGGGAGCCAACATTACTACTTCGGAAATGGGTTATCTATATTACACAGAGCTTGGAAATTCGTTCAGCTACTTCGGAGGAGGTTTTGTCAACAGTGGACCCTTTGAAAATATATATCCAGGCTACACCTGGTCCAGCACGAACGACCCTTCTCCCTACCACCAGCGAGCTTGGTGGTTCAACTTCAATACGGGTGAACAAGGCTGGAGCAATTACACCATCCCCGGCGTTAAAGCTATGGGATTAGCTGTACGGAGCGCTGAAGTATCAGCAGTACCTATCCCTTGCGCAGCCTGGCTCCTTGGTTCCGGATTAATGGGACTGATAGCTGTTCAAAGGCGGAAAAATACAATCTGATGCATTAGACGCCAAACTTCTAACAGACACAAACAAAGGAGGCCTTAAAATGAACAAAAACTTTATCACATTATTTCTTTGTGTATTGTCAGTGGGATTCTTCAACTCTACAGCGCTGGGTGCCACCTGGTCGCAGCCGCCCTCAGGATGGGGCAGAATTCTTTCCAGCGCCAATTTTCATTCATGGCCTGCGGATGATTTCAAGTTTGACGACTCCACTTCCATCGAAAGAGTGGACTGGTGGAGCGTAGGAGACATTGACGAGATGCCTGCGGCCGACGGATTTTATATCCGATTTTATGACAATTATTATAATGCAGACACAGGCCAAAGCATGGCCGGCAGCATGCTATACGAAATATTCATAACCAGAGACGCCCACCAAACCCAAGAAGGAGATTATTGTCACTATTTTGCAGAACTTTACACTCCTTTTCTTGCAAACGGAGGCCAGCCTTATTGGGTAAGCATACAGGGAGACTTCACCAATGATCCTAATGGAGATCATTGGTGGGGATGGGCAAAATCCAACACACGGAATATAAATCCAGCAGAATATAACAGCAGTTCGTATAGTCATCATCCGATCAACGAGTCGCCTTTCTACGGCGGCAATTATGATCTCGCATTTGAATTGCAGGGCTCACCCGTTCCCATCCCAGGTGCAGTGTGGCTGATGGGCTCAGGATTAATAGGGC
>JAMOVK010000074.1 GCA_027067775.1 Deltaproteobacteria bacterium
GTAAAGCTCCACACCATGGACAGGCAGTATGAAAAGGGATTCTATAAGAGAGGCCAGTAGGGCTGCGCTAACAAATACTGGGATTATTTTGAGAAATTTTCCTATGTCTCCACCTACCATAAGAAGAGGGATGAATGCAGCAACTGTAGTAAAGGTGGCAGCACAGACAGGCCAGAATACCTCTGCTGCCCCCTCAATGGCAGCCTCTCTGTGACAGAGGCCGGATTCCATCTTTCTGTATATGTTTTCGCCTATGACAATGGCGTCATCCACCACCATTCCAAGGGCCATCAAAAAGGAGAAGAGAGACAGCATGTTTATGGTCTCACCACGATAGTACAGATAGACAAAGGAGATAAGAAAGGCGGTGGGTATGCCAAGAAGAACGGTAATTGAGACTCGCAGGTTCAGAAAGAGATAAAGGGATATGGTCACAAGAATAAGACCAACAACCGCTGAAGATTTTACCGTATTAAGCCTGTTTCTGATATATACTGAAAGGTCGCTGTAAACCGAGAAGTTAAGGCCTTTATACCGTTTTTGCCATTCCTTCACCCTTTGTCTTATCTGATTGGACAGATGGATGGATGACCCCTTGGCAGTTTTGAATATGGTAAGGGAAATGTTTCTTACACCATTAAAATGAGAGAGGCTTTTGACTTCTGAAAGTTCAATCCGGATGTCTGCAATCCTTGAAAGATAGAGCTTCTTATCACCTGTGTGAAGAATGATCGAGTTCCAGAAGGCCAACGAGGGCCGGCCTCCAGGCGTGGTGATAAAGATGTGATTTCCTCTTTCTTTTATCTCACCAAGGGGACTGTTGTTCACCCATGAGGAGATAAGATCCTTCACCTGGAGGGGTGTTATGCCCAGGGCCTCCAGTATGTCGTTTTTGAGATATATATGGACTTCCCTTTTTGCCTTGCCATTTATGGTTGCCTTGGATATTTCTGGAATCCGTTCTATTTCCTTTCGGATCTCTTCTGCAACGTCTTGCAGTTCCTCCTCAGGAGCACCACTGATGGATAGGGTGAGAAGCGGGTACTTCTCTATCTTTCTCACCACTGTTGGGTCGTCCATATCCTCTGGAAAGTCAGATTTGACCCTGTCGATGGCATCTCTTACCTTGAAAAGGGTGTCTTCCACCGGAGTTGAGTCGTCAAGGGTGATGGTAATAAGGCATGATCCATCCCTGGTGACCGATTCTATGAGCTTTACCCCTTCAATGTTTTGGACCTCATCCTCAATCCGGCTTGTTATTATATCATCAAAGGTATCTGCCGATGTCCCCTGGTAATATGCGCTGACTTCTATCTTGTTGGTGGGAATCGGCGGGAAAAGTTCCTGGGGAAGCTGAAAGTAGGAAATGATGCCGGTAAGCACAAATAGCAGGGTCAATGTATGGGCAAGGGGACGCCTGTCAACGAAAAAGGCAACTAGATGATATGGGATTCCCCTTTTGTAGGAATTTTGGGCCATAACAGATAGACCTAAGGTTTTAGTCTTACCTGTACCACCTGGCCCCATAGCAGGCCTTTTACAGGAGGAAAGACCAGGTCAAAGCCGTAGCTGTATAGATAGCGGTTGTCAGGATCAATTTTGAGTTTTTCAACCCTTCCTTTTGCATCTACTGTCTGCCCGTTTTCAAGTACAATGGTAAAGGGAAGGGTGCCTGAGGCCCTTAGGGTTTGTTCAAACCTCTTAAAACAGGAAAGGGAAAATACCAGATGGATCTTGGCCCTGGAGATGTCCAAGAGTCTGGAAAGATTTTCTCCTGGCACCACAGTTTCGTAAAGCTCTTTAAAGTTTTGGGACACGTAAAGGGGGTGGTCAAAGGCAGGTCGTGATTTCTTAATCCTGTCTTTTATGTCTGCTATTGCACGCTTGGTTTCTGCGATCCTGCGTCTGTTGTCTATTACAGACATCTGTACAGAGTTTACCTCAGATTCCATGTCTTCAACAAGCTGCTGTTCAATATGGCCCTCTTTTTTGAGCCTCAGGTATCTGATGTATTTTTTTCTTATAAGCCCAAGATTTTTTATCAGCACCCGTTTTTCATCTTTTAGGGCCTTCAAAACGTCTGTCATGTTTTTGAGCTGCTGTTCCAGTGCAGAACAGTCTATCTCCATTATGGGAGTACCTGCCTTTAGTGTCTGTCCTTCTGTTGCATTTATCTTTACAACATGGCCCGAAACCTCGGCCTTTATCAGGTGGACACTGTAGGGGGAGTAGACCCCCGACAATGTTATTAGCGTAGCATTTGCACAACTGCCTGTTTGAGATGGTAGGGCAGGCTGTTCCACGAGTTTGGGCTGTGCTCCATAACTTATGGATGCAACCCCAATGGCAAAAAAGAGTGCCATCACACTTGCAATACGCAGATCATACTTCATAGCCCCTCGGAGTGATTATCTTTTTATTCCAGATAAAACTTTTTGAATTACCAATAATGACAAGGCTTTGCATGCCTATATTCCATGTATCCGGCCCTTTTTTGCGTAAATTTTCAAGGGTTGTTACATGCACCTCCTGTCCCTGTCTCATGGCCTTTGTGACTATGCCAACGGGTGTATCATCTTTTCTGTGCTCTGCCACTATCTCAAGGGCCCTGGGAAGATGGTCCGTTCTCTTTTTGCTTCTTGGATTGTAAAGTACTATCACAAAGTCTGCTTCCGCCGCTGCCCAGAGCCTTTTTTCAATAAGCTTCCAAGGAGTAAGCAGATCGCTAAGACTTATTACAGAGAAGTCATGCACAAGCGGCGCACCAAGAAGAGCCGAGCAAGCACTTAGGGCAGGTATGCCAGGTATTACATCAACAAGAAGCTCGTTGTCACTAATGCCTCTTTTTTTGAGAAGCTCAAACACAAGGCCGGAAAGGGCATAGATTCCTGGATCACCACTACAGATTAGCACCACGTTCTTTCCTGTTAATGCAAGGTCTATTGCCCTTTGGCATCTTTCTTTTTCTCTTGTCATGCCCGTTTGAACCGTTTCCTGATGAGGGCCTATCAGATCCTCAACAAGTTTTAAGTAGGTCTTGTAACCACAAACAATCTGGGCATTAGAGATGGCCTCGATAGCAGGTGGACACATCCACTGCCTGCCGGCAGGACCGATACCTACCACTTTAAGTGTGCCCTTTTTTTGCTCTTTGTCCCCTTTGGCTGTCAAAATGCCTCCACGATCTGGTCTGCTAATGGAGTTAGAATGGAAGCCACGCCTGGATGGATGGGTTCGCTTGAGTATGGGACAGGTCCGTAGAGCATGGCACCGCTAATTTTTGATATGGTCTCACAGTTGTCTTTTACGATTCTTTTATCCGTATTGTCTGCCTTCCCACCAACGCCAACAGAGTTCATTACAACCGCCATCAGATCCACATTTCTGTTTTTAAGGGCCTCTATTGACAACAGGGTATGATTTATGGTGCCAAGGCCGGCTCTGGAAACAAGAATCACAGGGCACGACACCCTTTTTATCATGTCAATCAAGAGCAGGTCCACTCTCAGTGGCACCATGAGGCCTCCCACTCCTTCGATCAAGACTATGTCGCATTGCCTATCCATCTTTTCTGTTTCGGCCATAATAGCCTCTGGCTCAATCTGTCTGTTTTCAAGTGCAGCTGACAGATGGGGAGAGGCTGGAAAGGCGAAATTAAAGGGGCATGCGACAGATAGTCTTGATCCTGGCCCAAGCCTTGCCTTTGCCGCCTGTTCAAGCACGTACTCTATGTCAGGATTTGTTTTGGCCCCCCCTGTACCCGCCCATTTTATTACTCCAACATGCAGTCCCCTTTTAAGCAAGATGGCGGCAAGCGCCGCTGTTATATAGGTTTTTCCAATGTCAGTGTCAGTGCCTGCTACAAAGATCTTCATCTGCCCTCTGTTTCTACAGCAGTTTCAGGCCCGCATCTTTTAGGGCTTCCTTTACAGATGGCAGGTTCATGGTCTGAACCCTGATATGTATCACCTCCTGCATCTTGCCGTCTTCAACAGGATGGGTGGCCTTTATTACCCTGGTGAATGGAATAGCCCGTGCCTCAAGGACCTTCAGTGCCTTGCTCATGGTGTCGCTGGTCTCATTTTCAACACTTACCAGTGCGCTACCCTTCTCGTAAAGGCCAAAGAGCTCGCCATAGGCCTTCATGAGATCCCTTATGGAAAAGATTCCGATGACCTTGCTGGAATCGTCTACAACCGGGAGGGCCCCTATGTTCTGCTTATCCAGCGAGATAAGGGCATCATCTATTGTAGAGCGCAGGTTTAGGCAGGACAGTTCCGTGCTCATTATAGAGCTGACAGGCATGGCCTTTACCTTATCAAGTATCTGTTTTTTTTCAGTTTCGTCCAAAACAGAGGATGGGTAGGCTGAACGTATGTCCCTGTCAGTTACCATCCCGAGAATCTTTCCGTCTGGTCCTGTTACCGGAAGATGCCTGAAGCCATTTTTTTTTAGAATCTCTCTGGCAGCAGGAATGAGGGTGTCCGTAGAGACGGTTATGGGCGTTTTTGTCATGTAGCTTGTTACAAACATGCTTTCTCCCCTATATTGTTAGATTTCAACAGCTAGTCCTCCAAGATACATCTCAACCGATGGTCCCAAAAAGTCAGGGTTATAGCCCCCTTCTAATATGCTAATGATCCGATCCTGACAGTATCTTTGTGCCCATACTGCCAGAAACGAGCCTATATGTCCAAAGAGCCCTGTGGAGTAGGCAAGCCCTGACATGTCGTCAGCCTCATGGCCGTCAAAGCCTGCTGCAACAACAAGGCAGTCTGGTTCAAACTTCTCAAGGGCCGGTTCTATGCGCTCTTTTAATGCCTTTAAAACCAGAGAGTCTGTTGCTCCAGGAGGCAGGGCTACATTGAGTGTGAACCCTTCTCCTGATCCAGTGCCGGTTTCATCTTCGTATCCTGTCCCAGGAAAACTAAAGGTGGGATGCTCATGGATGCTTGCATAAAAGACAGAGGGATCTTCATCAAAGATCTCCTGTATGCCGTTTCCATGGTGGGCATCAAAGTCTAGTATGAAGATTTTTTGCCTGTTATATCGTTTTTGCCAGTACTTGGCAGCCAGAGATACGTTGTTCAAAAAGCAGAAGCCAAGGGGCATGCCCTTTTCCGCATGATGTCCAGGTGGACGTACAAGGCTTATGGTAACCTCTCCATTGGACTCTTCTGCAAGATCAACCGCCTGCTTGCAGGCTCCTGCTGCTAGAAGAGCCACTTCAAAGGTCTCGTAGCAGATTCTGTTGTCTGAATGGCCAAAGGTCTCACGTCCTGACAGACATGCCTCTTCAAAACGCATCAGATAGTCCTTAGGGTGAACAGATAGAATCAGATCTTTGTCAGCCTGTGCTGGCTCTATGATGCGGATTTGATCCTTTAAGGGACCAGACTGCAGGCTTCTTAGTATTGATGTCAGGCGTTTTGGTGATTCTGGATGATCTCCACCACCGGTGTCGTGATCCATGAATCGGTCTGAAAAAAGTACATTAACAGGTTTAAACTGGGCCATTTATGAAACCTCTAAAACGTAACGAACTATGTCTGGGTCATCAGAAGGGGCCTTTTTAAAACCAAATTTTTTGGCAAGCCCGTTCATTGCCTTGTTGTCTTTTAGGACATCCATCCAAATCCTTTTAACTCCTTTTTCCTTGGCCACCTGAAGGGTTTTGGCCACAAGTTTTTTACCTATTCCATGTCCGTGCCATGGATCACCAACAACCACTGCAAGCTCTCCGTTTTTTCCGTCTGGCATTATGGTAAGCCTGCAAACACCAACTATTCTCTCTTTGCCATCTTGTTCAATGGCTGCCACAAGGGCAATCTCCCTATCATAATCTACCTGGCAGTATCTGGCCAACTCCTCGTGTGTTAGGGTTTTCTTGAGCTGAAAGAACCTGTTGACAATGGTCTGTTCCGAAAAGGTGGAAAAGAGTTCAGCCATCAAGGGCTCGTCTTCTGGCTTGATCGGTCTTATTACATAAGGGGTCCCATCCTTCAGTTTTGTGGTCTCTATATACTGACACGGATAGGGGCATATGACCAGGTGATCTGGACACACTTCAGCGGCCTGTTCATCAACATCTTTGATTCCCCCTTCTTCAAGAACAATCCTTCCATCCAGACAGACACCGGTTTCTTCATCAAGGAAAAACGAGTTTATCTCAACCTCCTTGATAAAGGAGAAGTCTGCAACAAGTATGGAAAAACGTACAAGTGCCTCTTCCAGAATGTTTATCATTCTGCTGCTTCTCTTCTCCTCTAGTAGGTGTTTACCTATCCTGGTTTCCTCAACAAGGCGTCTTGCCAGTGCCTGATTAAGGGGTGGCAGACCTACTGTGGTATCTCTTTCAGCTTCAAGAAGTTGTCCTCCAAGACCAAAGAGTATTACCGAACCAAAGGTTGGATCTTTTTTGGCCCCCATGGCAAACTCGTGTCCCATGCCAAGTATCATGGGCTCTACTGTGATGCCATTTAAGGTTGCCTTTGGATCATAGGCCTGAAGATTCTTCTCAAGTTTTTTAAACGTCTTTTCAACATCTCCTTCAAGGACGTGCAGGATCACTCCCCCTGCCTTGCTTTTGTTTGGGATGTCTGGGGATTCAATCTTCATTGCCACAGGAAACCCCATTTTCTTGGCTATCTTTTTAGCCTCTGCAGGTGTCTTGGCGATCTCCATGGGGGTGGTTTTTATGCCGTAGGCCTCAAGGACCTTTTTTGTCTCTCTTTCAAGCAGAAACAGCCTTTTCTCTTTTGAAACGCTGTGAAAGACAGACAGGGCCTTTTCCCTGTCAGGTTGAAAGTCAACCAGAATGTTGGAAGGGGTCTGGGTGAGGAGCTGCCTGTTTGCCTCATAGTTGTACATGTAGAGAAAGCTCTTTACAGCCTGTTCTGGAGCCACAAAGGTAGGTATGCCTTTTTGGTTCAGTAGTTTTCTGGCAGAATCCATATCTTCGCTTCCCATCCAACAGGCAAGTATGGTCTTGTATGGATAACGCTCAGCAAGTCGGATGAGTTCTTGAGCGGTCTCCAGGGGCTGGGTCAGGGGCTGCGGAGTAAGGATTACCAGTAGCCCATCAGCAGTGTCATCCTGAAGCAGGGCCTCTATTACCTGTGAAAAACGACTGGCTGATGCGTCTGAAAGGCAATCCACCGGATTGGCAACAGGCGCTGTTGGTGGCAAAGATTTTTTTATTGCAGAAACAGTTACATCTTCTAGTGCGGCAAGACGCCCTCCCTTTTTAATAAGCATATCAATTGCGAGCACCGCTGGCCCTCCTGCATTTGTGACAATTGCAAGACTGCTGCCCTTTGGGGCAGGCTGTTTGGAAAGGGCCTCAGATGTGTTAAATAGCTCTAGTATGTCTTCCACCCTGACCATGCCGGCCCTTTTAAACACGGCGTCATATATGGCATCCTCCCCGGCCAGAAAACCCATGCGGCTGAACGATACCATCCTTGACTGCTCAAACCTTCCCCCCTTTATAACAACAATTGGCTTTGTCCTTGTAAAAGACCTGGTAGCACTTAGAAATTTTCTGCCATTTTTGATAGATTCCAGGTAGAGGATTATGCCGCGGGTTTCAGTATCCATTGTCAGAAAGTCAATCAGGTCACCAAAATCCACATCGAGCTGTGCTCCTAGAGAGACAAAGGTGCTTATTCCAACGTGTTTGGAAGCGGCATAGTCCAGGATGGAGGCTGCAAGGGTGGAGCTTTGGGAAAGAAACGCCACCCGGCCCTGTGGCGGGGACTTGATGCTCACGCTTATGTTAATACCCTTTCCCGGCCTTATTATGCCCAGCGAGTTTGGCCCGATGCATCTTATTTCATACTTTTTACATAGTTTCTTTATGCGATCAGAGATTTTTTCGCTGTCTGTGGTCCGGTGCCTGAAGTCCATTGAAAATATTATTGCACCTGGTATCTTTGCCTTTCCGCATTCCTCCAAAACCTTTGGCACAAATTCAGGAGGACCGGTGATAACCGCCAGATCTGGCTTCTTTTTTAGGCTTTTTAGTCTTTTATAGGCGGGAATGTTACAGACCGCCTCTCTTTCAGGATCGATTGGATATATTGGGCCTTGAAAACCAGAAGAAGTGATGTTCTGAAAAAGTCTTGCCTCAAATCGGGGATTTACCCCAGGGCCTAAAAAGATGGCTATCCTTTGTGGTTGAAGCAGTTGATAAAGGGCCTCTATACCCATGTACTTATTGCTCCTTTGGCATGTTAGACTTGATCTAGCTTATCACGCTAACTGGTTGCCATAAAGCTTCAAAAAGATGAAATAGGGGAAGCTGGAGGCAAAAACATAATGAAAAGACTTATAATAAAGGGTGCATGTCAGAATAATCTAAGAGGTATCGACCTTGAAATAGAGCCAGAGACGGTGTGTGGCTTTTCCGGCCCGTCTGGTGCAGGGAAGTCTTCACTGGTTTTTGATACCATCTATTCAGAGGCGCAAAGGCGTTTTGTAGAGACCTTTTCTCCTTATGCCAGACAGTTTTTGGAAAGGCTTCCAAGGCCAAGGGCAAAGGCCCTAGAAAATCTGCCTGCTGCTATATCAGTTGGCCAGTTGAATCCGGTTCGAAATTCGCGTTCCACAGTTGCAACCCTCTCTGAGATAAGCTTTGCAGCAAGAATGCTCTTTTATAGAAACAGCCAACCCTTTTGTGCAGGCTGTAACGTGCCTGTTCAGTCAACTAGCCACACAGATATTTTTAGATATCTCGAATCTGAATACAAGGCAGGAAGAGACAGGGCATTCTTCTGTGTTGGTGTGTGTATTGACAGATTAAAAGATCTTGCTCAGGAAGGGTACAGGCGCATACTCTCCGATACAAAGTTGGTTGGT
>JAMOVK010000075.1 GCA_027067775.1 Deltaproteobacteria bacterium
GGACCGGTCAATACAAGATCTGCCATTTGTTAACCCCAAGAATCTCAAAGAATTAGGAACAAACTCGTTCTATAGGGCTTATCGGATCGGGTTGGAGAAATATTAATGAAAAATCTTCATCTTCCTTTGTCCGTTATTAAGGAGTTATAGGAGTGTGTCGATATATAAAGAAGAATTAATTAAAAACATAGGGAGAATACTATGCCTCCTTCCTTAATAAAGAGGCTGGAGAACTTTAAGGACCTACCACCTATGCCTAATACGATGCACAAGGTCCTAAAAGAGATGGAATCCATTTCAGCCAATAGTAAAAGCCTTGAAAAAATTATCATGCAAGATCCGGTGCTGGCAGCCAAGATATTGAAGATGGCTAACTCACCCTTGTACGGTACTGCTGGCGAAGTAAATACCATTTCCCATGCCATTACCATTCTTGGTTTTGATGAGGTAAGGAATCTGGTTATAGGTCTGTCTTTGGTTCAGGCCTTTGGCGAAGATGCAGATTTTAAGGGCTTTTCTACCAAAGATCTGTGGCTTCATTCCATGGGGGTTGCTGCCTCGTCCATGTTAATCGCCAAGGTTGCTGGCAATGGGTTCGATCCAGAGGAATGCTTCACAATGGGACTCCTGCATGACATAGGCAGATTTGTCTTGTGTAAGGCCTTCAAAGAAGAGGTGAACAAGATTCTGCAGATTCAAGAAGCCAAGAGGTGTCCCTTGGCCATTGCTGAAGAGGAGCAGGGTTTGAGCCATGCTGAAGTAGGGGCTTTTTTGGTCAAAAAATGGCAGTTAAGTGAACAGACAATGAGTGTTGTACGCTATCACCACACGCCCAAAAGTGCCGGAGAAGATGAACCGCTATGTGCCGTGGTTTATTTGGCTGATCAGCTCTGTCACAAGCTAGGTGTGGGATGGTCAAATAAATGGCTTCCAAAGGGAATCATGTTGCCAAAATCCCTCTTGTTAAAAAAGGAAGATGTGCATGATCTGGCCAAAGATATAAAAAAGAAAAAGGATGCGCTTGAAAAGTCGTGGTCTCAAGCCATGGGAGGGTGAGATGGAGGAGGGCAAGCTAATCAAGGCCTTGGTTGTTGATGATGCGGCATTCATGAGAAAACAACTCGTGGATGTGCTCTCCCGGTCTGGTGATATAGAGGTTGTGGCTGTGGCCCGTCATGGACTCGAGGCACTAGAGGCTATAAAGACAGTTAATCCTGATGTTGTAACCCTTGATGTTGATATGCCGGTAATGGATGGTCTTACCACGATAAAACACATAATGGTAAAAAATCCAGTGCCTGTGGTAATGGTAAGCGGTTTGGCAGATCAGGGGAGAATCACATTTGAGGCCTTGCGGCTTGGAGCCATAGATTTTTTTCCAAAGCCCTCGGGCACAATTTCTAGAGATATCAAGGATAAGTCAGAAGAGCTGATAAGGACATTAAAGCTTGCAGCAGGGGCGAATCCCAAGGCCATAAAGCGGGCCACATCCAGGGTTGATAAAAAAGATCTGGAACAATCTCATAAGTCAAAGGGCGTTTATGGTGCCGTCTTAGTCTTGGCCAGACAGGGCTCTGTTAGCAGTTTTATAAGGTTGATGACGGCCCTAAAAGGGATGGACAATGTCGGCCTTGTATGTATTCAAGATATATCGGAAACGGTATTAAAGGCCTACGGCAAGGAGCTTGACAATGTTTTCAACTGTATCCCTTTTACAGGTAAACCAACTTCCATGCTTGCAGGCCGTTGGGTCTTGATAAGTGAAGCCAACCTGCCTGATATGCGAATGTCAAAGGATGACTTTTCAATGGAGTTTTCCGGAGGTTTGCCAAGCCTGACCAGCTTTGTTGGCAGGTTTGCAGATCAGTATGGAAAAAGGCTCTGTCTGGTTGTGTTAGGGGGACAGCTGCCTGTGGATATTTCCTTTTTAGATAGGGTCTTGACTACTGATGGGCAGGTACTTTGTCTTGACCCGGAAAAATGTGCATGCAGTCAATTTCCTCAATTTATAAAAGAAAAAGGCATAGGTTATATAGTGGCAAGCGAGACGGAGTTGTGGGAAAGGATCCGTGGATTTTCAAGAAGGTTTCTTTTTGAAGATAGCAAACATAATCAAACAGGTGATAATCCATGAACAATGTTTTGTTCAATAAAGACAATGGTCCGATAAAGGTGCTGGTGGTGGACGATTCGCCAATGATGTGTAAGGCCATTGAAAAAATACTTGAACAAGATGATCAGATAGAAGTTAC
>JAMOVK010000076.1 GCA_027067775.1 Deltaproteobacteria bacterium
ATAGAAGGTGAGTACAACACTGGAAGCATAAGGGTAGATGGCCAAAATACAAAAATAGCAAGGCTTCAGGCAGTAGCGGCAAGGCCAAATAATTCGATAATCTCAACACGTGCCATTGCTGTAAAAGAAATAATTCTTGTTTCTCCTTATGTTGGCGCAACCAGTGTAACCATTGATCCAAGCTACATTTTTGTTGACGGAGGCAATCATACTGCCACCATAACTATCACCAACTTGAAGGATGCAGGTGGTAACCCACTTCCAGACGGGCAAAAAGTCGGCCTTATTACCTCTTATGGTGAAATAACAGATGGACAGCCATGTAATAACAGGGAAAAATGCCGTATTCTTACTGTCACAAACAGGACCGTGATTGCCAATTATTCGGTACATATAAATCTGACTGATATAATTGGCATTTCAGGCTCTTCTGCAGATACCTTGTCGCTGGCCTATGCAGATAGCAATAACAACATTATAGGGACACAAACCAGCAAAATAGGTGAGATACCCTTTTCATATGCTAGTAAGGCTGAAATAGAGGCGGCTAACTCTACCACAGCAGGCCAGACGATATCCTTTAAGGTGAAAAATATTCGAGACTCCCTTGGAAATCTGGTTCCAAACGGGGCTAAAATCGCAGTATCTGCAGGTGGAATGTGCGGTCGTATGGCATACCCACCTGGAGGCACTATAAGTGGGGGGCAGCCATACAAGTCAGACGATGGAAATTATACGATTTTCACTGTGCAAAATGGTGAAATAACTGGAGCCTTTACAGCACCTTCATAGGGTGACTACGCTGCAATACTCATAAAGCCTGCCAATTATGATGAAACTGTTCCTTCAGACCCACTTCTACCATGCATTGCAGTAAAGGGAATCGATATAAACCAGTAAATGCTTTTGGCAGGTAGCTTTCTGTTGCTACCTGCCAACTTCTTTTTTTTTATCTTTTTCATCCATACTCGATTTAATTAAAAGTAATTCCTCTTTGTTGTTTTTCTGTTGTTAAAATTCTTGATCAGCGGTTTTTCAAAATTGTGAAACATGATATAAAAAAGGCTTGAGAACTTAATGCAAACCTTTACCTTTAAAAAACGGTAAAATTTTACAATTCAAATCAAGCAACATGCACAAGGGACTAACACACGCAAGCCTACTGCTTATTTTGTGGTGCTGGCTTCTGTCCAGCAAGGCTTGCATGGCAGGTGGTGGACAGCACTATCCAAATGGCGCCGAGGGTTTTCTATGTGGTATTGCTCCAGGCCCTGGACTTTATCTAGTTAACTACACTACGTGGTATAGCGCCTCAAGTTATAGAGACGACAGTGGGGATGATATCAAAGATATAGACTTCCATGTTAACGTGGTGGCAGAGGCACCTCGTTTATTATATTTTTTTGACTACAAAATTTTTGGGGCCATCTACGGAGTCTATCTCACTGTTCCAGCCTACTATGCCAATGTAAAGCTTACAAAAGGGGCCTTTAAGATAATTGACGATTCTTTTTCTGGTACCGGCGATCTGGTATTTAGCCCGCTCATACTGGGTTGGCACTACAAGAGACTCTTGCACTGGATCTTTTCATTTGACATCAATGCGCCTTCTGGCCACTACAACGGCAGGCATCCGGCTACCACCATCATTTCCAGGAACATATGGAGTTTCATGCCGAATCTGTCAGCTACCCTAATAGTAGGCCCTGGCATTGATATTTCAATGAAATTCCTTTACGAATTTCATACAAACAATCAAAAACATATCAACTTCTTAGGTCAAAAGGCCACCTTAGAGCCAGGATCTGAATTGCATATAGATTATGCCGTAGGAATTCCGCTTTCTCGAGATCTCAGGATTGGAATTAACGGTTTTTTCTATCAGCAGCTAGAGGACGATAAGATAAACAAAAAGAATGTAAAAAATGATAGAGGCAGGGCCTTTGCCATAGGTCCTGCAGTCAAATACGCTGGAGAAGATTGGGCCATAATACTAAAAGAGCAGTTTGAAATATGGGTAAAAAACAGGCCCAAGGGAAATGTTACCTGGCTTAAGATTCAGTACAGATTTTAGATCAGCTATCAACCTTCAGGATGTTCCCCAGGTAGACAGGACAAGATTAATCTCAAATATCCAATATAAGCTTAGGCCAGGCTCGTTACTTGTTATTCAAGGCGAAGCAGGCTCGGGCAAAAGTGTTTTGATGCAGCAGCTTGCTAGTCATTTTGAACAGCCATGTGCCCTTTTGGATCTGGGCAAGATCAGTTCGAACCCATCTGTTTTTCTAAAACTTCTTACAGAGGCCTTTTGTTCTCTATGGCCGGTTCTTAGTAAAAAGATTAAAAAATCAAGAACGTACACTCCAAAAGGGAAAAGCACAGACCCTGTCGCCTTCTTTCTCTCCCAACTTGACTCCCTTCTTGACGAGATATACATGAATGCTCCAGGGCCTGCTGTGCTTATGATAGACTCATGGGAAAGAGTTGCCTCAAGCAGCGTCCATAACCTGCTTCTCAACACTCTTGTAAGAAAACTGCCGGACTTTCTCACTCTAATCCTGGCAGGCAGGTGGTTTCCTCCACAGATAGAAACAAGTCACCTTGCAATTAGCGGACGTCATCTCCAAATAAGCGACAACGAACTCCTGTTTGACAAGATGGAGATTAAAAGATTGCTAAAGGCCAAACTAAAAGGTCAAATGTCACAAGACATGGTGGAAAAAATCCAGGCATTTACAAATGGTTGGCCTGCAGCAGTAACCTTTTTGGCAAACAACCCTGAACTACTAAAAGACAAAAAAGGCATATTATCCAATAACAGCAAGCCCCTTTTCTCCTTCATAATGCAACACCTTATCACTGCCCTTCCCAAGGATATGAAAAAGCTCATGGTCTACTGTGCCATTTCACAACCCTTTGACAATGACCTTCCAAAGGCCGTCTTTCCTGAAAATCTTTCACAACTTTTTTATTCCAGAACCAGCTCTATTCCTTTACTGAACAAAACTAACGAGGGCTACTATAAGCTCCCGGATATCCTTTCAAGCCTTTTGAAATCAAAGGCGTCAACACTGATTAGTGTTTCAGAGCTTAAAAAGCTTTATTTAAACCTTGCCATACATATGGAAAACTCCCAGCCTGATCGGGCCTTTTTCTTTTATCTAAAGGCTGGACATGAAACCTTTGCCTGGAAACTGCTTAAAAAACACTTCAACACCTTTATAAGAAGAGGGCAGTCAGACCTCATAATTTCTATGATCCAGGCCTTTGACAAAAAATTTATGAAGAAAAATCCCCAGGCCTACTCCCTTCTTGGCGAAGCCTTTATCATGGCCGGCAAAATAGATCAGGCCATAGATGCCATGAAAGAGGCCCTTTCCAGGCTGCCCAAACTAGGCAAGACTTGGAAGAAAACAGGCTGCAGGTTGGCTGAGGCATACCTGTTAAAAGACAGATACCAGGAAGCGGCAGAGCTCTGCAGGCAGATCCTGAGATTAACTCCACCTCTTAGCTATCACAATCTCGAAACAAGTATCTATCTGGCCATAGCCTACAATCAGTTAGGGCTACGAGAAGAGAAAAGGTATTGGAAAAAAATTGAATCCATAGCAAACAGCAGACTTATTCCCCTCAAACCCGAACAGCGCTGCTACCTTCTTGCCCCAAAAGCAGGCTTTTACCACATAGACAGGGGTGAATTCAAGAAGGCAGAGGAAATAATAGACTATTGTCTCAAGGTCTTCAAAGACAGAGACCCTATGAATCGGCTTGCCTGGACCCTTATGTTCAAGGGGGTCATAAAGTTGGAGACTGGCAAAGAAGAACAGGCAACAGTCTGGTTCAGGCAGGCTGTACATAAGGCAAAGTCCACAAACAGGTCTATATACTGTCTTTCGTCCTCCCTGCTTGCCTTTGGCCTTGCCTACACAGGCAACGTGGAAAATTTACCGTTTTGGCTTAATGAGGCCAAGAAAAATCTAAAATTCGACACCTCCATTTGGAGCGAATGTCTCAGTACACTAGCATACCTTTTGTCACATAAAGACATGCCTGCAGAGAAATATAGGGAACGTCTCAGAAAGGTGATGGCCCTTGCATGTGCAAGGCAAAATGCCTTTCTGAGCTATTACACTGCCCTCACCGGGATGAATCTAACAAAAGAAATAGATGACTATGCCTTTATTGAAGAACTAATTAAAGATGCATGCAAGGTTTCTGAAAAACAAAATATTCAGCATAGACGCATGGGGCTTTTTTTCTTTAAATGGCACCTGAAGTTTCTGCAAAAGTCAGATGAATTGGAAAAGCTAGATAAAAAACTGTGCGAAGCCATAGAGACCTGCCAAAAACTCGGATGGGGATTTCTTTTGACAAAACCCGACTCCAAAATTCCTTCGCCCATTTTGGGCTATTGTCTGGAAAAAGGAATCTGTCCAGACTTTATCCTCTCCCTGTGGCCTGCCTGGGAACATGCACACATCCTTGCCCCCTTTGATCACTTTGCCACAGCCCCAATGAAAACCAGACTTGCCATGGTGGAATTCTGGAAAAGACATGGCATAAAGACGACCATTCCCCTTATCAAAAAACTAAAAAAAGAAGTGAAAAGCCAGGAGGAAAAAGCCTGCATTGACAGGGCTATTTGCCAACTTCAAGAGCTTCCTCCTGACCCTTTAGATTTCAGAACCCTTGGGACATTTAAGGTGGCCAGGCCTTACCTGCAAATAACTGGCTGGAAAAGGAAAAAGGCCCGAGACCTGTTAAAGTTCCTGCTTATACATCATGGGCAACCTGTACCAGTGAGTCAGCTTATAGAGACCTTTTGGCCAGACATGGATTATAAAAGCGCAAAGGCAAACCTTTGGAGTTCCATGTCTGCACTTAGGGCTACCCTGGAGCCAGAATTACCGCCAAAGGCCAGATCCAGTTATCTCCTGGTGGAGGATGAAAACTACCTGTTAAGGCTTCCTGAACAATCCACCATAGACTATAAAAAATTTGAATCCTTGTTTAGACGCGGCTTGGAACTCAAAAAAACAGATCAAGAAAGATGTGTAGCCCTATTAGAAAAGGCACGAACCATCTATAAGGGCCCGTTTTTACCCGAAGACCTCTATAAGGACTGGACAACCTCGCTTCGCGAAAGACTCTCTTTACTGTTTCAGGAACTGCTGCGAACACTTGCCCAAATCTATCTTGATAGGAGACAGCTTGCCGAGTGCGTAGTCCTTGCCAACGAACTTATTGAACAAGATCCTTGGGATGAGCAGGCCTACCTGCTTAGTATGCAAGCCTTTGTGCTAAAAGGTCAAGATCTAAGGGCGCTACAGGTGTACGAAAAATGTAAAAAAGTACTAAATGATGAGTTAGGACTTACACCAAGCCAGGACCTTGAAAATTTTAAAAGACTCATCCTCAAAAGACGCTCCAGCAAAATTCTGTTCAAGCCATAAAAGACATCAACTTGGACTTCTGAGAAATTATAATCATTTTTTGTGCATGGGCATTAAAAAGGAATACAGCCTATCCTGCTGATATGATTTTTCGAAGATCATATTATCTGGGGGGCCTGAAAAAGTAACTGCTTATTGAAAATACAAGTGATATTGTTGGTGAAAGGGGTTAGTATATGCAAGGATAATAGCGTGATCTCCCTAAAATCCATGCTCTTTTCTTAAGCTGATCTCACTGCTGGCTCTATCTTGGATAATTCCTCCTTCATTTGCTGCTCTGCATGCCATAAATCATAATTCTGCTGCATCCTAAGCCACAATCCAGGGCCATTACCGGCAAACTTACCTATTCTAAGTGCCATCTTGGGAGTTATAGGATGAGTGCATGCAAGAATACGATGTAATTGTTGACGCGATATACCTAGTCGCCTTGCTGCCTCACTTACTGAAATACCTAAACCAGGCAGAACATCCTCTCGCAATATCTCGCCTGGATGGATTGGAGGTCTTTTTAATGGACGCTTTACTGCATATTCTCCCATTTTATTTACCTCAATGATATTGCTCTAAATTTACTGTGTAAGCGTTACCTTTCTTCCATTCAAAAGTAAAGCACCAAGGGCCATTGACATGAATGCTGTAACGCTTGGGCTTTCCATGAAGCCCGTGAAAATTGAACCCAGGAAGATTTAATTCTGTCAATAACTCAGCTTGGTCTAAGGCTTCTAATCTCCTCAATATGCGCCTCTGCAAATCTGAGCTTGTT
Organism: Deltaproteobacteria bacterium; assembly: GCA_027067775.1. Taxonomy (GTDB): domain Bacteria; phylum Desulfobacterota; class Dissulfuribacteria; order Dissulfuribacterales; family QOAL01; genus JAADCZ01. The sequence goes on from JAMOVK010000076.1 coordinate 6,220, forward strand.
CTGGTGGAATGACCTTTTTCGAATAATTGAGCTAAGCCCTTGTGCTTGAAACTTTTGATCATACCTACAGCGTATCATAACTTGATACACTGTCAACAACTATGTTACAAATTTTATTCGTCCCACCTCCAATTAAAGGGCCGAATGACTAAGCTCAGCGGCCGACAAGACGTCAAGTGAAGCGCAGGCAGTTTGGCGGTCCGCTGGAGCGATTTGTTAGCCGGGAAACTTATCCTTTATCTTTTTAATCTCTTGCTCTAAAATAGGCACATCAATTGTTGCTATCTCCCATAACAATATCTATGTTTACACCAAAATAACCATGAATGAGCCTGTCACGCATCCCGGCAATCATTTTCCAAGGAACCTTCGTATATTTACTTTTTAATTCTGGAGATATTTTCTTGCTGGCCTCACCAATGATTTCAATATTTCTTATTATTGCATCCTGAGTCTTATAATCATTAAGAAAGTCATCATATGAATAATCTGATATATATTGCTTGATTTTTTCAAGACATATCAGAATATCTTCGATAAAATCTATGTCTCTACGCTTAGACATAAATAATATCCTTTTCAATATCTGATGAAACAGTCTTTACACGTATATTTCTTACACCCTCTTTAGTTAGAACATCAACCCTTCTACCAAAAAGATTTTCGATGTGTTCAACAAAGTTAACAAATCTAAGGCCGATTGGCCTATTAAACTCAACAATAATATCAATATCACTATCAGGACCTTCTTCATGCCGCGCAACGGAACCGAAAATTCCGATCCTTTTTACGCCAAATTCTTTAGAAAGAAGAGGATAATTTTCCTTGATTTTCTTTATAATTTCAGCCTGATGACTCATAGCCAGTTCCTTTTCTATTATCGGCTAACGACTAAGCTCAGCGGCCGACAAGACGCCAAGCGAAGCGCCGGCGGATTGGCGGTCCGCTGGAGCGATTTGTTGGGCCTCTTAGTTTTCTACTGTTTGTTTTGATAAGTTCCTTAATTCCCTCTGCACCCTTTCTGCTAAAAACACTTTCAAAAGTGATTGATAAGGAACATCCTTCTTATTTGCCAAAAATTTGAGCTCATTTAACAGAGTCTCTGGCAACCTCAATGATATGGTCTTCACTGACGGCTTCAAATTGGGCAATACTAACCTCTCTCCACTGCTCCAATCTATATATTCAGTGGAATCATTTGATGACCAGAACTCTCTTTCTTGATCCTCGTTATTAAACTTTGGTATCTCTCTTTTTCTCATCATAGTTTCCTATATATTTTTCTTTCTTTTCGGTTCATGTCTCTTGCTGAAATAACCCGGATCTTTGTACCCCTAATGGTAAATACGATGAAAAGCATCCTTCCTATATCGGTATGACCTAAAGCATAAAACCTGTCTTCTTTATCTGAATGTCTTTCATCAAAATGAACTATAAGCGGCCTATTGAAAAAAATTTGCTCACACTCAGAATTACTAACCCGATGCTTTAACCAATTTTTATCCTTATTCCCCTTATCCCAATCAAATCCTGTGCATTTCTGCAATAGAGCCTTAACTGCATCATCCATGCATTAAGTATATGTTCTCCATATACCTGATGCAAGAAAAAATTTATCCCTTTTAACTCATCTGCTCTAACCTGCTAATTTTAAAAGAATTATGCTGATTCACCACCATTTTAGGCCCAACGCTACGGCTCAGGGGCGGCAAACATGCGGAGCAACCAACTTTGAATTACCACTACATGTTATGCGGGGCTTGGCCTTTGGAAAACCGCCACGCTGTTTGCCGTCCCTTGCAGCCGATTGTTATGCAAAAAATGTAACTTCATCCGATTGTTTTTTTCCAATCTTGAAGTCGAGCTGGCCATGAAAGTACTCTTAATTTTTCAAGAGATTCCATAATCTTATCTTTTGATTCATTTTTGAACTGTTCATATACTTGATAAGGAGAAGATTGATTTTGATTCAGTTTTTCAAAGGTACGTTTGAACTCTCCTCCGACTTCCTCAGCTATCCACCAAGTAATCAGTTGAGCCCAACCCTCATGAACATCTGTTTCCCCTAATATATACAATTCGGTTGACCAGGTTGGAATCCCTGATTTAGGAAGCTGATGAGTAATCCAATGCCCGATTTCATGGATTAATACGACAGCAAATAGCCATTCTTCATCAAAATCAAACCGTTTTTTGCTCCATTTGATTCCTCTTTCATAAATTATGATCTGTTGATGGTGGGGTTGGTATACACCAAGTAATTCTTCAATAGATATGGTCTCAGGTCGTCTTCTTTCCCGATTTCTCGGTACTTGATATTCATCTCTTTCATCTCTGTTGTTATTTTCTTCCTGATCTTCTAATTCAGGATAAGCAACAAAGATGGGAGGTGGCTCAAAAGAAACATAAATTGGAGGTAATGCGGCTGGTAAGTAACCACTTCTATTTGTTTTTTCCATTATCCGTGCAATCAATTCTCTCTCGTTCCTATTGGGACTATATGGGATTCTATGTTGCATCTGAACTCCAGATACCGACATGTTTTGACATGCTTTTTCTCGTTGAGAGATCATTTCATTAATTCTGTCCAAATATTT
>JAMOVK010000077.1 GCA_027067775.1 Deltaproteobacteria bacterium
ACCTTAAGATGCGTTGAAGCGTCAGGGCATCACCATTGTAAGGAGGAAGAGTCAAAATCCTGATGAGATCCTTATTGCAGTTCCCAACAAGAGCTCCCTGCAAAAGATAAAAGAGGTCATCGAAAAGGATTTTCCAAATCTGGTTATAAAAAGCATTGATGATAAGTCCAGATTCCCAACCATTGCCCTTGCCCTGTCTCCCAAGGAAGAACAGTTTATCAGGGAACATGCGGTGGAACAGTCTCTTGAAATCATCAGGAACAGAATAGACCAGTTCGGGGTTACCGAACCGGTGATTGTCCGTCAGGGAGAAGACGAGATTGTAGTCCAGCTTCCTGGCATAAAAGACCCGAAAAGGGCAATAAAGCTGATTGGCCAGACTGCTCAGTTGGAATTCAAGCTGGTTGATGACGATGCCAATGTGGATCTGGGCAGCCTTATTGAAAAGGCCATAAGGGATGGCAGGCTGCCCCGCAATTACAATGTAAAACAGCTAAACGCTGTTCTAAAAGGTCAGATTCCCAGGGGGGACAAGATCTACATCATGAAACAGGTGGATCCCCGTACCGGTAAGGTAAGAAATGTCCCCATCTTGTTGAAAGACAAAACGCTGATGACGGGAGATGCGGTAAAAACGGCCCATGTGAGAATCGGCGGGACCTATAACGAACCATATGTTGCCCTTGAACTGACAGACAGGGGAGCACGAATCTTTGAAAAAATAACAGGTGAGAACGTGGGAAAGCGTCTGGCCATAGTGCTAGATGGTGTGGTGCGTTCAGCCCCTGTTATTCGTGAAAAGATAGGTGGGGGGCATGCCCAGATTTCTGGTTCTTTTACCCATGAAGAGGCAGCCGATCTTGCCATAGTGCTCAGGGCTGGTGCGCTTCCGGCTCCAGTGAAAATAATACAAAATGTCACGGTCGGACCTTCTTTGGGGCGTGATTCCATTCAAAAGGGTCTGGTATCGGGTGTGGCCGGTGCCATATTCGTCATGATTTTCATGGTAATATATTACCGGCTGTCAGGCTTTATCGCAGATGTGGCCATGCTTTTGAACCTGGTATTTCTAATGGCCGTTTTGGCCCTTTTTCAGGCCACCCTGACGCTTCCTGGTATAGCTGGTATCATTTTGACCATAGGAATGGGCGTGGACTCCAATGTTTTGATATTTGAACGAATGCGGGAGGAAAAGGCCCTTGGCAAGCCTTTGAAGGCCTTTATTGACGGAGGCTATGATAAGGCCTTCTGGACCATTGTTGATGCGCATGTAACCACTCTTATAACAGCCCTTGCCCTTTTCTTGTTTGGGACAGGGCCGATCAAGGGTTTTGCAGTAACGCTTTCGGCAGGTATCATAATCAACCTTTTTACGGCAATCTACGCCACCAGATGGGTCTATCAGTGGCTTCTTTACAAAAATGCCATCAAGGACCTGTCTTTTATGCAGATTATTGGCAAGACCAATATAGACTTTATTGGCAAAAGGAACATTTCTCTTGCCATCTCCGCAGTTCTGGTACTTACTGGCCTTGTGGCCTTTATCCAGATAAACAGGGGAGCCGCCAACCTTGGTGTTGATTTTGCCGGCGGAACCATGGTCCAGTACAAGGTAGACAAGCCCTTTAAGCTGGAAGATGTGAGAAAGGCCCTGGCAGCAGCTGGCATAAAAGGCTATGCCCTTCAGGAAGTTCCAAAGGAGCATATCCTCATTGTTAGGGTCAAGAAGTCCGTGGCAACGGTGGGGGACATTGAAGAGAAGATTACCTCCGCCCTGAAGCAGGGCCTTCCTGGTTACAAGTTCATTATAGAAAGCAAAACCGAGATAGGCTCTACAGTGAGCAAGGAGCTCAGAAGAAAGGCAATAATCGCCATTCTTATTTCTCTGGCAGGCATTATCGGATATCTGGCCTTCAGGTTCAATATCAGCTTCGGTGTTGCAGCTGCCATTGCCACATTTCACGATGTGCTGGCGGTTCTTGGCATTTTCTATATTCTTAACAAAGAGATAAATCTTTTGATCGTTACAGCCCTTCTTACCCTGGCTGGTTATTCCCTTACGGATACGGTGGTGGTTTTTGATAGGATAAGGGAAAACATGAAAAGATACCGCAAGTTGTCCTTTGCAGAGATAATAAACAAAAGTGTCAACGAGATGCTTAGCCGGACTATAATCACCTCGCTTACTACGTTGATAGTGGTCTTATCCCTTTACTTTTTTGGTGGTGTAGTTATTCATGATTTTGCCTTTGCCCTGGTTCTTGGAATAATCGTTGGAACATATTCTTCAGTGTTTGTGGCAAGTCCCATTGTCTATATGTGGCACAAGGGAAAGGCACCTAGATAGAGATATGGTCCTTTATCAGCGGCCTGGATTTTAGGATGAAATGGATTGTTTAGAGATAAAAGGGGGCCGCACCCTATCTGGAACCATTAGAATCAGCGGGGCCAAGAACGCTGCCCTGCCCATCCTGTCTGCCACACTCCTTGCAGAAGGTGCTTTCCGGCTTAGTGAAGTCCCAAGTCTGGAAGACGTGAGGATTTTTGCAGAGCTGTTGCGAGAACTGGGAGTAGAGATAAAGAGTCTTGAAGACAGTACCTTCTTGATAGACTCGTCAAAGTTGAACAGCCATGAGGCTCCTTATGAACTGGTAAGACGCATGAGGGCGTCCGTGTTGGTTCTGGGCCCTCTGGTTGCCAGACTTGGCAGGGCAAGGGTGTCCCTGCCAGGAGGCTGTGCTATCGGAGCAAGGCCCATTGATTTCCATCTCAAAGGATTGGAGCTCATGGGAGCCAAGCTTGAAATACGACAGGGTTTTGTTGAGGCCAGGGCGAGACGTCTCAGGGGAGCCCAGATCTATTTTGATATCCCTTCTGTGACCGGTACAGAAAATCTCATGATGGCCGCCTGTCTTGCAAAGGGGAAAACAGTTCTGGAAAACGCCGCGAGAGAGCCAGAGGTGGTTGCACTTGGCAACATGCTGAAGGAGATGGGCGCAGACATTCATGGTCTTGGTACAGATACTATAATTATCCATGGAAGTCGTCATTTGAGGCCCGTTACCTGCACAATAATTCCAGACCGGATAGAGGCTGGTACATATCTGATGGCAGCTGGCGCTGCGGGTGGAGAGCTTACCATAGAGAACTGCGTGCCCGAGCATCTTGATACGGTAATGCTGAAACTCAAGGCAGCGGGGCTCAAGCTCAAGATTATTGATAGCGACAAGATAAGGGTCAGAAGAAGGGGCAGACTGAACAGTGTTGACGTAAAGACCCAGCCCTATCCAGGTTTTCCTACGGATCTCCAGGCCCAGATAATGGTTTTGATGGCTGTTGCAGGAAAACTTAGCGTTATTACCGAAACCATCTTTGAAAACAGATTCATGCATGTGGCAGAGCTGAAAAGACTTGGGGCAGACATAAGGGTCGAAGGAAGAAGCGCAATAGTAAGGGGTGTTAAGCATTTAAACGGAGCACCAGTAATGGCTACTGATCTGAGAGCCAGCGCCTGTCTCGTTTTGGCAGGTCTTGCTGCAAAGGGAACCACCTTGGTGCAAGGAGTTCATCACTTAGACAGAGGCTATGAGAGGATGGATGAAAAGCTTGCCCAGGTTGGGGCCCGAATAAGACGTGTAAAAATGCAAGATAGTGATCCAGGATAGTCATGGAATACAATCAAGATACACTTAGGGATTCTTTTGGCCGACTCATCACTTACTTGCGTCTGTCTATTACAGACAGGTGCAATCTTAGGTGTTTTTACTGCATGCCACAGGCCGATTTTAACTGGATGCCACCAAGAAAGATCCTGCGTTTTGAGGAAATAGTTCAGCTTACCAGGGTGCTTGCCAAGCTTGGTGTGAAAAAGGTACGCTTTACTGGCGGTGAACCTCTTGTTAGAAAAGATGTGGTCAAACTGGTCGCAGATGTAAACGGTCTTGATGGGATCAAAGAGACCTGTCTCACCACCAATGGGGTCTTGTTAAGGTCTTTGGCCTCTGAGCTTTTTAATGCCGGTCTGCGTCATCTTAACATCAGCCTTGATACCCTAAGAGCCAAACGGTTTGAGCAGATAACAGGCAGGGATTTTTTTCATCAGGTATGGGAGGGCATAGAAAAGAGCCTTGAGCTAGGATTTTCTCCTGTAAAAATAAACTTTGTAATGATGCGGGGCAAAAATGACGATGAAGTAGTTGACTTTGCCAGGCTTGCCCAGCGGTTCGATCTCGAGGTAAGGTTTATAGAGTTCATGCCTATAGGAAAGCATTCTAAGTGGGGAAAACAACATTTTCTTTCTTCTGACGAGGCAAAGTCCTTGATTGAGCAAGAACTTGGCAGACTTGTCCCTGTTAGGCGCGAAGACGATGCTGGCCCGGCAGATATGTATTCATTGCACGGTTCAGCAGGCAAGGTTGGCTTTATAAGTCCCTTAAGCCACCGTTTCTGTTCAAGCTGCAACAGGTTAAGGGTGACGGCAGATGGTAGGGTGCGTTTGTGTCTTTTTTCCGATCTTGAATTCGAACTGAGGGACCTGCTGCGAAAAGGGATTTCGGATAGCCACCTGTCGCATTTTTTTTCTGAGATTATATTAAGAAAACCGGCAAGGTATCTAACAGCAAAGAAAAAGGACGTTCCATCTTGTGACAGACAGATGTCTTCCATTGGAGGATAGTCCATCATAACTAGGAGGAAACAATGATCATCCTTGAGGATCTCCTCTATACAGAGGAACACATGTGGGTTAAACCCGACGAAAACAGTGAAAAGGCTGTAATAGGAGTGACAGACTACGGGCAGGAGCGTATTGGCATGGTTAGCTCTGTTGATTTGCCAAGCCCTGGGGATGAATTTGTAGAGACCGACGTGTTTGCAACTGTAGAAAATTCTATGGGCGAGGTAACGGAACTCCTGTGTCCGATTTCTGGCCGGGTTCTTACGGTAAATGAAATGTTGCTGGACGCTCCAGAGGCCATAAACGAAGATCCTTATGATGACGGATGGATGATGGTGATGGAAGTGGTTCAGCCAGAAGAGCTGGATGATCTTATGAGTCCAGAAGATTACGAGCGTTATGTGGAAGAGCTAAAGATCAAAGACGAAGAGATCCTGGAAGAGGAGGACGAGGATGTACTGGAGGTAGAGGAATAATGTCCAAAGTGGCCTTTCTGTTTCCTGGACAGGGCTCCCAATATGTGGGTATGGGGGCTGATATACGAAAGTCGTACAAGTTCGCCATCCCCATGTTTAAGGAGGCAGAGGATGTCTGTAATATCAATGTAGAGAAACTATGCATGGATGGTCCCCTGGAAGATCTGACCAAGACGGTAAATCTTCAGCCTTGCTTGACTACTGTTGATATTATATGCGCCAAGGCCTTGATGGAAGAGGGAATACATCCCGATGCTGTGGCCGGACACAGTCTTGGAGAGTATCCAGCGCTTTGGGCATGCGGAGCTTTGGGGTTTGCAGATTGCGTCAGGCTTGTCCGAGAAAGAGGCAGGGTAATGGAAGAGGCTGCCCAGAAAAAGCCAGGTGCTATGGCAGCTATTATTGGCCTTGAATCGCAGCAGTTGCAAAGACTCATTGATGATGTGCTTTTGCACCTTAAAGGTGTGCTGGCAATGGCAAATCATAACTCCAGGGAACAGATAGTTGTGACTGGGGAAAAGGCGTTGGTCCAACAACTTTGTGGAAGGGTCAAAGAGTTGGGCAAAAGGGCGGTAATGCTCAAGGTCTCTGGTGCATATCACAGCCCTTTGATGAAGGAGGCGGCAGACAAATTTGCAAAAGCACTTTCTTCTCTAAAGCTCAAAAGGCCGTCCATCCCCATATACAGTAATGTAAGTGCAGAACCTGAAAAAGAGCCTGACACAATATCCCGCCTGCTTTTCCAGCAGATGTGTATGCCTGTAAGGTGGTATGAGATCGCAAACAATATGTACCGGGACGGAGTCAGAATTTTTATTGAGACAGGACCTAAAAAGGTACTTTCCAATCTGATTAAAAAATCTGTTGATGCCGATGATTACCAAGTCCTAAATGTTGAAACCACCTCTGATATAGACAATGTAAAACATGCGCTTTCAATTTGAGAAAAGGAGGCCTGCAGGTGTTTTATTTTCAAAGAAAAAATAACAAGCCGGTTGATTTAGAGTGTAGACTGTGCGGTTGCCAACTTGAGATATGCAGAAGATGAAGATCAGTGGCCTTGAGGTGTCAAGGCTGTGGCAAGCTTTTTTCTATTGGCGAGTATGCAAATGAGATGAGCGATGAATTGGCCAACATGTTGGCCTATACCAGGGTTGACAGACTCTAAACCAAAAAGGGCTCCATACAGGAGCCCTTAAGTCTCAAATCCCTTATAGGCCTTGGTCTCAATTAGCAGCCTTCAACCTTGGCAGCACTCTTGACCTTGATCTTAACGGAATCCCCTGCCTTTGCCTTGCATTCGTCCTTAAGCTTGATTACAAGTTCACCACCTTCATTCTTCACCACTTCGCCTTTGCATTTGGCGGCAAGACTTACACCAGAAAGACCTACTGTGAAGAAGAGTGCCAGAACCAGGGATGTAATTTTTTTACGCATGACTTCCTCCTTTTCCTTTTGTTGAAATGTTCTAATGACAGAACTACAGTACTGTTTTAGTATACGAACCTTTAAGGCGTGTCAAGTGGTTAAGTGAAATAGCACTCAAAATATTATGAAGAACTTAAACCTATCATCAGGACCCATAAAAAACGATCCGGCCGAACCAGGGGGGAAGCATCCCCTGAAGCTTTTACTTGATTTTGTGATCAAGCTTAATTCCGCCTTTGTTACCGCACAGGAACTGGAAGAGATATTTTGTGCGATTCTTGTTGGAGCTACCGCAGGCGAGGGGCTTGGCTTCAACAGGGCCTTTCTTTTCTTGATAGATGAGACTGGTAACAGGCTGTGTGGGCGCTTTGGTCTTGGCCCTCAGGACCTGGAAGAGGCAGGAAGGATTTGGAATAGCATCTCTGCAGAAAGACTCAACCTTTTTCAAATCCTTGAAAAAGTGCGCGATCAACTCTCGGATGACAATCAGCCCCTTAACCGGTTTGTGCGGTCTATCCAGATACCTTTATCTCAATCGGAAAACTGTTTTATAAAGGCGTTAAAAGAGAACCAGGCCTATTTGATAACAGATTCTCCGCGAGTGGGGGCCATCCATTCCCAAGAGTTGTGTCGACTTTTTGGCACCGGAGAGTTGGTGGTGGCTCCATTAAACACGCATGGTAAAGAGTATGGGGTTGTGGTGGCGGATAATATCTTTACCAAGGCGCCTGTGGCTGAAGAAACTCTTTACTGTCTTCATTTGTTTACTGGCCTTGGATCTCTTGCCATATGTCAAAAAAATATGTGCCAGAGCCTCGAAGACAAGGTGCTACAGTTAAAAGAGGCTAACAGGGCGGTAGAGGCCCAAAAGGATCTTTTAATAGAGATAGAAAAGCATTCTGCTATTGGACGGATGCTGGATCATCTGCTTCATGAACTGAGAAATCCTCTTGCAGCCATTGGCGGTATAGCACGACTACTGGAAAGAAGAGAAGGCGATGAGGTCATGAAACGTTATCTTGCCACTGTCATAAAAGAGGTCGAAAGGATTGAGAAGACCTTGGCAGCAGTGGCGGAACTTCATGAGATTAAGACCATAGAGTGTTCTGAGTTGGAGCTGATATCACTGGTTGAAACTGTAGCCATGATTGTTCGAAGCGATATGGAAGAGGCTGGCATTGTACTCCACAAGAACTATCCCAAAAAACCTGTGGTCATTGTTGGGGACAGGGAGAAGCTGCAGGAGGCCATTTTATGCGTGTTGAAAAATTCTATTGAGGCAATGCCTGATGGCGGAATAATAGTTCTGGCTCTTTCCCAAAGGGGTTCGGATATTGAGATTCGCATTTCAGACAGCGGCCTTGGTATAGCCCGTGGCCATTTCAAAAAGGCGGATAATCCATTTTTCACAACCAAGTTCAATGCCATGGGGCTTGGATTATCAAAGGCCAAAAAGATAGTAGAGCTACATGGTGGTTCCTTGTTTCTGACCTCTAACAGAATAGGTGGAACCACCTGCGTTATAACCTTGCCCAAATCGTGATGTTTAACAAGTTCTTCAAGGGTGTAAAATGACAGATCTGTTGGTGGACAGCCATGCACATCTTGACATGATCAGTCAAGATATAGAGGCTGTATGTGCGGTAATGAAAAGGGCTAGGAACGAGGGTGTTGGAGCTGTTCTGTCAGTTGGTATAGATATGGCAAGTTCTAAAAGCGCAGTCCGCTTTGCACAGCGGATTGACGATGTCTTTGCTTCGGTTGGCATTCATCCAAACGATGCTGATCAATTTTCTCAAGATGCTTTGATGGTGTTGAAAAGACTCAGCCAGAACGACAATGTGAAGGCCTGGGGCGAGATAGGCCTTGACTATTACAGAAATCGTACTCCAAAAAAGGTGCAGCAAAAGGCATTTGAGGCCCAGTTGCAGGCGGCTTCTGACATGTCTTTGCCAGTCATAATTCACGCCCGTGATGCCCTTGAAGACTGCATCCATGTAATAAGAAACTTTTTGACAAAAGGGCCGCTAGGTGGGGTGTTTCATTGCTTTTCAGGTACGGAAGCAGATGCAAGAAAAGTACTAGATCTTGGTTTTTATATCTCTTTTACAGGAGTGATCACTTTTCCAAAGGCCGAGATTGCTAGAGAAGTGGTCCGTTTTGTCCCAATGGATCGTATATTGATAGAAACGGACAGTCCTTTTCTTAGTCCAGTTCCGTTTCGTGGTAAGCCCAACGAGCCTGCAAGGGTACGCTATGTTGCTGAAATGGTAGCCCGTGTAAAAGGTGTGGATTATGCAGAGGTAGCCTCATGTACTACAAAAAATGCCAAGGACCTTTTCGTTCTTCCTGTTCCATAGTCTTGGCCTCGGGTTCTCCAAGGCGCCGGGTATTATTAAGACAGCTGGGTTTGAGCTTTTCTGTCTGTACTGGTAAGGTACACGAACTTGATGATGCTTCAGGGTTTCAGCCTGATCAACTGACAATGGAAAATGCCATGATGAAGCTTGAAGCTGCAAAGGGCCCGTGCAGTGCAGATGTGATAATATGTGCTGATACCTGTGTCTATTGTAATGGTAGAGTTTTTGGAAAGCCCGTTGATTTCCAGCAGGCAGTAGAAATGCTTAGCCAGTTGAGTGGTAGATGGCATGAGGTCTACACCAGTTTTGTTCTTTTCAGAAAAAAAGAAGATAAACTGAAACAGAAAACGGTAATTTCTAGGGTGTATCTGGACATCATTAATAGCGAGGTCTTGCATGCCTACTGCAGTTCAGAAGAGCCATATGATAAGGCAGGTGGGTATGCTGTTCAGGGCAGTGGTGCATTTTTGGTTCGTGAGATTGAAGGATCGTATACAAACGTGGTAGGACTTCCTATAACCGAGTTAGTAAGGGATCTTCTGGCGCTTGGGGCAATAGAGCCATGTGTGAACGCCTAGATGACATTAGGCATAGGGTTGAGATGGCTGCAGAGCGGTCTGGTCGAAAGTCGTCCGATATAACTATAGTGGCAGTAAGCAAAAAAAAGCCCTCCTCCATGATCCATTCATTATATGATTGTGGTCAGCGAGTATTTGGCGAGAACTACATGCAAGAGGCCGTCAATAAGATAAAGGAACTTTCCGATCTTGCAGATGTTAAATGGCACTTTATTGGGCACCTGCAGCGTAACAAGGCCAAACATGCAGCCAAATGGTTTGACTGGGTAGAAACTGTTGATTCGTTAAAACTCGCCAAGGCCTTGAATAAAAGGGCCGGGGAGCTAGGCAGGCGGCTCAAGGTACTCGTGCAGATTAATATAGCAGGCGAGCAGACAAAGCATGGGGTGGCTCCGGAGGATGCACAGGCCTTGTTGGAAGAGATAGGTACTTTGTCTAGGCTGGAATTTAAGGGACTGATGACCATTCATCCCTTCTCCGCAGACCCGGAAGATGCCAGACAGTGGTTTAAGAAGATGGCGCAGCTCAGAGACGATTTTTCTGCTCTTTATCCTGCGCTTGATTTTTCTGAACTCTCTATGGGCATGTCAAACGATTTTGAAGTGGCTATAGAAGAGGGGGCCACTATTGTCAGGATAGGGACAGCCCTTTTTGGGCCAAGGTAAACAACAAGGAATTTCATCATGTACAGGGTATTCATAAAAACACATTTTTCATCTGCCCACTATCTGCGAAACTACCCTGGAAATTGCGAACATCTCCATGGTCATAATTGGGACGTGACGGTTTTTGTTAAGACCGAGACTCTGAATGAAATTGATGTTGCCATAGACTTTCGCGATCTGAAGAGAATCGTGGCAGAGATAATGTCTGAGCTTGATCACAAAAATCTGAATGACCTCCCACAGTTCAGTAAAAGAAATCCATCTTCTGAAAGACTTGCAAAGTATATTTATGAAAGACTTGAAGGCAAGTTACAGGCCTTTGCCGGAGTTTGTCCGGACAGCGTCGAGGTGAGAGAGACACCAAGTTCTGGTGTAATATATTCTAAAGAATAAGAATGGGGTCAGGGAAATCGGTTCTCCAGGTCTGTGAAACGTTCACCAGTATCCAAGGAGAGGGTTTGCACGCTGGACTGCCTTGTTTTTTCATTCGTCTGACCGGTTGTAATCTGCGCTGCTCTTACTGTGACACCACCTTTGCCCATGAAGGAGGATTCAGAATATCAGTAGAGGAGCTTGTTTGTAAATGGCAGGACAGTAAGGTTTCACATGTTCTCATCACAGGGGGCGAACCTCTTCTGCAGACACCTGTTTACGAGCTTATGGAACTGCTGCTGACAAAAGGGGCCAGGTGTCTGCTGGAGACCAATGGATCCATTTCCCTTTCATCCGTGCCTAAAAAGGTGGTAAAAGTGGTAGACTGGAAAACTCCGGGAAGTGGCCATTCCGATAGCTTTTTGGAAGAAAATCTCCGTTTTATTGGTGCAAATGATGAAATAAAATTTGTCATAACTTCCCATGCAGACTATATATGGAGTGCAGAAATTGTCCGTAGCCGTGCCCTATGGCTTTTTACATCAGTGATTTTTTCTCCTTGTTACGGACTGGTTAAAGCATCAAGACTGGCTCAATGGTTGCTTAGGGACAATTTGGAGGTCAGACTGCAAATCCAGCTTCACAAGGTGATTTGGGGGGAGAAAAGAGGCGTTTAGTTTACGGAAAAATAATTTAAAAGGCGTTGACAGGACGTTACAAATAATGTAAAAGCTACTTCTAAAATTTAATGAATGAAGCTTCATTTTTAATTCATTAAAATTTCGGCTAGTTAGCCTTCGGGGTAGGAGACCTTATGATAACTATAGACCTTTCTATTGTGGCAGAAATTATTGGCGTGCTCATCATGATTGTGGTCCTCAACTCAATGCTTTACAAGCCTATCAGGCGCATGCTTAGGGAGAGACAGGAAAAGATGGATGCGATAGAGGCTGAGGCAGTGAAGTTTGAGGACAGGATTAAAAGTCTCATTGAAGATTACGAGAGAAAACTTCGGGAGGCAAGGCAAGCTGGCAAAGCAGAGTTTGAGAAGTTGCGGGAGGAGGCCAAGCAGCTTGAACAGAAGCTCCTGGAAGAGAGTATGAAAGAGGCGGAGGCCAAAAGGCAGGAGTTGATGAGCCAGCTTACCAGTCAGATCGAGGCTGCTAAAAAGGAACTGCAGGCCAAGGCCGAATTGTTTGCGGTAGAAATAGCTCAAAAGTTGCTTGGGAGGGCCATTTAATGTCTAGAAGATTTATTATAGTGTTGCTCTTTAGCCTGGGTATGCTTTTTTACATAGCTGGCCCAGTATGCTCAGAAGAGGCAGGGTCGATGCACAAGGCCGCATCTGCTGCAGTGGAGACGGCACATGAAGCGGCTTCGGCTGTCCATGGTGAAGTGGCTCACGAGGGTGCCCACGAGGCTGGTGGTCATGGTGAGCATCATGGCCTGACCCGTGTGCAGGTTATGAATTTTGTATGGCACTGTCTCAACTTTACCTTGCTCATGATCATCTTGGTTAAGTACCTGAAAAAGCCTATAGCCGACAGCTTAAAAGGCCGTCAGGAATCCATTGCCAAGGCCTTTGAGGAGCTTGAGTCCAAGAAGGAAGAGGCTGCTGCTCGTTTTAAGGAGTATGAGCAGAAGCTGTCTGGTATGGATGAGGAGGCCAAGAAAATCCTTGAGAACTTCGTAGCTCAGGGCAAAAAGGAAAGGGATACCATTATTGAGCAGGCCAAAGCTGCGGCAGAACGCATAAAGGCTCAGGCAGAATTTTATGTCCAGCAGGAGCTTGCTAAGGCCAAGGTGGAGCTGCAGAAGGAAGTGGCTGACATGGCCGTAAAGATGGCGGAAGAAATAATAAGGAAGAATCTGACTGAGCAAGATCAAACGAGGCTCATCAGTGAATACCTTGAAAGGGTGGTGCATAAAAATTGATTAGCACAGTATTAGCAAGAAGGTATGCAAAGGCGCTCTTTGCTGCAGGCAAAGAGGAGGACAAGCTGCAGGCCTTTAATGAGACCCTTCAGGCTCTCAATGAGTTTCTCAAAGCAAATCCTGATATAGAGGCCGCCCTGGAAAGCCCGGTAATAGGGTTGGACGTTAAGCAGGAGGTTGTAGAGGAGCTTATCAAGGCCGCAGGTGTTGAAAAGACCATGGCCAACTTTTTGAGAATCCTGGTTCAGAACAACAGGATTCACTATTTAGGCCTTATAGCTGAAGCGTATCAGGAGCTCATGGATGAACAAATGGGTGTTGTGCGGGCCAAGGTGATTACGGCCGTGCCTATCAAGAAGGATCTGCAAAAGAAGATGCAAAAGACCTTCTCTGAGCTTACTGGTAAGCAGGTGGTGTTAGAGGCTGTGGAAGACCCCGAAATTATAGGTGGGGTTATTGCAAAGGTTGGCGACAGGGTCTGGGACGGTAGTATAAAAAGCCAGCTTGAAGGCTTTAAAGAATCTATAGGGAGGGGTGAAATAGGATAATGGCACAGATAAACGCATCCGAAATTAGCGATATTATAAAAAAGAAGATTGAGGAGTTTGAAAAGAGTGTAGATTTGGCGGAAACCGGTACGGTTCTGTCAGTCGGTGACAACGTTGCCCGTGTCTATGGCGTGCGCAATTGCATGACCATGGAGCTTTTGGAGTTTCCGGGAGGCGTTATGGGCATAGCCCTGAACCTGGAGCAGGACAACGTCGGTGTCGCCGTTATGGGTGACTGTTCACTTATCAAGGAAGGTGATCAGGTAAAACGTACTGGCAGAATTGCTCAGGTGCCTGTAGGTGAGTGTATGCTAGGCAGGGTTGTGGATGCTCTGGGAAATCCGATTGACGGCAAAGGGCCCATCAACGCTTCAGAATTTCGCAGGATCGAGATGAAGGCTCCCGGTGTTATTGATAGAAAGCCTGTTCATGAGCCCTGTTATACGGGTCTCAAGGCTATTGATGCCATGACGCCAGTTGGAAGGGGTCAGAGGGAGCTCATTATTGGTGACCGTCAGATTGGTAAGACTGCCATAGGTGTGGATGCCATAATCGCTCAGAGAGAAACCGACGTCTACTGTATATACAATGCAGTGGGTCAGAAACAGGCTACCGTGGCCCTTGTTGTTGAGGCTCTCAGAAAGGCTGGGGCTATGGAGTATACAACTGTTGTTGCCAGTAGTGCCAGTGAGCCTGCATCACTTCAGTATCTGTCCTCTTTTTCCGCTACAGCTATGGGCGAGTATTTTAGGGACAATGCGAAGCATGCTCTTATAATATATGACGATTTGTCAAAGCAGGCTGTGGCATATCGCGAGCTTTCACTTCTTCTCAGGCGTCCTCCAGGACGTGAGGCCTATCCAGGAGATATTTTTTACAATCACTCGCGTCTGCTCGAGCGTTCTGCAAAGCTTAATGACGATCTGGGGGCTGGAAGCCTTACTGCCCTTCCCATAATTGAGACCCAGCAGGGCGACGTTTCAGCATATATTCCAACAAACGTTATCTCTATTACAGATGGTCAGGTGTACCTTGAACCGTCTTTGTTCTTTGCCGGTATTCGTCCAGCGGTTAACGTTGGTCTGTCAGTGTCCAGGGTTGGTGGTGCTGCCCAGGTTAAGGCAATGAAACAGGTTGCAGGTACCTTGAGGCTGGACCTGGCCCAGTACAGGGAGCTGGCTGCGTTTGCACAGTTCGGTAGTGATCTTGATGAGGCTACCCAGAAACAGCTGCGCAGAGGTGAGCGACTTGTGGAGCTGTTGAAGCAGCCACAGTACAATCCTCTGCCAATGGAGAAGCAGGTTCTTGTTCTTTTTGCAGGTACCCAGGGCCTGTTGGATGAACTTCCTGTATCGGCTATCCAAGAATTTGAAAAGGAACTGTATGATTTTGTAGAACAGAAATATCCCCAAATATATCAAGAACTGCGCGAAAAGCAGGAAATATCCGATACGCTTGAGAAGACCATGAGGGACGCAATAGCAGAGTGCATTTCACAGTTCAAAACCGCACACAATCTATAAGAGGACGGGATAAATGGCGTCTTTAAAGGACATCAAACTAAAAATAACGGGTATCAAAAAGACCGAGCAGATCACGAAGGCCATGAATATGGTCGCTGCGGCCAAGTTCCGTGGCGCTCAGGAGCGGATGGAAGAGTTTCGGCCCTATGCAGGAAAGTTTTCGGGAGTGATGGGTCAGCTGGCCACCAGAGTGGATCCAAATGCGTTTCCGCTCATGGAAGAACGAGATGTGAAAAAGTCCATGGTCTTAGTGGTTACCTCTGATAGAGGTCTTTGTGGTGCTTTTAATGCAAACATCATTTCTGCAGCTGAGAACTTCATCGATGAGAAAAAGGGTGAAGGCAAAGAGGTGGCTGTAGGGTGTATAGGCAGGAAAGGGTATCAGTATTTTTCTAAAACCGACGTAGAGGTGCCCATAGAGATCACGGACTGCATGGCCAGGATCGAGATGGTGGATGCCAAGAAGGCAGGACAAGAGTGTATCAGGCTATTTCTTGACGGTCAGTTGGATGAGATCTACCTGCTTTACGGTCGTTTTGTTAATGTGGTTACTCAGAAACCAACTTTAAAAAAATTAATTCCTATTAGCGCCACTGAACTGTCAGAGGTGGGGGAAGAAACGGAAGAAGAGAAAAGCGGCCCTAAGGCAGCCTATATATACGAACCAGATCCTGAAGAGATCCTGAATATCTTGTTGCCCATGTTTGTCAATGTGCAGATTATGGCTGCAATGCTTGAGACTGCTTGCAGTGAGCAGGCAGCGCGCATGACGGCAATGGATAATGCAACTAGGGCTTGTTCAGACATGATTCATGAATTGACCCTTGCCTACAACAAGGCACGTCAGGCCGCCATTACGGCAGAATTGATGGACATTGTTGGTGGTGCCGAGGCACTCAAGGGTTAGGCAGTTTATATAAAAAGTTTGGGTTTATTACCCTGTGGGAGGTAGGAACAAATGGCAAATATTGGAAAAATAGTACAGGTCATCGGGCCGGTTGTAGACGTGGAGTTTGAGCCAGGACAACTGCCCGCTATTCTAAACGGCCTACTCGTGTCAAACCCGGCCATTAGTGATCAGCCGGACAACTTGTACATAGAAGTAGCATTGCATATGGGTGACAATGTATGTAGGTGCATCGCTATGGATACCACTGACGGCTTGGTACGTGGTATGGAGGCAAAAGACACAGGCGCACCTATCAAAATACCAGTTGGAGAGCCAACTCTGGGCAGGATCATGAACGTTGTTGGATGGCCTGTTGACGGAAAGGGTCCCATCAAGTCAGACGTCATGTATCCAATTCATAGAAAGGCTCCCGAGTTTGTAGAGCAGGATACCACTGTTAACGTTCTTGAGACCGGAATCAAGGTTATCGATCTTTTGGTACCTTTCCCAAGAGGCGGTAAAATGGGGCTGTTTGGTGGAGCCGGTTGTGGTAAGACCGTTATCATGATGGAAATGGTGCATAACATCGCCATGCAACATGGTGGTATCTCGGTTTTCTGCGGCGCCGGTGAAAGAACACGTGAAGGTAATGACCTTTACCTGGAAATGAAGGAGTCAGGCGTTTTGCCCAAGGCGGCCCTTGTGTACGGACAGATGACAGAGCCACCAGGAGCCAGGGCCAGAATCGGTCTTACAGGGCTTACCGCTGCTGAATATTTCCGTGATGAAGAAGGTCAGGATGTGCTATTCTTTATTGACAACATCTTCCGTTTTACACAGGCAGGTTCTGAGGTTTCGGCATTGCTTGGTCGTATTCCGTCAGCGGTTGGTTATCAGCCAACTCTTGCTACTGACCTTGGTGCTTTACAGGAACGTATTACATCAACCACCAAAGGTTCTATTACCGCTGTTGAGTGCGTGTATGTGCCAGCAGACGACTTGACTGACCCTGCTCCAGCCACGACATTTGCTCACCTTGACGGTACAGTTGTTCTTTCACGACAGATCGCTGAGCTTGGTATCTATCCTGCTGTGGATCCTCTGGATTCAACCTCCAGAATTCTTGATCCAAACGTTCTGGGTGAAGAACATTATCAGACTGCTCGTGAGGTTCAGCAGACGCTTCAGAAATATAAAGACTTGCAGGATATTATAGCCATTCTTGGTATGGACGAGTTGTCAGATGAAGACAAGATTACCGTCCAGAGGGCCAGGAAGATACAGAGATTTCTGTCCCAGCCGTTCCACGTTGCGGAAACCTTTACAGGTATTCCTGGAAAATATGTAAAGGTTGAGGAGACAGTACGTGGTTTCAGGGAAATATTGGATGGAAAGCATGACGATCTACCAGAACAGGCCTTTTACATGGTTGGTACCATAGAAGAAGCAGTGGAAAAGGCTCAAAAGTCATAAATAATAAATAAGGTGTGAAAATGGCGAATAAACTTAATTTAGAAGTGGTCACGCCTACAAAGCTGGTGGTCAGTGATGAGGTAGATCTTTGTACCGTACCGGGTACTGAAGGTGTCTTTGGCGTAATGGCTAATCATGCCCCAATACTGTCGACGCTGAAAATCGGCGAGATGCATTATGATAAAGATGGCAATATTGTCCGGTTGGCAGTGAGCGGCGGTTTTGTTGAAGTCTCGGCAAACCGTATGACAGTGTTGGCTGAAGCAGCAGAAATATCTGAGGATATAGATGTGGAAAGGGCGCTTCGTGCCAAAGAAAGAGCTGAAAAACGTCTACAGGAAGCTGAAAGCGGGCGTGAGGATATAGATATAGCTAGGGCCAAGGCAGCCATGGCAAGGGCACTGACCCGGCTAAAGGTAGCAGGAAAACCCAGTTAAAAATATATATTTTCCAAGGGGAGGGGAGAAAAGGCAAGCCATAGGCTTGCCTTTTCTTTTTTATATAGCAATATATTAAATCATGAAAAATCGTCAAATGATAGGTCTTGTTCTAGCGGCAGGAAAAGGCACCAGGATGAAATCGGCGCTGCCGAAAGTTTTGCATCCCCTTCTGGGCAAGCCCATTTTGGCCTATGTAATCGATCTTCTTCATGAGATTCATGTCGATGGGACCGTTGTCGTGATTGGACACGGCGGTGATCTTGTGAAAAAGAGGTTCAAGTCCCGGGGTCTGGACTTTGTTGTCCAGCAAGAGCAAAGAGGTACTGGTGATGCCGTCAGGTGTGCAGAAAAGTGTATAGAAAATAGACACTGTGATGTGTTGATCATCTGTGGGGATACCCCACTGTTTACAAAGGAAACTATCAGGTCATTTATAAAGGCCCACAGAGAAGCCGAACATAAGGTGTCAATTTTATCCACTAAACTGTCCGACCCGACTGGTTATGGTCGCATTATCAGAGACGAGCATGGGGGGTTTTCCAAGATAGTGGAAGAGAAGGATGCTTCTGTTGAGGAGCGCAAGGTTACAGAGGTCAATACCGGGACCTATCTGGCAGATGGGAAGGTGCTTTTTGAGCTGGTTAAAGGAGTGGGATGCGACAATGCCCAGGGCGAGTTTTATCTTACCGATATCGTAGCCCTTGCCAAAGAAAAGGGTTATCCGGTAGGTGCTTTTACCCTGGCTGCAGAAGAAGAGGCTATGGGCGTTAATTCCCGGATGCAACTGGCAATGGCTGAAAAAGTGTTATTAAATAGAGTGCGTGAAGGCCATATGGTCAATGGTGTAACCTTTTCAATGCCTCATACCACGTATATTGAACAAGAAGTAATCGTCGGGCAAGATGTGATCATTGGGCCGTACTGTGTCTTGAAAGGCCAGACCCTGATAGAAGACGGTGCGACAATCGGTTCGTTTTCTTATATTGAAAACGGTTATGTCCCAGCTGGCAGTGTCATAGAACCTTATACTAAGATAATAAAAGCGGGACATGAAAAAGACTCGAAAGACTAAAAGGAAAGGAGCTGCTTATTTATGAGCGATGTAGCTATCATAGCTGTTTTAGAGGAAAAAATAGACGGACTTATATCCTATATTGAACGTTTAGAAGAAGAAAAACAGGATCTTTTTAATCAGATCCGTGAAAAGGATACCCAAATTAGTGATCTGGAAGGCAAGATTGAGGCCTTTGAAAACGAGAGGGCAGAAGTAGGGAAAAGGGTGGAACACATTCTTGAAAAGCTTGGCCGGATTTCTGATGGTCAACGGAGTGGGGAACAGGTAAATGATCTTCACAATGAGGAAGTAGATTCATCAAAAGATGGCTTTCAGTTTACGGATTCTGATTAGTTTACTCAAAGAATAGTGGGGCAAAAGTTTAAATTAAAGTTTCTTGGGCATGTCTATGAATTAATGGGAGAGGATCCTGATATTGATTTACAGGAAGTGGCTACATACGTAGAGAAAAAGGCAGCTGACATTGAAAACAGGTATCCAGGACTGTCCCCCTCAAGACAGATGATCCTTATCGCCATGAGCCTTGGAAAGGAATATTTTTATCTGAAAAAGAATCTTGACAGGCTCGAAGCCAATCTTGATTCAAAGCTTAAAATGCTTAATGAAAAATTAGACACTCAATTGATGAAAAAAAAAGATTGATATGTTATAATTTTTATTAAAGCATTCCCTGCTGTGTACGTGGCAAGCTGAAAGTTTGTTGAGCCAACACCCCGTACAAGGGAGTCGTTTCTCCGTGGAAGAGTGGAAAAGGAGAACAGCCTTTTCCGTTGGAAGCGGATATGACACCCACCTGAGTTCGCTCAGGTTCAATAGACTCAGCTTCACGGCACGGCGGGGTTTTTGAGTTGCTATAACCCCGTCCGGGTTTTTTATATAAACGGATAACGGTGAGAATACAAAGAGATAAAATCTGCAAACAGCGGATTCATGATATACGGGAACATCTACCAAACAGGTGTCTGATAGAGAATTTGGTTATGACTTGCCATAAAACATGACTTTGTGTTTTGGGTGACAGGCAAGTAGACAATGTCCAGCCGGTAATTTCCACCAGTTATCCGTTTTTTCATAAAGTAGTGAGATGGGGTGTGGCACTATAACCTATATGGAGGCCACACATGATAGACATTACAACCATTTTTCTTCTTATCCTATTCGCTGCAATTGGAGGCGCTGTAGGCTTTGGAGTGGCTAAGGTCCTATTTTCCAAGAGGCATAGCGAAGAACGGGATGAGGCTATCAGGCTCAAGAAAGATGCTGAGGCAGAGGCCAAACGACTGCTTAAAGAGGCTAGGGTTCAGGCAAAGGAAGAGGCCTTGCAACTCAAAAAGGAGGCAGAGCGCGAGGTTGAAGAACGTCAAGGTGAACTCAGAAGTCGCGAAAAGAGGCTGCTTCAGCGTGAGCAACAAATTGAGAAGAAAAAGGAACTGGTAGATAACAAAGAGATAGAGCTTCTTGAAAAGGAAAAGAGTATTCAGGCAACACAGAGCAGACTCAAAGAAAGGGAGAGGGAAATAGACAGTCTGGTCAATGCTCAAAGGGAGAGGCTTGAGCAAATATCTGGGATGTCAAAAGAAGAGGCCAAGGAACAGCTTCTTAAAAGCTTTGAAGCCGAGGTCAGGCAGGAAGCAGGTAAACTTCTCAGAAAAGTGGAGCAGGAAGCGAAAGACGTGGCAGATAAGAGGGCCCGGGAGATTATCGCCCTTGCCATTGCGCGATATGCAGGTGAATATGTTGCTGAACGGACTGTTTCTGTAGTGGCTTTACCTAATGAGGAGATGAAAGGGCGTATCATAGGTAGAGAGGGTCGGAATATAAAGGCTATAGAGGCTGCAACGGGTATTGATATTATAATTGACGATACTCCCGAGGCGGTCTTGTTATCTGGTTTTAATCCGGTTCGCAGGGAAGTGGCCCGAGTGGCACTTGAAAGGCTTGTGCTTGATGGAAGGATTCATCCCGCCAGGATTGAAGAGGTGGTCCGCAAGGTAGAAAAAGAAATAGATGCAGCCATCAGGGAGGCAGGGGAACAGGCCACTTTCGATGTAGGGGTTTACGGTATTCATCCAGAACTGGTCAAGCTTCTAGGAAAACTCAAGTTCCGTACCAGCTATGCCCAGAATGTCTTGCAACATTCTGTAGAGGTGGCCTTTCTCTGTGGTATTATGGCTGCAGAACTGGGCATAGACGTGAAAAAGGCAAAACGAGCCGGACTCCTTCACGACATAGGAAAGGCGGTTGACCACGAGGTGGAAGGTTCCCATGCCATTATCGGTGCTGATCTGGCAAAGAAATATGGTGAACCAAGGGACGTTGTTCATGCCATAGCAGCTCATCATGAAGACGTTAAACCAGAATCCGTCCTTGCGGTTTTGGTACAGGCGGCAGACGCCCTTTCTGGTGCAAGGCCTGGAGCCCGTCGAGAGATGCTTGAGAGCTATGTCAAGCGTCTAGAGGATCTGGAACGTATTGCAACGTCGTTTACCGGTGTTGAAAAGTCCTTTGCGATCCAGGCAGGGCGCGAGATAAGGATAGTTGTTAACAGCGAATCCATATCTGATTCCGAGGCAGCCATGTTATGCAGGGATATTACCAAGAAGATAGAGAGCGAACTTACGTATCCTGGCCAGATCAAGGTTACTGTAATAAGGGAGACTAGGGCTGTTGACTACGCCAAGTAGAAGGACTGGGATTAAAAGATGGAAAGGGACATCGAAAAATCATTAGAATTGATAAACCGTGGTGCTGTTGAGGTGATTTCTCCAGATGAGCTTAAAAAGAAGTTAGAAAAGGCTGTTTCGGACAATCGCCCCTTGAGGGTTAAGGCAGGCTTTGATCCAACTGCTCCGGATCTTCACCTGGGTCATACTGTATTGATCCAGAAAATGCGTCACTTTCAGGAATTGGGACATCAAGTGATCTTTCTGATAGGCGATTTTACCGGCCTGATCGGTGATCCTACAGGCAAGTCTGAGACTCGCCCCCCTTTAACCCCTGAACAGGTCCAGGAAAATGCTGCTACTTACAAAGAACAGATATTCAAGATTCTTGATCCGGAAAAGACAGAAATAGCATTTAACAGCAAATGGATGCAGAAGATGGCCTCTATAGACATGATACGTCTATGTGCAAAATATACAGTGGCAAGGATGCTCGAACGAGAGGATTTCAAACAGAGGTTCCAGCAACAGAGGCCCATTGCTATTCATGAGTTTATTTATCCTCTTATACAAGGTTATGATTCTGTGGCATTAAAGGCCGATGTGGAGCTGGGCGGGACAGATCAAAAATTCAATCTGTTGGTAGGCCGTCATATACAGAAGGAATATGGTCAAGAACCTCAAGTTGTGCTAACCATGCCTCTTTTAGAAGGCCTCGATGGCGTCAACAAGATGAGCAAATCCCTTGGCAACTACGTAGGTATTACAGAAGAACCCGCATCCATGTTTGGCAAGTTGATGTCCATATCAGATGAACTCATGTTTCGTTATTACGAACTTTTGAGCACAAGGTCTTTGGACGAGATCAGTCAGCTTAAGCAGGGAATCGAACAGGGCAAATTGCATCCAAAAGATGTAAAGATTCAGCTGGCCTTTGAATTGGTGGCACGTTACCATGGCGAAGATGCAGCTCAAAAGGCTAAAAGCCAGTTTGTAGCCCAGTTTTCAAGGGGTGAAGTTCCTGAGGACATCCCAGAGTATAGACTGCCAAGCGACTCAGGCGATAAAATCTATTTGCCAAAAGTACTCAAGGAAGCTGGTTTGGTCCATAGCACATCCGAGGCGAGAAGGCTGATAAAGCAAGGAGCTGTCAGCCTCCAGGGGGAGAAGGTTCGCCAAGAAGAGGTTGACAGGCCTTCTCATGGAACGGTTTTAAAGGTTGGTAAAAGGCGTTTTTTAAAACTGCTCTAGGTCTTCATTCAAGGCCTATGGATCTTGCAAAATCGTGACGTAATATGAATACTTGGTTAGGCAACGCTTTGGCAGCCCTGTTGTGTTGGGGTCTGTGGGCATTTTTCCCTAAGCTTTCTCTTGCAAGAATATCCCCGGCCAGTTCGGTTTTTTTTGAGGCATGCGGTGTCATGGCTACCAGTATAGTTGTGGTAATGCTTCTTGGCCCTGGTATTGACAGGGATTTTGAAGGTGCGTTATTTGCAATCCTGACCGGTATATTTGGTACGGTTGGTCTTTACTTTTTCTTTTGCGCCGTTAAGACCGGTCCCATTTCCGTTATATCTTCTCTTACCGCCCTTTATCCAGTGGTAACAGTAGTGTTGGCAATGATAGTGCTTCATGAAAGACTTGCCTTGAGGCAGATTTTTGGAGTGCTGCTGGCCCTGGTTGCAGCTG
Organism: Deltaproteobacteria bacterium; assembly: GCA_027067775.1. Lineage (GTDB taxonomy): Bacteria > Desulfobacterota > Dissulfuribacteria > Dissulfuribacterales > QOAL01 > JAADCZ01. The sequence continues at coordinate 22,790 of JAMOVK010000077.1, forward strand.
CCCTCCTGTCTTCCAAGGCTTAAAAGATTTCCTTGGTCAGGTGTTGGAAAACAATGTCATTTAAACCGTTTTATATTATGGGCCTACTTGAAAAGCGTTTCGATAGTTCAAAAGATAAAGACCGTCTTGCATATATGGTGCCGAAGGGGAGATTCGAACTCCCACGGGGATAACCCCCACTAGATCCTGAATCTAGCGCGTCTACCAATTCCGCCACTTCGGCAACTGCAACCGTTTATTAAATAAAGAGGAGTTGCGATTGTCAAGTGCTCATATTACTGTTTCCAAGACAATTTAACAGGTGATTTTGTAATGAAAGTATATTCTTCTTTAGAGGAGATCAAGAAACCATTCTATCTGCCAGCCCTTACCATTGGTAACTTTGACGGTGTTCACCTTGGCCATCAGGCACTTTTTCGAAAGGTGGTGGAGTTGGCAGATGCCAGAAAAGGAGACAAGGTCGCCTTGACCTTTCATCCTCATCCCATGAAGGTATTGCGGCCTGATAATCCTCCAAAACTCATATGTACTCTTGAACAAAAAATAGAGCTGATAATGGCATCAGGTATCGAGCACTTAGTCTGCCTGCCTTTTACTCGTCAGTTTGCCAGTACTCCGGCCAGTCAATTTGTGGAAAAGATCTTGTTCAATACCATAGGTGTTGAAGATCTGGTGGTAGGTTATGATTATGCCTGCGGCAAGGGACGAGAGGGCGATATTAACTTTTTGAAGAAGATGGGCCAAACGCTGGGTTTTAAAGTTCATGTCATCCCTCCTGTAAAGATTAACGGCATTATTGTAAGTAGCACTGCCATAAGGGAATTTGTAAAAAAGGGTGACATGAAAATGGTCCGAAAAATGCTGGGGCGGTTTTATCAGATTAGAGGAGTGGTACAAAAAGGTAAAAGGCGTGGTGGGCCGGTAGTGGGTTTTCCCACTGCTAATCTTGCAATTAATCCAGAGGATCTTTGTCCAAAGCCAGGTGTTTATGCTGTACAGGTGATACATGCTGACAAGTTGTACAATGGAGTGGTGAATATTGGTTTCAATCCAACCTTTGGGGATGGCCAGCTTGGTGCCGAGGTACACATATTCGATTTTAATAAAGAGATTTATGGTCATGAGATAAAAGTGAATATTGTGGAAAGGATAAGGGATGAAAAGAGATTTTCAGGTCCTGCCGAGCTTGCCGCACAGATAAAAAAAGACATACAAAAGGCCAAGGAAATTTTGGATTCTGTGAAAAATGGCAATTAAAGTCAAAAAAGGGGCTGAATTTTGATTTCAGCTGATGAAGCGTGAGATACGCAAATCAATGAAGAACACTCCTGAGAAAAAGAAAACAAAAAATTTTTCGGGAATGCGGTTTTTAATCACTTATTTGCTTCTAATGGGCGGCCTTGCCCTTGCCCTGAGTCTTGAGGCAGTCAAAAAGATTATAGATATAAACGGGCTTTATACCCGTTTTATAGTAAAGGCTACAGCGTTGGTACTTGAACCACTTGGGCTTGTAAAAGGGATACAGGGCTCTGTTATTCATCTCAGAGGAATATCTTTGGATGTCAAATTCGGATGTAACGGGCTTGAAGCTTTCCTTATTTATATGGTGGCAATTCTTGCCTTCCCTGCCCCATGGAAGACCAGAGTGATGGGAATTGCATGGGGGTTTGTTATCATCCAACTTTTCAACATATTAAGGATAGCAGCGCTTGGTTATTGCGGGGTACATTTTGCCCATTTTTTTCATGTGTTTCATATTTACATAGCCCAGGGCATCATGATTGCCGTTGCCTTTGTACTTTTCCTTTTTTGGCTTGACCGTGCAGTTAAAGAATAGGTTAGTACTGGCAATTTTGGCCTTTTTGGCCACCTATGTTTTGATGGTTTTTTTGTGGCTTTACTTAAAGGCCTTTTATGGGGCTGTGGTAACAAATGTTGCTGCACACCTGGCTGCCCTCGTTACTGGCAGTCTGGTTGACAGTATCAGCATATATGATGAGAAGGCAGTCTGTAATTTTTTATACCAGGCACTGACTGTAAGAGGACCGGCCAATCTGCATTTTGATGCCGTCCTGCATGTCTCCCAGTATTCTTACAATGTGCCACTTACTGTTGCCATCGTAGCAAGCCTTCTGCCGCTTATAAAATGGAGGATACGTTTTGTTGTAGAAGCCCTGTTTTTGGTCTTCTTTATCCATCTTCTGTATGTCTTTTTTTACTGCGTTCTTCAGATCTACTATGCCTTGGTTAGTGCGGGGATCAAGCGTCCTTGGAAGCCGGAGCAGTTTTTCTGGGAATTTTCCTGGACCTTTATAAACGCCATGGTGATCAGGTTTGAGCCTTTTCTTATAGGTGTGTTTTTATGGTTTAGAAGTAGTGTAAAAACATGTTCAGGCCTGAAAAAGAAAAAACAAGAAGATTAAAACCAGGTCAGATCATAAAAAAAGGCCCCTGCAGTGGGGCCCTGAGCCTTTCGAAATTGCATGGCCTTAGACTTCTTCTACAGTAATTGCACCTACAGGGCAAACCTCAACACAGGTCTCGCAACCAAGACAGTCATCAGGCCTGGCTATAACCGGCTTATCATCCTCGAAATCATAAACTTCTGCAGGACAGGCGTTTACGCATTCCTCATCGCCCTGGCACTTGTCATAATCGATAGTGATCTGAAACATGGCTTCCTCCTTTATTTTTTAATTTACGGGAGCAGGTCCCTAGTTCTTCACCAATTCAATATTTCGACAGAACTCATATAGACTATAGTCAAAGGCATTGTCAAGCCTATTTTCGCTTTTTGCTCAAAATCTCACATGCTATCTTTAGCATTAATTTCCAGCTCTTTTGCCCTCTGCTACTTTATTAAGGAACACTTTTGGCCACTCTTTTTGCCCAAGGGCATGGATATGGGTATAGGTTGAAAACGTATTACGATACACAAATCCTTCGCTTTCTCCATCAAATCCAGTACCTCGAAGTACCTTGCAAGAGAACCCGCCTTTTCCTGTCTTCTTATTCAAAACAGGTTTTGAATAGTGAAATTCATGGCCTTTTATTACTGCTCCCTTGTCGTAAAAAGGAGAATCTGAGTCGAATTTTAAGACTGTGTATCCATGGCCAGCGGGTTTGCGTTTCATTTCAAAACAAAAAGGTGTGGCACCCACCATCTGATACCGTTTTTTTTCCCAGTCAATAGACTGGCCAAGATACATGAGTCCGCCGCATTCGGCATAGACCGGAAGGCCGTTTTGGATTTGTGTGAGCAGACTTTTTCTAAAGGACTCGTTTGCCATGAGGGCTTCTGCCTGGGTCTCTGGAAAACCTCCTCCAATATACAGGCCGTCTATTGGGGGAATAGAAGAGTCGGTCAACGCATTTAAAAATATGAGTTGGGCACCAAGAAGCTCGAGTGCTTCGAGATTTTCCGGATAATAAAATTGAAAGGCGCTATCCTTTATTATGCCAATTTTTAGGCCCTGATAGATACCCGGGTTTATGTTCAAAAGCTTCTCAACGCTAGATATGCTTTTTGAGTGGGTTTTGTTTCTTGTCCCGAGACGGACTATGCGTTCAAGATCAACATGTTTTTCCGCAAGCTTGGCAAGTTCGTCAACTGCCTCTGAGGGGGCAGAAAATTCGTCTGCAGGTGTTAGCCCCAGATGTCTCATGGGCAAAGGGTCCTTTTTGAGACGAGGGAAAAAACCCAAGACCGGCAGGTCTGTATAGGCTTCCACAGCTTCTGTAACTATCTTTCTGTGTCTTGGGCCTGAGATCCGGTTAAGTATTACTCCAATAAAATCTAGGCTGGGGTCAAACCTCATGCAGCCCAGGACCGTGGCAGCTACTGTCCTGGTGGATTTGGTGCAGTCTACCACTAGAAGCACAGGACTATTTAACATTTTTGAAAGCTTTGCAGTGCTTGCCGAACCTTTGATATCCATTCCATCAAAAAGTCCCCGGTTACCTTCTACTATGGCGACATCTGCTTTTTTGGCCCTCAAGTTAAAAGACGCCCGTATGGTGGACTCATTCATTAAAAAAGGGTCAAGATTGTAACATTTGTTTCCAGATGCAGCTGCCAGCCAGGCTGCATCGATATAGTCAGGCCCTTTTTTAAAGCTGGTAATGTTCAATCCCCTGTTTTTCAGGGCGCGTGTTATGGAAAGACTCGCAATAGTTTTGCCAGAACCACCACTTAAGGCAGCAATAGTGAAGGTGGCCAATTTTTTATCTTTATTTTCTACGTTTTTCCTCATGCTTGCTCGCTTTTGCCTCAGGTCAACAGGCCTGGTTCATTTCTTTTATTTGTTTTTCAATTTTCAGACATAGCTGTCTGTTTCCAAGGGTTTTTGCACAATTTAGGGCGTACTGGAGATTTTGAAGCGATGGCCTTCCTTTTGTAAAAAAGTGGATGGCCTCTTTAAGTTTGCCTAGATTCATGTAACTGACACCGATACAGCCGCACAGTTGTTCAGAGTGAGGAAAGTGTCTAAGGCCTTTTTGAATAATCTGGATTGCCTCGAGATGCTCTCCCTTTTTTTGATACATTATTGCAAGACCGAGAAAGGCCCTGTGATCTGGAAACATTGTTAATGCCCTTTGAAAGAGTTTGATAGCAGTTTCAGACTTGTTGGGAATCTGGCGTATCCTTGAATAGTCGCCAAAAGCAAAGGTCATGCCAAGTCTTGAAAGAAAGGCTGCATGGTACGGGGCTAGCTCGGGAGTGTTTTTTAGTTCCAAATTCATGGCAAAACTTGGCAGGCTGGAGTAAAAGGCTTTTCTCAGCGTCTTGCCATATTTTAATATCTTTTTTTGGTCGATTTTCGGGTCGGTTTCAAAGTACATGATGTCTTCTATTTTTTTGAGCCAGATGTCATCATCTTTTCCAAAGCGTTTTTTGAAGTCATCGTAAAGTCTTGTTCCTGGAAAGATGTCTAAAATATAAAATATGGCCCCTAAGGGACCTATCTTTTTTATCAGTTTTACCGATTCGTTTATGGTTTCCTTGTTTTCTCCAGGGCTTCCATAAATAAAATAGGCTCTAGGCATTATGCCGTAAGACTTTGTTAGCCTAAAAGCCCTGTGGATCTCCTTGTCTGTTATATTTTTGTTCAGAATCTTTCTAATCCTGGCTGAACCGCTTTCCACTCCATAACTGATTTGTATGCAGCCTGCCCTTCTCATCCAGTAAAGTATTTCTTCATCCACTATGTTAACTCTCGAGATGGCAGCCCATTCAATTGACAGATTTGCGTCTATGATCCCTTTGCAGATGGAGATAACCCTGTCTTTTTTTAGGGTAAAGGTGTCATCTGAAACAAAGAAGAAATTTTGCCCCTGTTTGTTTAGCCTTGCAAGTTGTGTAACAAAGTAGTTGCTGCTGTGAAAACGGACGGTTCTCCGCCAGATTTTTGGTGAGCCGCAAAAGGCACAGTTCCAGGGGCAGCCTCTTGATGAGATTACGTGCTGGAAGGAAAAATGCAGAGACGGATCAGGTAGGGTGTCAAGGTCCTGGATAAAGGGTCTTTCGGCCGTTTTTTGAGGCACTCCATGGCGCCTGAATGCAAGTCCGGCAATGGATTCAAGGTCTGAAAATCCTTTTGTTTCAATTGTCTGAACGAGTTCGGCCATGGTGTTTTCGCCTTCACCCATAACAATGGCGTCTATTTCCTGAAAGTTGGCCAAAAGATGTTGCCAGACAAAGGTGGCACCAGGTCCTCCAAAGATGACCGGCCTTTCAGGGCATATCTTTTTTGACAACCTGGCTATGTCTATTCCGCCCCATCTGTTTGCATGCAGTATAGAAATAGCCACAATGTCTGGAGACAGCCGTCTAAGCTCCTGTTCCATGAGTCCTTGTTGATTTTGCATTGAAGACCAGTTGAGTATGGTACAGTCATGTCCAAGCTGGATAAGGGTAGAGGCAAGGTAATAAAGACCTATTGGTGGAATGCGGACATCATGATCCTGGATTCGGGGATCCAAACAATAGGGATTTACAAACACTATTTTCACGCTTTATCCTCTTCCTTTTGAGACGCAAATGAAAAATTTTTCATGCTAGATCACATTCACAGTACGTCCAACTGCCTGGTTTTTCAAGATGAATTCCAAGTTGTCACAATGCGTTTGAATTAGTGACTTGACACACAAGCTCTTTTTGTCTATAGATAGAAACTGTCGGCTGAATGGCCATTCATTAGATATTTATTGTCCGCTGGGGAGAAAGGCAAGAGGGTATACTTACCCTAGAATCTCTTTTCAAAGGAGGCATCTGTGGGGAGAAATTTGCATAAAGGGCTTAGGGAGATTCTGGTGCATAAAAAGGGCCCGATAGTTGAAAAGTGGAGGGAGCTGATCCACAAATCCTATCCCCCTGAAACGGCACAGTTCCTGAAAAGAGAAAAAGACAGATTCTCAAATCCCATTGGCTCATCTATAGAAGATAGCATCTGGCCTCTTTTTGACCAGCTCATAGGAGAGGCTGATCCATCCACAACCAAAAAGCTCCTGGACAACTTGGTAAGGGTAAGGGCAGTGCAGGACTTCACTCCTGCAAGTGCGGTACAGATAATTTTTGCTCTCAAGCAGATTGTCAGGAAAGAGGTACTACCTGCAGCTCAAAAAAAAGGCCTCTTAAGGGAGTACCTTGAATTTGAGTCGGAGATCGACAGGTTTGGACTCTTGGCTTTTGATGTCTTTATGGAGTGTCGCGAAAGGGTTTGGGAGATCAAGAGAAACGATCTTTTGAAGAGACCATATCTGCTGGCAGGTGGTATGTGTCCTTCCTATATGATGAAACGTGGCATCAAGCACCTTGAAAAATTGAAAAAAGAGATAACCCAACATTAATTTAGAGGAGTAGGTATGGCAGCGCGTATATTGTTTCCACTAGCAGTAGTCTTGGCAATTGTGGCAGTGGCTCTTATAGGAGGGTCCATTCCCTTCTTGCAGCCCTTGTTTAGCGTGGCCCTGCTCTACGTTACCTTTGCCATTTTTATTTTTGGCTTTATGGCAAAGGTAATCAACTGGGCTAGGTCACCGGTGCCTTTTCGTATTCCTACCACGGCAGGTCAAGAGTACTCATTGCCATGGATCAAGTGGTCTAAGATAGAAAACCCCAGTACAACCGGTGGCGTCCTTATGAGAATGTTTTTTGAGGTGTTTCTCTTCCGTTCCCTCTTTAGAAACATGAGGACAGATCTACGTTCCGGTTGGCTTATCCACTCTCCAACCAAGTGGCTATGGTTGCTGGCTTTGGGTTTTCATTATTCATTCCTTATTATTGCTTTGCGGCACTTGCGTCTGTTTGTGCATCCCATTCCTGGTTTTGTGGAAACTCTGGATGCAGTTGACGGGATGTTCCAAATAGGTATTCCTCCGCTTTATCTTACTGATATAACCATTTTGCTGGCAGTATCCGGACTGCTTATTAGAAGACTTTTTCTGCCGAAGGTAAGGTTTATATCTCTTGCCGCAGACTATTTTCCACTTTTTCTAATATTGGCAATTGTGATAAGTGGACTTCTAATGAGGTTTGTCTTTAGGGTGGATATAACCGCAGTAAAGGCATTGGCTACAGGTATAGCAAGTTTCCATCCTGTAGTTCCCGATGGAATAGGTGCCATCTTTTTTGTCCATCTAGCATTGGTATGCACTCTTATTGCATATTTCCCCTTTAGTAAGCTCATGCACATGGGTGGTGTTTTTATGAGTCCTACAAGGAACCTGGCCAATATTAGCAGAATGATTTATCACGAGAATCCTTGGAGACAACCGCCCAAGTTTCATTCTTATGAAGAGTATGAAGACATGTACAGAGAGTATATGAAAGAAGCTGGACTACCACTTGAGAGAGAATAAGTAAAAGGGAAAGGTATCATGGCTAAAGAACTAACACCCCAAGAAATGTTGAGAATAGACCTTACTCCCCCGAACAAGGACTGGATGGATATCCCTACTGTTATAAAGCCGGGAATCTATTGTTATCCGGCTAAGCCTGAAAAGGTAGAGATAGTTGGGATGCCTAATCCGCATGTTTGGAGTCCGCTGGATGATGACTGGGGTCTGCCAGAAGATTGGAAAGAAACCTTCCTCGAGGGAATGAGGGAGAGGCTCAATAAACATCGTTCTTTTAAGATTTTTATGGATATCTGTGTAAGATGTGGTGCCTGCGCTGATAAATGTCATTTCTTTTTAGGATCGGGAGATCCCAAAAACATGCCTGTTGCAAGGGCAGAGCTTATCCGGTCGGTTTACCGTGGTGAGTTTACTAAGGCGGGCAAGATACTTGGAAGGCTTGCAGGTGGCAGGAAGATCACGGAGGATGTTTTAAAGGAAATTTGGTACTACATGTTTCAGTGTACCGAATGTCGAAGATGTTCTCTTTTCTGTCCATATGGAATTGATACGGCAGAAGTAACCATTATTGGCCGCGAGCTCATCAATCTATTTGGTCTGAATATCAACTGGATCCAGGAGCCAGTTGCCAACTGTTACGAGACTGGCAATCATTTAGGGCTTCTTCCCCATACCTTTAAGCAGAACATCGAGTTCATGTGTATGGATATAGAAGACTTTGTAGGTGTAACCATAGAGCCACCTTTTAACAAAAAGGGAGCAGAGATCTTGTTTGTTACTCCTTCTGGTGACGTTTTTGCTGATCCTGGAATTTATACCCTTATGGGGTATCTGCTCCTGTTTGAGCATATTGGGCTGGACTATACCTGGAGTACCTATGCCAGCGAGGGTGGAAACTTCGGTTTTTTTACATCCTTGGATATGGCCCAAAGGCTGAATGCCAAAATATATGCTGAGGCGAAAAGGCTTGGCGTTAAATGGATTCTGGGCGGTGAATGTGGCCATATGTGGCGTGTGGTGCACCAGTATATGAATACATTCAACGGGCCGCCTGAGTTTCTTGAGGAGCCTGTAAATCCACTGACCGGTACAAAATTCGAGAATGCAAAGTCTGCCAAGATGATCCACATTTCAGAGTTTACAGCCGACCTCATAAAACACGGCAAATTGAAACTCAATCCAAAAAGAAACGACCATCTGAAGGTCACCTATCACGATTCCTGTAATCCATCTCGTGGTATGGGGATGTTTGAAGAACCTCGTTACATTATAAATAACGTCTGTAACAACTTTTATGAAATGCCGGAAAACACCATACGAGAACAGACATTTTGTTGCGGAAGTGGTGCTGGACTGAATGCAGGCGAAAATATGGAGCTCAGGCTCAGGGGAGGTCTTCCCAGGGCAAACGCGGTTAAATACGTGCACGAGCGTTTTGGTGTAAACATGCTTTCGTGTGTTTGCGCCATTGATAGGGCCGTGCTTCCGGCTTCAATGGAGTACTGGGTGCCAGATGTCAATGTCTGTGGTGTGTCTGAACTGGTAGGAAATGCTTTAATAATGGAAGGAGAGCATGACCGGCCCACAGACCTGAGGGGTGAGGAAATACCTGGGTTTGCCAAGGCAGAAGGTGAGGAGGAGGTAACAGAAGATGTATGATTCAGGGAAGGTCATAATAGGTCTTGCAGTCTTTGCGTGTATCTTTTTGTTTCCCTTCCTGTACAATCGGGGTACTGCTGCGCCACAGCCAAAGCCAAGTTTAGATACACCAGCCATCAAGGCCCTTTCAGAAAAAAAGTGTGTCGAGAATACCAGGTTTATGATTACCACGCATATGCAGTTTCTGAATGACTGGCGTGACCAGGCCCTGAGAGAAGGAAACAGATGGTACGTCAACAGCGAAGGTAAAAAGGTCTGGATCAGTCTGCAGAATACATGCATAAAATGTCACTCAAACAAAAAAGAATTTTGCGACAAGTGTCATAACTATGCAGGTGTAGAACCCTATTGCTGGGATTGTCATTACGATCCAAATGGGAGCAAGCTATGAGCATGGATAGAAGAAAATTTTTAAAGGCTGCCGGTCTCACTACTTTGGTGGGGCTTGGAGGAAAGGGTGTTTTTGAGCTGCTAAGGCCTGGAGCCGTAGAGGCTGAAATGGCCCATGAGTCTCATGGCCACGACAAGCACCATGAGCAAGAGGCGGGGCCAAAGGTTCGCTGGGCGATGCTGATAGATGTGATGGCCCTTAATAAAGAAAAAATAGAAAAGATTGTCCACACATGCCACTATTTACACAATGTACCTAACTGGGGCGATCCCAAGAATGAAATCAAATGGATCTGGGAGGACGAATACGAGCATGTCTTCCCAGACAGTTACAATGAGTACAATCATATATTGGAAGGTCTGCCTTTTCTCCTTTTGTGTAACCACTGTGACAATCCTCCATGTGTAAGGGTTTGTCCGGTACAGGCCACCTTTAAAAGGCCAGACGGTTTGGTCGCCCAGGATTATCATCGCTGTATTGGGTGCCGTTTTTGCATGGCCGCCTGTCCTTACGGTTCAAGAAGCTTTAACTGGCTTGATCCAAGGGTTCAGTTGAAAAAGGAGATGGCCCATGGCAGAAAACTGAACAAGCAGTTTCCAACTAGAATGAGGGGCGTTGTAGAAAAATGCAACTTCTGTGTTGAGCGTCTGGCCGAGGGTAAGCAGCCTGGATGTGTGGAGGCAGTACCTGATGTGATGTTTTTCGGCAATCTGGCTGATCCAAACTCTAATGTCCGTAAGATTCTCAAGGAAAGAATATCATTACGGCGTAAGCTAGAGCTTGGGACAAAACCATCAGTCTTCTATCTGATATAGTGTGAGGGCATTATGATTGAAAAGGCATTAAAAGGATCATCAGTTTATTGGGGCTGGATTATTTTTCTTCTGTGTCTTATTGGCGCGGGAATGATGGCCTACCTGTATCAGCTTAAGGTAGGTCTTGGCATAACCGGCATGAGCCGTGATATTTCCTGGGGCGTTTACATTGCACAGTTTACCTACTTTGTTGGAGTGGCTGCAGGAGGAGTAATGGTGGTTATTCCAAAATATCTTCACCACTATACAAAGTATGGAAAGATCGTGGTGTTTGGGGAATTTCTTGCCATTGCAGCCGTTGTAATGTGCTTGCTTTTTATTGTTGTAGATATTGGGCAACCAATGCGAATGCTGAATGTTGTGCTTCATCCAACTCCTCATTCTATGTTGTTCTATGATATGATAGTGCTAAACGGTTACCTGCTGCTCAATATAATTTGTGGATACAATACTCTCCTGGCAGACAAGAAAGGTGTGCCGTGTCCTGGATGGGTAAAGCCTTTCATCTACATATCCATCCCATGGGCCATCAGTATCCACACTGTGACTGCCTTCTTGTACGCCGGTCTGCCTGGCAGGCATTTCTGGCTGACTGCCATCATGGCACCTCGCTTTCTCGCATCGGCCTTTGCTGCAGGCCCTGCACTGCTTATTATGATACTTCTTTTTGTAAGAAAGGTTACCAAGTTTGATCCAGGCGATGAGGCCCTTCAGACCATTGCAAAGACTGTTTGCTATGCCATGATTGCCAACCTTTTCTTTATGGGATGCGAATTTTTCACTGCATTCTATAGCCAGATTCCTGGGCACATGCATACATTGGAGTATCTCTTTGCCGGTCTTGATGGATATGGCAATCTCGTCCCCTTTATGAGGGCTGCAATAGTAATCGGACTTTTTGGTGTGTTCCTGCTGCTTGTTCCCAGGATACGCCGCAATCCTAAGGGATTGGCTTTGGCTTGTGCGTCGGTATTCTTGGCAACATGGATTGATAAAGGTGTAGGATTGGTTATTGGCGGATTCATTCCCAACCCCTTTGAGACAATAACCGAATATCATCCGACACTTCCTGAAATTACTATAGCAGCTGCAATTTGGGGTGTGGGAGGCCTGATCGTGACAATCCTTTACAAGGTGGCCATCTCTGTAAGAGAGGAGCAGGCAAGAGTCTAGGCGAAAACGATATTAATATAAGGTAAGAAAGGTTTACAAGGCGGCCTTGTTAAGGCCGCCTTATTGTTTGTTATCTGTAACGAAAGACTTGATAAGGTCTTCTTTCATCGCCTCAATCTCTTCTGTATAGTGGCGAGCTGGCAACGTCATCCCGCAATCCTTGCAGGTAACAGTTGCATTTGCTCATCTACCGCAAATAGTGGCAGGACCTCCACAGAATTTACACTCAAGGGTTGTTTTGTTATCGGGTTTCTTTTGCATGATATATCAATTTATTATGTAAATCCCTGCTGTTTATGTTAGATTATGACACCTCTTAGTAAGAAAATCCACATATACGCCTTTATTCAGGAGGAAAAATGGCTCAGAATCCAATAAAAAGTGGCGATATAGAACAAGTAGTTAAAGATCTCGAAAAGGAAACCAGGGAAAATCCAAATTCTGTTGTGGCACATCATCGGTTGGCCCTTGCCTATTGGCGTGCAAATCGCCTGGACGACGCCGTAACGTCTTTTCAAAAGGCCTTAGAGATAGACCCAACCTCCTACCAGGTCAGGATAAATCTTGGCACCCTCTTTTTTCAGATGGGACGGCTGGAAGATGGAATTAGAGAGAATAAGGAAGCCTTGAAGGCCCATCCTGGTTCTGCAGAAGCCATGGCAAATATAGGTTCAGCCTACATGCAGCTTGGCAAATGGGCAGAAGCTGCTGATTATTTTGAACAGGCCCTTGATATAAAGCCAGAGATGGTTCCAGCCCTTATTAATCTTTCGTCTATTCTTGTGGAGCTTGATAATCTTGAACGTGCAGTTGCCCTGGCAGAAAAGGCAGTGAGTCTGTCTCCCCGCTTCGGTCTTGCCAGGAACAATCTTGCAGTAGCCTACTATTTTGGCGGAGACTACAAGCGGGCAAAGGAAGAGATGGAAAAGGCAAAGGAGTTTGGCTATCCTGTTCATCCTGACTTTGAAAAGCAGGTTAACGAAAAGGCCATATAATCAAGATCCATGTCAATTATTAAGGGAGTAGTTGAACCAGTCTGTCCTTTTTGTTCTCAAAAACTACCAAGGCCCAGACGGGTTGAACCTACAAGATTGGGCGATTTTGATTTTGGTGTATGCCAATGTGGTGCTGTTTTTGTCCATGATGTGACTGGTCACAATCTGGGTGCTGCCATGGTGGAGGCCCTTGGCTTTGCATGTGACAACGATTGGGATCTGGCCTGGAATCTTCTGCCTGGAGAAGATTATAAAGACGCCCTGATAGAAGGATATGATTTTGATAGACATGTGGTTTTCCCCCATGGCCATGACGTAGAGGGGAAAAAGATACGCGGAGCACTCAGTTTTATCCGTCTCAAGGAAGATTTGCAGGAGTTAAAACACCAAGGTGTTAGGACCAGATTTGAAAAAGGCTCTCTTGCTACGAGCAAAGTATCCCAGCAGGTTAACAGGCCTGGTTCCCAAAGGGATAAAAGTAAAAGATATTCCAAAAAAGAGGTGGCAAAGGCCGTAAGGGATAAGGATGCAAATCTCTTGTCCATGATGGCCCTGGAAGACAGGCTTGTCCTTAGGAAGATCCAGAGACTTCTATATTCAGCAGATTTGGAGGCCCGCTGGAATGCGGTAATTGTATTGGGCCAAGTAGCAGCGGCAATCAGCAATCAAGATCCCTCTACTGTTGGGGACCTTTTGAGGAGGCTGTTGTATTCAGCCAATGACTCTGCTGCAGCAAATTGGGGAGCCATTGAGACAGTTGGCGAAATTATAAGAAATCAGCCCAGTCTGTACGGTTCCTTTGTTCGACATATACTTGGCCTTGTGGGTGATGTTCCATCAAGGCCAGCCATTTTATGGGCTATTGGCAGGATAGGAGAGCTTCATCCAAAACTGGTGCGGACAAATTCGTTTTTTGTCATGTTTGACCTGCTGGATTCAGATGACCCTGCCACGCGCGGCCATGCTGCATGGGCCCTGGGTAAGATTCAGGCAAAAGAGGCATTGGGGGCCCTTTCCAAGATGGCGAATGATCAGGAGGAGTTCTATATTTTCGATGGTGATCAGTTACAACTGACAACAGTTGGTAATGTTGTAAGAGAGGCAATCAGGAGCATGAATGAAGAAAAAGTAATCAAGGAAGGACTTGAAAAAGAAAAAATAACTCAACAGACGCAAAAACAAGAGCCCAAAGAAATAGTTGATGCAAGACAGGCTTATCAAGAGGCAAATATATTAAAAAACCGGGGTCAATCCTTGGACGCCCTTGCTAAGTTTGAGGAAGTGTTGAGTGTCTTTGATGATGCCGGTTACGATGTTGATGTTGCAAATATCTGTGAAAAGATTGGTGATCTTCATGTAATGCGCGGAAACATGAAGGCTGCCCTTTCCCCCTACCAAAGAACACTGGCTATTTGCGAAAAGAAAAATGATCCAATCAGTACTGTAATCATGTTAGAAAAGGTTATCGATATATACCGGCATCTAAAAGAATATGACAAGGCCCTTCCATATTATTTTAGGGCCTTGGAACTTGTAGAACAACTGAGTGATGTCAAGCGTTCTGCCCTCTTTTTGGCAGGCATTGCAGATGTGTATGAACGGCAAGGTAAAATAGAGGAGGCGCTCGACGCCTACAGGTTGGCCGAGAAGCTTTTTAGGGGAATGGGTGCCAGGGAAAAGGCGGATTTATTAGAAGAGGGGATCAAGATACTTGAAAAGGGATTGGAAGAGCAGCCTGATGATCAGTAGACTTTATCCAGTAATACGGCTGATATGGGCCATCTTTGGTTGGCCTTCTGAGGGTCGACCTGTCCGCTTATTTTAAGGAGTTCTTCTTGAATGATGTTAAGTCTTATGGTGGGATAGCTTTGCCCAGCCTTGAAACCGGAAAGGGAGCAGACATGTCCATGTCCATTTATTTCCGTTGGGACTCCATAGGTCCTGCAGTTTACGGGTCGTACTTCGTAAAGAAGGCATTCTTCATCTCTGCTTAAGAGCGGGCAGGGTATGCGCAGTTTGGATATGTCATCTATTGTTTTGGCAACAAAGTTTTCATCCCATGTCTTTTGGGCTTCCTTGGCCTTTTTGAGGACTTGCCTCCTGGTCTTTCTTCCAAGCATGGAGAAATACTTTTTGATTAGCATTGCCTCTGCAAGAGAGATGTCAAAGACAGCATTGCAGCAGTCTGAACAGCCCTTTTTGCATCTGAATTCTCTGGGATGTTTTTGGGCAACAGTCGCAACTGCATTGTCAATCTGGTTGAATAGCTGTTTTAATTCCTTTTCCATTACCTTGAAGACCTGTTGATTTTGTTTGGTTGTATCTATGCACATTAATGTAACCGATGAAGAATGCAAGAGGTGTGGTGAGTGCTGTATCAAGGGAGGGCCGGTATTGCATACACCCGACAGGGTGTT
Organism: Deltaproteobacteria bacterium; assembly: GCA_027067775.1. Lineage (GTDB taxonomy): Bacteria > Desulfobacterota > Dissulfuribacteria > Dissulfuribacterales > QOAL01 > JAADCZ01. The sequence goes on from JAMOVK010000077.1 coordinate 38,097, forward strand.
GGTGGTTAACGGTACCCTGTCTCCAGCTGATCTCCTGACTATCAGAAGAGGGGAGCCAGGTTTAGATCCCCGTACTAATAGGGTAGTGTTGCTTGAGAACGAGTTGATAAAGATTCGAGGTGTAAACAAAATTGGTGCGTGCAAGTTTTTTGATTCCCAGATGCATGCCTGTTCCATATATGGCACGAGACCTGTTGAGTGCAAACTTCTCAAATGTTGGGATACCAGGGAGTTGGAAAGTATTTTTATGAAGGATCTTTTACAAAGAAAGGATCTGATCCCTGCTGGAGCTGCTCTTTTTGAACTGATAGAAAATCATGACAAGGTCTTTGATATAAAAAAGATCACCGAAGCCTTATCTGGTTTTCCCGGTCCTGGTTCCTGGAATTTTTCCGTTATTGAGAAGGTCGTCAGAGAAGAAAGGCGTTTTAGGCAAAAGGTGATGAAGGATCTGTCTTTTAAAGAGGCGGACATGGACTTTTTCTTTGGAAGATCTCTGGAAGAGGTTTTTGCAGTCTCGGGCCCGTAAAAATATCT
>JAMOVK010000078.1 GCA_027067775.1 Deltaproteobacteria bacterium
AGTGGAAGAAAAGATTCTGACTGCCCAAGACAGGAGACTTGAACTTGAGGCAGAGATTTTCAAGGAGGTTCGAAAAGAGATTTCCGTCCAGGCCCCAAGGGTGCAAAAAAGCGCCAGTGCTCTAGCCAGCCTGGATTGCCTATGCAGTCTTGCTGCTACCGCAGAAATAAACGGATATTCAAGGCCACATTTCAAAAAGGGGGACTCTATAGAGATAGAAAAAGGGCGCCATCCTGTAGTAGAGCTAAATCTTGAAGGGCAAGCCTTTGTGCCAAACAATATAAGGTTAAACCATAAAGACAGTCTGCTTATCCTTATTACTGGGCCAAACATGGCAGGCAAATCGACAATTTTAAGACAGACAGCCCTCATCTGCCTTATGGCTCAAATGGGAGGATTTGTGCCTGCCGAAAGGGCAAGCCTTTGTGTTCTTGATCAAATATTTACCCGGGTGGGAGCGACAGATTATCTTTCAAGGGGTCAGAGTACCTTTATGGTGGAGATGAAGGAGACAGCCAATATTTTGAACAATGCTACGTCAAAAAGTCTGGTTATCTTGGATGAAATAGGAAGGGGAACCAGCACCTATGATGGACTTTCCATTGCCTGGGCTGTAGCCGAGCATCTACTTTTTAAGGACAAGAAGGGGGTAAAGACCCTGTTTGCCACCCACTATCATGAGCTCACCGCCTTGGCCCGCCAATACAAGAAGGTAAAAAACCTACATGTAGAGGTAAAAGAACACAAGGACAGGATCTATTTTCTTCATACCCTAAAGGAAGGGGCCACCAGCAAAAGCTATGGCATCCAGGTTGCAGCCCTTGCTGGAGTACCACCTCAGGTTATTGACAATGCAGCAAGGATACTTAGACAGATAGAAAATAAAAACGCGAAGAGACAGGTGCCCGTTGCTTCAATGGAAGCTTCAGACTATAAGTTAGTGGTTCAAAAGTCGCTTCCTTTAAAAAGTGATGAGGATGGACGCTTAAAGCACAGGCTAAGACAAATTGATATTAACAATACAACGCCCCTTGAGGCACTCAACATTCTTGACGAACTTTGCAGGCTTGTAAAAGAAAAAGACTAACAACATTGGATAATAAGTCCTTTTTTCTTTCCCTTTTGCTGGTGTTTGCAGCCTTTGTTTGCCTGGTTTTTCCGTGCAAGCCCCTAGAGGCAAGAACCGCTCAGGCTGTCTCTAAGTCAGCAGCCATCGAGTACAAAGAGGCCAAAAGGGCCTTTGATAGGCTTGCTGCAAGCTCGCGGTTAAGAAAGTACCGAAAGAACTGGCTAGGAGTGATAGACAAGTTCAGGAGAGTCTATCTTAGACATCCTGATGACCCTGAAATAGCACCAAAGGCGCTTTTCATGATGGCCAGGTGCTACAGTGGTCTATACGGTTATTCCAGGCGCATGTCTGATATTCAAGAGGCCCTTGAACGTTACCAAGTCCTTGTTGAGAGGTTCCCCCTTAGCAGACTTGCCGATGACGCCCTGTATGAAATTGGCCAGATTTATAAGATGACCGGCAGGCCAAGTAGCGCCATAACAGCCTGGAAAAAAGTAATCCAAGACTATCCCAACGGAAGCCATGCCAGGCTGGCCAGACAGAGGCTTGCAAGAATGGGAATAAAGGTGGATTCCCTGGCTAACAAAAGGGAGCCGTCTAGTAGCAAAAAGGCCGCTTCCTCAAAAAAGGCAGGGAAACGGGCCAGCTCCAAAAGCAAAAAACGAAACGGATCCAAGACGGCCATCATAAAAGATATCAGATACTGGTCAGACAAGGACTACACCAGGGTGGTCATTCTTGCCTCTGGACCTGTTTCTATTAAGCAGGGAGAGCTTCCAGCAGACAAGAAACATGGCCTTCCAAAGAGGTTCTATCTGGATCTTTATCCAGCCTACAAAAAAATAGGCCTGCCAGAATACATAAAGATAGACAACGGTCTTTTAAGGTCTGTAAGGGCTGCCCAGTTTAAACCGCGAACCGTGCGGGTTGTCTTTGATCTTGCAAAGACAGAGAAGACGAAGGTCTTTTATCTCAGGGATCCTTTTAGGATTGTAACAGATGCATTTGGTGCCCATTATGCAAAAAAGAAGTGCATTGTAAAAAAGACTTCACCCAAGCCATCCAAGACCTCTTCCAAGGGCAAGGCGAGTTCCAAGGGTAAGCTTTCACTGGCCCAGCAACTAGGT
>JAMOVK010000079.1 GCA_027067775.1 Deltaproteobacteria bacterium
GTACTTATAACTGGTGAGTCAGGAACTGGAAAAGAGGTGGTAGCAAGATTTATCCACGAAAATAGCCCAAGAAAGGATCACAGATTTGTGGCCCTTAACTGTGCTGCCATTACTGATACATTGGTGGAGAGCACGCTGTTTGGCCATGAAAAAGGGGCATTCACAGGGGCCGACAGGTCCAAACAAGGAGTCTTTGAGTACGCATCAGGAGGAACCCTGTTTCTGGATGAAATTGGGGATTTGCCTCTTGAGGCCCAGGCAAAGCTGTTAAGGGCCCTACAAGAAAAGACCATTCAAAGGGTGGGGGGAAACGAGTCCATACAAGTGGATGTTAGGGTTATATGTGCCACCAATCAAGATCTCGCAAAACTGGTAGAAGAAGGCGAATTTAGGCAAGATCTTTATTTCAGGATAAACGTATTCCCTATCCACATACCCCCGCTAAGAGAAAGAAAGGAGGCCATAATTCCTCTGGCAGAATTTTTTGTTAGAAAATTTTTGGAGTGCGACTCATCTGAACATCTTATGACAGAGGGTGCAAAAAGGATTCTCAAACAGTATAGCTGGCCTGGCAATATACGCGAACTTGCAAACACCATTGAAAGGGCATCCATACTTGCTGGATTACCTCCAATTACGTCTGAACATCTTTCTTTTTTATATGAACAGAACATAGCACCCTCTCCAAAAAATTTTAGGTTACCTGAAGAGGGAATAAACCTGGAAGAGCTTGAAAAAGATCTTATTAGACAGGCCCTAGAAATGACTGGCAAGAACCAGAGTGCAGCTGCTAAACTCCTTGGGCTTACCAGGTCGAAATTCCGCACCAGGCTCAAACAGCTGGAGGATAACAATTGATTTTGACTTGTCTTAAAAATAGGACACAATATAAAATATTTGGCCTGTTGTGTGTACTGATACTGCTGGTAATATGCCAACGCATTGTTATGGCCAGCAACGCCATACCTACAAAAGTCTTGTTCGTAGGAGAGGACATCTCTGTAGTAACCAGTGCATCAAAACATCCAGAGTCCCCTGAAGAAGCTCCAGCAGTAGTATCTATAATTGACAAAAAAACAATAGAAAGGTACGGCCTTAGAACCCTTGGAGAGGCCTTATCTATGGTGCCCGGTTTTTACATCGCCAACCGAGAGGCTGGTGGTCAACCATTTTTCAGAGGTATTCCTGACAGCTTCCTATTTTTATACGACTCAGTTCCAATGACCTCTGACAGCACAAAATCCATTTTCCCTCTTGGAGAGGAACTAACTCTCGATTTTGTAAAACGCATAGAGATAATCCAAGGACCTGCATCGGTACTGTGGGGGCCCGACGCATTTGCTGGCGTTGTGAATGTAGTGCCTATGGAAGGACGAGACATTGATGGAATTTCCCTGAATCTTAGGGCAGGAACCCCTGACCATGATGGCCACTTTACCATCCAGGCAGGGAAAAACTACGGGCTTTGGGAAGGCTTTGTAGCACTTAGCGCTACCTCCAAAAGGGCCTTTGACGAGTACTACAATGTCTTAAAATGTGACGATAAGCAGGCTTGCCCCAAACAGTACATAAAAGGCAGGGGAAGACTTGACAATTCAAAATACCTTGAGACGGTCTTCAACCTGTCATGGAAACAGTGGCTAAAACTATCTGGACGCTGGTCTTCCATGACCAATAGATACGTGGTTGGTGAAATCGACTCGGACAAGACCTGGGCAGCCAAGAAAAAAATTCCGTTTAGATTCATTAAGCTGGAAGCACAAAAAGGCCTTGGATTGTACAACTTTCACTTTAGCGCCTATTACAGCAAAATCCCCTTTGAGGAACAACTGGTAGACGTATCATGGCACTCAAACAGTCATGTCTATTACGGAGAACTCTTTATGGACAGACAGCTATGGGATTCTACAGGTCTTCTTACCCTTGGCACTTCCTACAGATACAACCGGATAACCGGAGCGGTGCTGTCAAAGAGTTTTCTGCCTGACTATTTGCAACCCGGAAATCCCCTATTCACCCCGATAATCAACCAGAAAGACTTCAACACCAACCTATTTTCCATATATGCCCAGTTACGAAAGCACTGGAAGTGGTTTGAGCTATGGGCAGGCCTCAGATTCGATGACCACAGCCAATACGACAACTCACTATCGTACAGCCTTGGTGGCGGATGGCATCCTGTGTCCTCCTTGAGACTGAAGTTGCTCTTGGGTACTGCCTATCGGACACCATACAATACCCAGCTGGTCAACCGTTCTGACATGGACCCTGAAAAGATACAGAATCTGAGCCTGAATCTGGACTGGAAACCCGTTCAAAATTTTCGGATGAGTGCAACAGGTTTTTGGAACAAGATCAAAGACCATGTAAACGAGGACCCGAACGGAGGTCTTTCCAAACCAAATTCGCAGGATATCTATGGAATTGAAGTAACTTTAGACTGGCAACCTGCCTATTGGTTAAAATTCTGGTTCAATTCCACGCTTTTTAACAACTACGGTGACGACGAAGATTACAAGGTATTAGACTATATCATCATAGAGCCTGACGGCTCTTTCAAGCCATTTTACTCCCAGTGGCGCACCCCCTTTGAAACTGGCCCAGACAACATTTTCAACTTGGGCACAGAACTTGATATAACGCCAAAGCTTAAAATGACTGCCAAGATCAACTATGCCAGTTCTGCCACAGGATATTACAACAAGGGAAAAAGAAAGTTTTCCAGCTCAAACATGTGGATCACGGATCTGACAGGTACATATAAAGACCTGTTCGTGAAACACCTTGATGCCCAGGTAGCAATAAAAAACTTGTTCAACAGACGCTATCGTCTACCTGGGCTATACAGTGAAAAAAAGGTTAACCCGTTTTCAATCTATTTCTCTTTACAGTACAAGTTCTAAAACAGCCCATCACACACAAACTTGAAACCCAAGTATCTTATCTCCAAAAGTCCACTATCTTGCTGGCATGAGTCTGTTCTTTTCTAAGGACATCTGCCTTGTTAAAATCTGCTGCCGATGCCTCCTCTTCTCCAAGCTTGTCATAGACCTCGCTTCTCAAAAAATACGCAGGGGCATATTCAGGAGCAAGGTCTATGGCCCGTGACAGTGCCTCAACAGCCTCATCGAGCTCATTATTCTTGAGGTGAATTGCCCCCTTGTGATAGTGAAACCTGTGATTTTCAGGATCCACCTCTATGGCCTTTGAAATATCTTCAAGGGCCTTGGCATTGTCTCCTTTTCTCAGGTAGGCAATGGCACGAGCCTGATACGCCTTGGCAAATCCCGGTTCAAGCTCGATCACTTTGGTAAAAACCTCTATGGCCTCATCATACTCCTCATCCATGAACTTGAACTGACCGTCAGTAAAGAGTTCTTCTATTTCAGGGGTCATGTTCTCACCTCCCTTATATTTTTGTTAACCAGCAAATATTAAACCAGATTCAACACCTTTTCTACAATCAAAAAAGGCCGGCTGTTACACCGGCCTAATCTATATTAAAGATTGAACTGTATGTTAGGATGCGCAGGCCTTTTCCAGGTTGGGAACCATCTGTTTCTTACGGCTCATTACACCTGGCAGCCATACGGACTTGCCTTCAAGCTTTACACCAAAGGCTTTTTCAACAATGGAAGGATCGTCAGTAACTGCCATAAGGTCGGTTCCTTCCTTCATGATATCTGTAAGCATAAGGAAGATGCTGTGGGCGTTTTTCTCTGCCTTGATTTTTTCAAGTTCTGCATAAAGATCATCCCTGATCTTGTCAACCAGATCGAGAGAAACCAGCTCAAGCTGACCGATTCCAATGGCCTTGCCACTCATGTCAAAGTCTTTGTAGTCACGGAAGACCAAATCTCTTGGTGATACACCCTCGACAGCACTCTTGGCCTTTGCCATTTCCATACCCCAAGCCATCATGTCATCAACACCTGCTATCTTGGCAAGTGCCTCTGCAGCAGCCTTGTCTTCAGGGGTACATGTAGCGGATTTGAAAAGAACGGTGTCAGACAAAATGGCAGACATCATTAGACCTGCCACGTTTGCGGGGATCTCTTTCTTGTATACATCCTTGTAAAGGGTGTAAAGAACAGTTCCGGTGCAACCAACTGGCATTGCAACAAAGAGAATGGGATTAGGAGTGGTGATATCACCGATCTTGTGGTGATCCACAACTGCCATTAGTTCGCCCTTGTCCCAGTTATCAGGGGCCTGCTTGATATCGCTGTGGTCAACCAGCATATATTTTTCACCAGTTACATCTGTCCTTAGCTCTGGCTCATCAAAACCAAACTTTTCGAGGACGACCTTTGTCTCAGGATTTAACTCCCCTTGTCTGCATGGTACAGCATCTACACCAAGCATCTTCTGAAGCTCGGCAAAAGCGATTGCTGCCGTTACTGAGTCGGTGTCAGGACTTTTGTGACCAAGAACATAAACTGCCATTTTCTTAACCTCCTTTATAATTGGGTAGAAATGATGTTTGTTATTTCCGGAACCAGGAAATAATGTGATTAATGTCACTTAGAGGGCATGATTAAACCCTGCATTTAAAAAGTAATATACCTTTTAATACTGAACAACAATTCAGTAAAGTCTATTTTGAAATTTTAAGAAAAACTAACGGATCAACAGGCCCGATACCCTTGCCGAGCGGGAAACCAGCCATTATGGCCCTCCTAACAAACTCCTTGGCAAGACGTGCAGCAACCCTCGGGGGTTTGCCCATGCACAAATAACCACATAGCGCAGAAGAAAGGGTACAGCCTGTTCCATGCGTATGGATGTTATCTATTCTGTCATCAATCAAATAGAGCGCTTCATTGTCAAAATAGAAAATATCCACACTTTTATCAGGGTCTTCCAGGTGGCCACCCTTTAGATAGACACCGCACCTGTCTTTTGAACCGCGATTTTTTGTCAATTTTTCATATATGACCCTAGCGGCCTCTTCCATTTCATCAAGCGAACCAATATCCATAGAGCAAATCACAGAGGCCTCTTGAAGGTTTGGAGTCAATATATCTATTTTGGGCAAAAGTTTGTTTTCATAAAGGTGCCAGGCAGAATCATCTAAAAGAACAGTGTTATTCTTGGAACGCATTACTGGGTCAGCAACCACCCAGGCATCTCCCTTAGAAAAAAGAGCCTTGGCCAAACCTATTACATTATCCTTCGTAGCAAGCATCCCGATCTTGATGCCCTTCAACCTGATGTCTTCAAGAACCGCATCTACCTGTCTTTTAACAAGATCACCCTGAACAGGACACACATCCTTCACACCCTGGGTATTCTGCACCGTTATGGCAGTTATGGCAGCACAGGAGTAAAGGCCCAAACAGGTAAACACCCTGATATCCTGCTGGATACCTGCTCCTCCCGAGGGATCAGAGCCTGCCACTGTCATTACCACATGTCTCAACAAATCCGCTCCTTTGCAGTTTGTATAATATGGCCTAAAGGCTATTAGTTACAAGATCTAACAGATGAGATTCTGATTTAAACTCCGTCTTGGTAACAAGGCTGTCATATAGTATGTTGACCTGGTTATTTGAGCTTGGCCTAAAGACAGAGCAATTGTTTTTTTAATCATACAGCCTTTTTATTCTTTATAGTTGAAAGGAGCTAGATTTGGCAACACAACTAGAGCAGGCATTTAATAATAACTTGACCCAGGAGATGGAAGAAATCTGTCAAGAAGAGGCAATTCCACCTGAACTTCTTCTTGAACGGATACGCCAGGGACAGATTGTTATACTAAAAGGCCGTTTCAACAAAAAACGCGTGGTTGGCATTGGCAAAGGCCTTCGCACAAAGATAAACGCCTCTATAGGCACATCCACCGATGTCTGCGACATAGAACATGAAAAAAGAAAGGCTAAAATCGCTGAGGAACAGGGTGCTGATACCCTGATGGAGCTTTCTGCAGCTGGAGATTTGGATAGGATACGCCAGGAAATACTTCAAGAGGTCTCCCTGCCAGTAGGCAACGTACCGCTGTATCAGGCCTTTTGTGAAACCATACAAAAATACAGGGATCCAACCAAATTAGACCCTGAGTTCCTCTTTGACCTTATTGAGAAACAATGCCAGGATGGCATCGCCTTTATGGCCATTCACTGTGGAATAAATCTCTTTACCATCGAAAGGATGGAAAAACAGGGCTACCGTTACGGGGGGCTGTGCTCTAAGGGCGGGACCCTGATGATCCAGTGGATGATGAAAAACAACAAGGAAAATCCCCTTTATGAACACTTTGATCGTGTATGTTCCATCCTGAAAAAATATGACACTGTACTGAGCCTTGGAAATGGAATACGTGCGGGAGCCATTCACGATTCTCTGGACCGGGCACAGATGGCAGAGTTGATTCTAAACTGCGAACTGTGCGAATTGGCAAGGGAAACAGGGTGCCAAGCCATGGTAGAAGGACCCGGACACGTTCCCCTTGACGAGATAGAGGCCAACATCATCTTACAGAAAAAGATGTCAAACCACGCTCCCTATTATATGTTGGGTCCGCTTCCTACAGATGTAGGTGCTGGTTGGGACCATGTAACAGCTGCCATAGGAGCGGCACAGTCCTCAATGTATGGGGCTGATCTCGTATGTTATATCACGCCTTCGGAACACCTGGCCCTGCCCAATGAAGAAGATGTGGCAATAGGAGTAAAGGTGGCAAGACTGGCCGCTCACATAGGAGATGTGGTAAAATTAAAGGGAAAGGCAGACATTGCTGACAAACAAATCTCTAAGGATAGAAGAGATTTTAAATGGAATGAGCAGTTCAAGAACATGCTCTTTCCTGAAGATGCCATGAAGATACTGGAATCGAGAAAATCACTCTCGCACAAGGGGTGTTCCATGTGTGGCGAGTTATGTGCCCTTAAAAACGCAGAAACCACTCTGAACCAGTTTCTGAAAGGCGACAAAATAAACGATTGAGCTTTTGATTATGCGCGATACCCTAGCAATGATCCTTGCAGGAGGAGTCGGTTCAAGACTCAACATACTTGTGAAACACAGGGCCAAACCTGCTGTACCCTTTGGGGGCATTTACAGGATCATCGACTTTGCCCTGTCCAATGTCATGAATTCTGACCTTACAAGGGTTGCCGTACTTACCCAGTACAAACCCCTTTCTCTTATGAGCCATATTGGTGATGGCTCTGCCTGGGATCTTTCTGGCCGGACAAGAGAGGTGAAGATACTTCCCCCAAGAACGGGAGAAGATGATTCAGACTGGTACAAGGGTACGGCAGATGCAGTCAGGCAGAACCTGGACTTTATAGAATCGCGCCCATCATCCCAGATCCTTATCCTTTCAGGAGATCATGTCTACTATATGGATTACAAAGACATGGTCAAATATCACAGGGCCATAGGCGCTAAGGTTACAGTGGCAATGATGACCGTGCCCTGGGAACAGACCCATCAGTTTGGCATAGGCATACTAGACGATCAGGGCAAAATCGTTGATTGGGAAGAAAAACCCAAAAAGGCCAAGTCTAACCTGGCCTCAATGGGCATCTATGTCTTTGATACCGACTACCTGGTTGATTCTCTTAAGAAAACCACTGAAACAGACTTTGGACACCATATATTGCCAAAGGCCATGGAAGATGGCCATCTTTACGGCTATATTTTCAAGGGTTATTGGAGGGATGTTGGAACAATCCAGTCTTACTGGGATTCTCATATGGATCTACTTACACCTTCAAGCGGACTGGACCCACAAACCTGGGGCGTAGTAACCAACCTTGAAGCAGGTTCCATGCCTTGCGACTGGCCTCCTGCCCACGTTGTTCCAGGCGCACTTATAAGAAATTCCGCCATCTCAGCCGGCTGCACCATTAAAGGCCAGGTGATAAATTCCGTCCTTTCTCCTGGGGTTGTTGTTGAACCCGAAGCCGTGATAGAAGATTCCATTATCATGCATGGATGCAAGATAGCCAAGGGCTGTACCATAAGAAAGGTAATATCCGACAAGTATGTATCCTTTGGAGAAAACGGCATAGTGGGAGACCCAGGGGCTCAAAGACCAAATTCTGACTTCCCTTCCCACCTCAACACTGGAATAACCCTAATAGGCAAGTGGGCTGAAATTCCTCCTAGAGCAACTGTAGGAGGAAACTGCATAATTTTCCCTAAAATTACAAGGGCCGACTGGAAAACAAATCGTCTTCCAAACGGCTCCACACTCAAGAAATGAAAAGGAGAGGAAATGTACTTCCAGGATTTGATCCTTTCTCTTGATCACTATTGGAAAAAACAGGGCTGCCTTCTCTTGCAGCCTTATGATGTAGAGGTTGGGGCAGGGACCTTTCATCCAGCCACCTTTCTGAAATCCCTTGGCCCCGAACCCTGGAACGTTGCCTATGTGCAACCTTCAAGACGGCCTACTGACGGCAGATACGGGCAAAATCCAAACAGGCTGCAGCACTACTATCAATATCAGGTAATCATGAAACCGAGCCCGGACAACATCCAGGATTTATACTTGAAGAGCCTGGAGACCTTTGGCCTCGATCTTAAAGACCATGACGTACGATTTGTGGAAGACGACTGGGAAAGCCCTACTCTTGGGGCCTGGGGACTTGGCTGGGAGGTCTGGCTTGATGG
>JAMOVK010000080.1 GCA_027067775.1 Deltaproteobacteria bacterium
ATTGGAATGGTAACCCGAATTGTTACGATACTGGTGTCTTTTTTGGCAGTTACTGTAGCCTCAAGCATCCAGGCTTTTGCAGTAACCATCAATGATACGACACTTATAGAACGGTGGGCAAGAGGCAAGGCTAATGGAGGCTGGCATGACTGGATTGGTGGAGAGGAATTTGATACGAAAAGGGCGGAGATTACCTATTCAGGCAGTGATGTAACCATAAAACTGTTCACAAATTTTTCAGGATTAGCCGGTTATGGCGATGGAAAAAAGAGAGGCTGGGATGATGACTACCTTTACCATGCAGCAGACCTGGCTCTGGACCTTGATGAGGATGGATCCTTTGAGACTGGAATCTGCCTGGTAGATCATTCAAATCCGCCGGAAGATCCTAGAGACGGTGGAGATATACCAGGCGCTACCAAGCCTAATCCAGGCACCTTTAAATACGGCCATATCTACAGCGTCACTGGCTGGTATACGCCCGATGACATTCACAGGACAACCTCCTCAGTAGGTCAAAAATATGATAGAAACGACCCCAAGACCACCTATTCATGGATGTATCAGGGGACAGGTATCGGTAGCGCATCTGTAGCATGGAATAAAATAGGGAACGACGGTTATATGGTGAAGATCATTCTGGCCGGCATCAACCAGGACGGTCAGTGGAATTCCTTCAATCTCCTGTGGGCTACCGCAACATGCGGAAACGATGTTATTGCCGGACATGCCGAGGTGCCGGAGCCGGCCACCATCCTGCTTTTTGGAGTCGGTCTTGTTGCCATGGCCGGTCTGGCAAAAAATAACATAAAACGTTCCTCTTCCAAGGGATAAGCCAAGCAGACGGGCAAGGAAGGGCTTTTCCGCACCTGGAAGTCTGTCCTTGCCCATTCGTTTATCTTCCTTCCCAAGATCCTATACTCCCTTACAAACTGTCCCTGACAAGGCCCTGCCTGAAATATCTTTTCATATGGCTCAACAGCAGGGAGTCAACAGGACCGCATGGAATGAGCAGTTCATCCATGTCAAGAATGAACCCCTGCTCCTGCCTGAAGCCAAGAATCCTCTGAGCGGTCTTCTGGCCAATCCCAGGAACCCTTACAAGCTCTTCATAGGATGCGCTGTTTATATCAGCCCTCTTGCCAAGGAGACAAAGACGAAAATCTGAAATAGTTTCCATTGGCTCCAATTCATTGAGATTGACCGGCGGACTTTCAGGGGCAGGAAGTTCACTGAAGATGAAAAACTGCCAAAGGGCCCATGCCAGGATCAAAAACATCCCGAATATGACAAGACCTCTTGGCTCTGTAAAGGAGGGCTCAGTGCTTGTCCTTTTCATCCTTCAGAAGTTTGTAACAGATGCCATCCACAAGGGCCTGCCAGCTTGCCTCAATTATGTCGTGGGATACCCCTACGGTTCCCCACTTGTCCCTTGAATCCTTGGACTCGATAAGCACCCTCACCTTTGCCCCCGTGCCCGGACTGTCCGGCAACACCCTAACCTTGTAGTCGGCAAGGGTCATCTCCTTTAACTGGGGATAAAAGGTTTCAAGGGCCTTTCTTATTGCATTGTCAAGGGCGTTTACCGGGCCGTTTCCTACAGCGGCAGTATGTTCCACCTTTCCGCCCACCCTTACCATGACAGTGGCCTCGGCCTGGGGTGGCTCATCCTCCTTGCATTTCTGGTCTATTACCCTAAAGGCGACAAGATCAAAGTATTTCCTTGCCGTGCCGCTGGCCCTTCTCATCAGAAGCTCAAAGGATGCCTCTGCCCCTTCAAACTGAAACCCCTGGGCCTCGAGATCCTTGAGCCTTGATACTATCTCAAGCACTAAAGGATCATCACTTGAGATGTCAAGTCCGAACTGCCTGGCCTTGGCAAGGACGTTGCTCTTTCCGGCAAGATCCGACACAAGGATTCTCTGGATGTTGCCCACAAGTTCAGGGCGTATGTGCTCGTACGTCTCCGGATTTCTCTGGACTGCGCTTACGTGTATGCCACCCTTGTGGGCAAAGGCGCTGGCCCCCACGTAAGGCTGGTACTTGTTGGGTGCAAGATTTGCTATTTCATAAACAAACCTTGCAATCGACGTGAGCTTTGAAAGATTCTTTCCGGCCTCACACCTGTATCCAAGCTTTAAGACAAGGGCTGGCAATATGGAGCAGAGGTTTGCGTTTCCACACCTTTCCCCAAAGCCGTTCATTGTCCCCTGAACCTGCCTCACCCCTGCCTGCACTGCCATGACCGAATTGGCAACCGCCATCTCCGAATCGTTGTGACAGTGAATGCCCAGGGGAACATCCTGCCCCACAGACTGCTGCACCGCCTTTACAATATCTACGATCTCGTTGGGCAAGGTCCCGCCATTGGTATCGCAGAGGATCAGACACTCGGCTCCGGCATCCCGGGCCTTTTTGATGGTGGCCAGGGCGTAGTCCCTGTCTGCTTTAAACCCGTCAAAAAAGTGTTCCGCATCGTAAAAAAGGGTTTCCACCCTCTGCTTCAGATAGGTCAGGGAGCTTTCTATTATCTCAAGGTTTCTCTCAAGGCTGATCCTCAGGGCGTCTTTTACATGGATGTCCCAACTCTTTCCAAAAATGGTTACCACCGGGGCACCAGAGGCCACCAAGGCCCTGAGGTTGGGATCGTCATCTGCCCTGTTCTTTGCAGGATGTGTAGAGCCAAAGGCTGCAATCCTGCTGTGCTTGAGGGGGTACTGTCTTATTTCAGTAAAAAACTGCTGATCCTTTGGGTTTGAACCAGGCCAGCCACCTTCAATGTAATCAACACCCAGTTCGTCAAGCCTCTGGGCTATCCTTATCTTGTCTTCAACGGACAGGTTGAAGTTTTCTGCCTGGGTTCCATCCCGAAGGGTCGTATCGTATATCTCAACTGTTCTTTCCATAAAGCCTACCTCTTGGCAGATCAGCTATCTGTCTTGTCCAGGCCAAAACCTTCGTGAAGGGCCCTGACTGCAAGCTCTGTAAACTTTTCATCAATGATGCATGACACCTTGATCTCAGAGGTGCTTATCATGAGGATATTGACACCGTGCCTGGCGAGGATGTCGAACATCTTGCTTGCCACGCCTGCATGGTTTCTCATGCCAACCCCAACTATGGACACCTTTGATATGCCCCTGTCACCTGCCACGCTCTCGGCACCTATCTCGTCTGCAGTACGCTTCACTATCTCCATTGCCTGCTCATAATCCCCCTTTGGCACGGTAAAGGTCATGTCTGTGAGGTTGCCTTCCCTGGTATTCTGGATGATCATGTCCACCACTATGTTGGCCTCTGATATGGGGTTAAACAGGCTTGCAGCTATGCCAGGCTTGTCTGGCACCTTTTTTACTGTAATCCGCGCCTCATCTTTGCTGTAGGTTACTGCAGAAACCAATACATCTTCCATTGACTCATCCTCCTTGACCACCATTGTGCCGGGGTTTTCCGTAAAGCTTGACCTTACATGCAGGGGCATATTGTAGCGCATTGCAAATTCCACAGAGCGTATCTCCAGGACCTTTGCCCCAAGGCTTGCCATCTCCAGCATCTCTTCATAGGAGATCCTGTCTATCTTTCTGGCAGCAGGACATATGTTCGGATCCGTTGTATAGACCCCGTCCACATCCGTATAGATTTCACACACATCTGCATCAAGGGCCACAGCCACTGCAACAGCGGTGGTATCCGAACCTCCTCGCCCAAGGGTTGTGATGTCCCCTAGATTGTCAACCCCCTGAAAACCCGCAACAACAGGAATCTTCCCCTGCTCGATGGCCCTTTTGAGCCTGTCGGTGGGAATGTTCCTGATTCGGGCCCTAGTATGGGCCGTATCGGTCTCTATGGGTATCTGGTAGCCAAGAAACGACTCGGCATCAAACCCCCGGGCCTTGACAGCCATGGAAAAAAGGGAAATGGTCACCTGCTCCCCTGTGGCAAGAAGCACATCCAGCTCCCGCCTGTCCGGCTGACTCTGCATCTCCAGGGCCAGGGATATAAGGTAATTGGTCTGGCCTGCCATTGCAGACAGCACCACAACCACGTCATCGCCCTGTTTCTTGCGCCTGATTACCCTGTCTGCCACCCTTTTGATCCTGTTGCAGTTGGCAACAGACGTTCCACCAAACTTCTGCACAACCAAAGCCATATCTTAATCCTCTTTTTCACCTGCCCAGATCGGATCCTGACCGAAGTGATAGAACCACCAGTCAGCGTCGTCCATACCATCCTCGTTAGGCAAAAAACTCATGCGGTAGTTATCTGCATACTCCATAAGGAGCCTGTACGAACTGTTTAAAAGGGCCATCCTTTCTTCAGAACCTGATCCTTCTCCGGGGCTGTCCGGATGATTCAGCCTGCAAGCCCTCATGTATGCCTGTCTGATTTCATTTCTCGAGGCCTTTTCCGTCAGGCCAAGAAGCCTTCTTGCCCGATCTATTGCTGCCCATCTGTCCTTTTTCATAGGTGGTCTAAACTATCAATTTGAAACAGAAATTACAAGAGTTCTCTTTCTATGTTATTTCACTGGCATACAAGGCCGTGGGGGGACAACTCACAGGCATTGTTGTACATGCCCACTGTGGGTATAGTGGCTGGTTCAAGGAGCAACGTAAAGGCATGAATCAAAAGATTAAAAAAACAAAACGGATCTACCTTATGGGAATCTGTGGCACTGGCATGGCAGCCCTTGCAGGGCTGTTAAAGGAAAAGGGATATCAGGTCAGCGGTTCCGACTCTGGCTGTTACGAACCCATGAGCGGTGTTCTAAAGGGGCTTGGCATCAGGGTGTTAAAGGGCTACAAAAGCCAGAACATCATGGAGGCACGTCCTGATCTTGTCATAATCGGAAACGTTATTACAAGAGACAATCCAGAGGCTCGTTACGTCCTTGAAAGCGACATTGCCTACATGTCCTTTCCAGAAGCCATGGGGCACTTTTTCCTAAGCGAAAGAAAACCCCTTGTTGTGGCAGGGACCCATGGAAAGACTACCACATCCACCCTTCTGCTTTCGGCACTTGAGGCCTGCCATCAAAAACCCGGTTTCATGATAGGAGGCGTGCCACTGCTAAAGGAAAAGGGCTTTGGAACAGGCGATGGAGAATGGTTCGTCATTGAGGGAGATGAATATGACTCGAGTTTTTTTCAAAAAGTTTCCAAATTTCTGTTTTACAGGCCCTTTGGCGCAATCATTACGAGTCTGGAGTTTGACCATGCAGACATTTTTGACTCCCTTGACCAGATAAAGGCCTCTTTTTCCAGGTTTGCCAGCCTCTTGCCAGACAGGGGGGTGCTTGTAGCCTGCCAAGACTGGGACACGGTCATGGAGGCTGCTGGTCATGCAAGGTGCAGGATAGTCACATACGGTACCCACAAAGACGCCCACTGGCGCCTTGGAGATGTGCGTGTGGGTGAGAAAACCACGACCTTCAGGGCCACTGGCCCGGACGGACAAGGTTACAATGTGGAGATGGCCCTCCCGGGCAGGCATAACGCACTGAATGGCCTTTCGGTCATGGCACTTTGCCACAGTCTTGGCCTGGAGCTGGACAGGGTGATAGAGGGGATATCCAGGTGCCCCGGGGTAAAAAGACGACAGGAGATCAAAGGAGTCGTTGGCGACATAGTAGTGATTGATGACTTTGCACACCATCCAAGAGCTGTAAAAGAGACCCTGATGGCCCTAAAAAAGAGGTACAAGGACAGACGGCTTGTTGCCATATTTGAACCCAGAACAAACACGAGCAGAAGGTCCGTATTCCAAAACCGTTATGTCTCTTCCTTTGACTACGCTGACAAGATCTACATAAGACAGGTCCCTGACCCTGAAAAGGCCCCTGCGGGCGACAGGTTTTCCTCAACCAAGCTGGCAGAGGATCTTAAAAAGAGGGGAAAGGAGGCATGCTTTTGCAGGGATGCCTCGGAGATCATCAGGGAAGTTTCAAAGGATCTGAAGGCTGGAGACGTGTATGTCATCCTGTCAAACGGCCCTTTTGAAAAGATTCATGAAAGACTCCTTGATGTCATAAGAGGAAAAGTCTCATGAAAAGAGCCTTTGAGGTTAGGTGCAAATGTTCAAGCACAGGGGCCCGCACGGGCATTCTCCAGACCAGGCACGGGCCTGTAAAAACACCTGTCTTCATGCCTGTAGGGACCCAAGCCACAGTCAAGGCCCTTACGCCAGGTGAACTTTTAGAGCTTGGAGCACAGATAATACTTGGAAACACCTACCACCTGTATCTCAGGCCCGGGCACAAAGTCATAAAAGCTCTTGGCGGCCTTCACAGGTTCATGAACTGGCACAGGCCCATCCTTACGGACAGCGGAGGCTTTCAGGTCTACAGCCTTGCCACGTTCAGAAAGATAGAGGAGGAAGGGGCCATTTTCCGCTCCCACATAGACGGCTCCCTTCACAAACTTACTCCAGAGCTTGCCATTGAAATTCAAGAGGCCCTAGGCGCAGATATCATGATGGCCCTTGACACCTGTATCCCTTACCCCAGTCCGGAACAGGAGACCAAAAAGGCAACAGAGCTGACTACCCGATGGGCACGCAGGTGTCTTTCAGCCAGGACACGAAAGGAACTGCTCCTTTTTGGTATTGTACAGGGAGGGATGTTCAAGCATCTGAGGACGCGTCACACAGAGGAACTCCTGTCTCTGGACTTTGACGGCTACGCCCTTGGAGGCCTAAGCGTGGGGGAGCCCAAGGATCTGCTCTTTGAAATGATAGAATGCTGCCGTCCCCTGATTCCGGATCACTTCCCCTGTTATGTAATGGGTGTTGGCACTCCAGAGGATATGGTCCAGTGCGTGTCTCTTGGGGTCGACATGTTCGACTGCGTTATGCCAACAAGAAACGCCAGAAACGGAATGCTCTTTACTTCCTTTGGCCATATTGTTATAAAGAATTCTCGTTTTGTTTCGGATGACAGCCCGGTAGACCCTGAGTGCAACTGTTACACGTGCAAAAACTACTCAAGGGCCTACCTGAGACACCTGTTTATGTCTCGGGAGCTTTTGGCCTACAGGCTGAATACCATACACAACCTCCATTACTACCTGGGCCTTTTGACAGACATCAGGGCTGCTATCAGACAAGACAGGTTTGAGGACTTTAAAAGGGAGTTTTATTCAAAAAGGGCCGGGTGATTTCCCGGCAACCTTTTGTTGGAAATTTAAAAAACTTAAAAAAGGAGAAAAATAATGTTTCCATTCACCGAGATGGTCTATGCTATGGGTCCGGCCCCAGGCGGCGCTCAGGGGGGACAGGGCAATCCCATTATGGCCTTTTTGCCACTGATTGTCATATTTCTTATCTTCTACTTTCTTCTTATACGTCCTCAGCAAAAGAAACAGAAACAACACCAGGAGTTTTTGAAGGCCCTTAAAAAGGGAGACGAGGTTATTACATCCGGTGGCATTATTGGCAGGATTACAGCCATCTCCGACAACATCGTGTCCTTGGAAGTTGCGCCAAATGTGGTGATCCGGGTGGCCAAAAGCCAGATTGCCGGCAGACCCACCTCAGAGACCAAGTAGCAGCACGATCATTTGCCAAGACAAAACCGGGAAAATATCTGATCAAGTATATCTTCCGTGGCTGTCTCGCCGGTTATTTCACCCAGAAGATCAAGGGCCTGTCTAAGATCAAGGGCAACAACATCTGGAGACAGGCCCGTCTTCAACCCTTCCATCCCCCTTTCAAGACAGCTGCCTACACGCTGAAGCACCTGCTTCTGCCTTATGTTGGGAGCCACATCTGTCTCCCTTAACCTTTTGTCCCTTAGAACCGTATCAGAAATGGTGGCAGCAAGTTCCTGAAGACCCAGCCCGGTCTTTGCCGATATGGTGCAAACAGGAATCTCTTTGTCCAGTTTCAGGCCTTCCATTCGGGCAAGTTCTTGCATTATGCTCTCTTTGATGACCTCTTCTTGTACAGGCTTCACCATATCCATCTTGTTGATGACCACGATGATCTTCCCCTGACCATGTGAGGCAAGGAGCCGCGCAACCTCTTCCTCCTCCCTGCCTGTTCCTTGTACAGGATCTATCAACCACAGAAATATATCCGTTTCGGCTGCCCTCCGGGCAATCTTGTCTATTCCCATGGCCTCTATCGGGTCGGGACTCTGCCTTATACCTGCAGTATCCATAAGAGTCACAACAATGCCGTCCATCTCCACCTGCTGCTCCACAATATCCCTAGTGGTTCCAGGAATCTCTGTCACAATTGCCCGTTCCTCACATGCAAGGGCATTAAGAAGGGATGACTTGCCCGCATTGGGTCTACCCACCAAAAGCACCTTTACTCCGGAACGGTGTATTGCTGCGATCTCATAGGCCCTGATGAGACTTTCAACAGGACCGATCACGTCTTTTTGAAGCCTTTCCATGATGCGACTCTCACCTACTATCTCGCTGTCTTCCTCTGGATAGTCAATGGCCACCTCTAGGGCCGAAAGGCAATAGACAAGCCCCTGCCTTATCGTCTCAATGCGTTCTGCCAGCCCCCCCTTTAGACCCTTCACGCTCATGAGGCTCAGGCAGGACGACTGGGCATTTACCAGGTCGTTTAACGCCTCTGCCTGTGTC
>JAMOVK010000081.1 GCA_027067775.1 Deltaproteobacteria bacterium
TACCTACCTTGTTACAAAAGGTGATGGACCTGCGCACGTCATCTATGGATACGGCCTGAGGTGTTGTCACTATTATGGCCTTGGCATCATCACCAAGAATCTGGAGCACTGACAAGGGCTCGTCTCCCGTACCAGGAGGACAGTCAACCACGAGGTAGTCAAGATTTCCCCAGGCAACCTCCTCTATAAACTGCTTTATAAGACTGCCCTTTACAGGCCCTCTCCATATAACCGCCTCGTTGTCATCCGGCAGCAGAAAACCCAATGAGATAACCTTGAGGTTGTCGTTCCATTTAACAGGTATAAGCCAGGGTGGTTTCAACTTGGCCTTTTGTCCCCTAAGCCCCATGATTCTGGGAATGCTTGGTCCATGAACGTCCACATCAAGAAGTCCAACCTTTTTCCCGCTCTGGGCCAGGGCAATGGCAAGGTTGGCTGCTACAGTACTTTTTCCAACTCCTCCCTTTCCAGAAAGGATGACAAGCTTGTTCTTTATATGATCAAGGCATGCCTTTTCTGCCTCTGGATTGCCTCGAGACTTACAATCTTCCACATTACAACTGCTGCACTTGCTTTCAGACATAACGAATTTCTCCTGACAATTTTTATTAAAATGACCATAATAGTGAGACTTATTCACAAAAAGTCAAGACTATATATCAGGTATTCGCTGCCGCGTCATACAATTTAATGGGACAACTGACCTGCTGTATTACGGCTGTTTCCAGATGCAAGGCAACTTCATCATGTTGATGTGCCTTGAGGTATGGCTATGAAAGTAATATCATGCAAAATTTTCCATCTGAACAAGAGCAAATAGCGCAGATGTTTTATCCTGGGGAGCCTGACCCATTGCTATCCTGTAGTCGTATGGCAAACTGAGAAATTTCAAACAAATGGCTTGAATCTATTTTGTTTTTTGTTATTTTATTGCCCTATCGTAGAAGAAAGACTGCCGTCGCATGTCGGCAGTCTTTTTTAAATTTATATACATGCCAACTAGAGGTTAAATAGGATGGAAAGGATTCCCTTCACGCCTGAAGGTTATAAAAAACTCAAAGAAGAACTGGAACAGCTTGAACGGGTTGAAAGATATGAAGTCATAAAGGCTATTGAAGAGGCAAGAGCCCATGGAGATCTTTCAGAAAATGCAGAATATCATGCAGCCAAGGAACGGCAAGGCCAACTTGAAGCTCGCATCCAATATCTCAACAGCAAACTTGCAGCAGCAGAGGTAATAGACTGCTCTAACCAGTCTTGCGATAAAATAGTATTTGGAGTGAAAGTGAGGCTTGAAAACCTGGACACGGGCGAAGAAGTAATATACCAGCTTGTTGGTCCGGATGAATCAGATATAAAACAGGGAAAAATTTCCATAAAATCTCCATTGGGCATGGCGCTTCTTGGAAAAGAAGAAGGAGACGAAGTAGAATTCCGCTCTCCATCAGGGGTCAAAACTTACGAAGTTCTTGAAATCTTCACGGACTAGCAGGACCTATTTCAGACCTCCTTCAAGACTACTCCAGCCTCTTCAAGCAAGGCCTCGGCTGTTCCTCCATGCCTGCTCTTGACTATTACTTCATCAGGCTTGAAACCGAGAAGCCACTTTCCCACAAGAAACCCTTTCTTTTTAGGAGCTGACTTGTGCGGATTTTCTACAATCTTCCTTTCCACCACTTTGCCATCTTTTGTATCCACCACTTCGATCTGGAACCAGGGTGCACCAGCAAGATGACTTGATACAGGACCTTCTGGACCTTCCAAAGGTATTATCCTGACAAGCCTTTCTGGTGGCTCAAAATGAGGTCTCACCCTGGCAAGGACCACCTGGGGGTAACGAGCTACTATCTCTTCTTCTAACTTATCAGCTACCCTATCTGCCACCTGATGAGAGGCCGTCTTCATTGCGACATCCATATCAATAATTATTCTGCCACCTGCTCCTCTGCTGTAAACCCTTTTCACCCTGGTTATCAGAGGATGAGACTCCACAAACTGAATAATGGCCCTCTCTGTCTGACGGTCTATGGCTGCATCCAGAAGTTCTTTAAGGGCGGACCACATTAGCGCTCCACCAGACCTAAAAACAAAAAGGGAAACTATTATGGCAGCTATTCTGTCCACATGGTATCCAAGTAAATTTGCTGAAAGTCCTGCCAAAACAACCAGTGTAGAAAGACTGTCTGCCAAATAATCTTTACCATCCGCAACGAGTGCAGGCCTTCCAAGCCGTTTGCCAGCCTGAATCTGAACAAGTCCGAATATGAAACTTACGGCTAAACAGAAGACAGTGACCGGCAAGGCCAGCCAGACATCGGGGTGGATCTCTGGTCCGAGGATGGCACTTTTGGCTATTTCATAACCGGCAATCAGGATGGCAATAGAACTTGCCAAGGTGGCCAGGGTCTCAGCCTTGTACAGCCCGTATGGGAAGGCAGGATGTTTCTTGTTAGCAGCCCATATACCAAGAAAGGTGGCAACAGAGGCCACCACATCTGTAGCAGAATGAACGGCATCGCTCAAAAGGGCCCTACTGTTTGCCTTAAAACCGAAATACCCTTTAACAAGGGCAAGACTCAGGTTAAGAAGAATAGACAGAAGAGCTTGCCGTCTAGCTGACCCAATCTGGGCCATTTCTATTTCTTGATTCCCTTGCTGTTCAAGGGATTTGTCCATTTCCATAGGCACTTTTCTGTTGATTGTTTTTGAAATTATTTAATTGTAACATTCCTTAGCCAGATCTCGCCATAAACAATTTCTTGAACAACTACATTTGATAAAAGTTCCTTTTTAAACCTACCAGATCACGGATTAAAAACTGGGCAGAATCCTGTGTGATCTATTCTGGATGAGTGAGCAAGTGCAAGTCTGTTAGAAAAAAGCCACAGCAATCTTTTCAGGCAGGCAAGATATGTTACTCGACTGATTATTTTAAAAAATCATAAAGGGCTATCGTGGCTTGGAGAGTGACTGTTTTTCTTGATTTCACGACCTACTACCGCTGTAAGCTCACGCACCCTCTTTTCCAAAAACTCAAGTCCCTTTTTGGCTTCGCTGCAATGTGGATTTATCTGCAAGGCCTTCCCAAAGGCCTCCCTTGCCTCTATAAACCACCCACCTTCAAGATAACTCTCTCCAGCAAGACAGTAGGCCCTGTCAAATCCCTTTCCAAACAACGTATTAAGAAGCATCTCCGGTCCGTGTCCAAGGAAATCTATCACACCTTCCTTTGATCTTTCGTGCCACTCCAGCAGAAACCGCACCAGCAAGGGGTTGGAACGTTCTCCTTTCATGACTTGAAGCAGATGGCCCTGCGCGTGCTCAAACAACCAGTCTATTCTGGAAATGGACCTTCTAGCCTCATGGGTCATCTCATCAAAAAATTCCTGGACCACCTTAGTCCCGGTCCCATTTAATATTGCTGCCGCCTTGTCTGGGAAAGTATTTCTGTAACGCTCTATCATGTAGGCGTTTTCCTTGAGTTTCATGGCTTCATGAAAGATGGCGCCGATCATCCAATCAAACATCACGCCATCGCTATCTTTAATGGCGGATTCGCTATCGCTCCATATCAAATGGCAAAGATCCTTTAGTATCCATAGCCTTCCCCTTTTTTCCTCGGTACCTACCCAAAAATCCAGGCCATCGTAGCGCACTCCATGCCTGCAAACATGCTCTTTCAGGTCCTTGAAAAAGGCATAGCATTCAAAAAAGTCCTTAACTATGTTTTTTACAAAAAGCTGATGCCTTTCCCTTAACCACTCTTGTTCCATATCAGAAAGCCTCTTCAACTCCTTTGCCTGCATGCAAGAGATAA
The DNA here is from genome assembly GCA_027067775.1 of Deltaproteobacteria bacterium. GTDB lineage: Bacteria > Desulfobacterota > Dissulfuribacteria > Dissulfuribacterales > QOAL01 > JAADCZ01. Next base: position 3,818 of record JAMOVK010000081.1, read on the forward strand.
CACCATGGAGTTTTCTTTAAACATGAGCTTTTTCTCCACCATTTGCCCAATAAACTGTTCTAATTTTTCTTTCGGCAAATGCGGGGCCTTGGCAAAAATTTCCTTCAAAGACACCGGCTCTCCTGCTGCAAGATAGAGATCCCGTGACAAACCTGTAAGCCTGTGGGTAAGGGCCTGCCCATCAGGAAGAATCTGCCTGATAACCATAAAATGTCCCCCATCCCTATAGGTAAGGCTGCTCCCCTTAATGCCAAGTTCCTTTCTCCTTTCTTTGAAAAAACTAAGTTTTTTTTCTACAGATTTCCACAAAACAGACTGTCTTTTTCTATCTCCAGCATAATCAAGGATTAGAGGGGTTAAGGACTCGGCAATCTTTGGAGGAAACAGGTCCGAATATTTCTTTGCGGCCCTTACATAACGAATTCCATAATCTTTATAACTGTTATGAACCGGGCTTGCGTTTCCAAGCCAAAAACTGACCGGTTTTAAAGGGAAAAAAGGCCAGGCATAGTCCAGATTTTCCAGGGTCTCTTCTACTTCTCTTTCACTACTGCCAGGAAAACAGATAATCAGATTTGCCTGTAAATCAATTCCCAACTCTGCACAGCATCTCATTAAATAAAGATTTTGGATGGTAGAGGCACCTTTTTTCAGCCTTTTGAGCAATCTTGTGCTTAAGGCCTCTATACCCACCTGCAGAGAATCAAGACCGCCTCTTTTCATTATCGCAAGCTCTCCTTTTGAATGAACGGCCCTAATCTCAGCAAATATAGAGTAATCCCTACCTTGAGCAGCAAGGGCTTCAAAAATCTTTGATGCTCCTCTCCTTGGGAGGCAGTTATCCATAAATGCAAAATCAATTGCCAAATAGCGTCTAGACAAAAAATCAATCTCTTTGGCTACCCTTTCTGGAGTCTTGGCCCGATAGCCTTGCCACTGTAAATTGAGATTGCAAAAGCTACACTGCCCCCACCAGCACCCCCGGGAGGCCTCGACAGGTAAAACCACACTTATTCCACCTGAGCCCTTTATTTTGGAAAGTTCCCTAAAATAATCGTCAAAGTCAGGCGCTGGCAGCTCGTTCATATCGCGTATCTGTTCTTTGCCCCCCAGGCCATGCTGCCCCCTTTTTATAATGGCCTTCGAATCTATAACAGAAGCCAGACCTAGCAGATACCTGCTAAGACTCAAAAGAGGGATCTCGCCTTCACCATCTATTACATAATCAACCCATGGAAAGCTCTTTAATATGCCAACTCCCACCGCCCCGCTTACACTGGCACCTCCCATAACTATTGGCAGGCCAGGATAGTGCTGCTTAAGAAGTTTAGCCACAAAAAGACCAGCAGATAACTGATTCAGGCAGACTGAAATCCCAACAAGACGGGTGTGTGAAAAATCATAGATGCTTAAAGCCCTTTCAAGTGCATCCCTGGAAAGGAGACATATACGACCAAAATCTGATTGAACCTTTTTAAGTCCCCTTTTGGAAAGAGAGGTTTCAAATAGCCTTGCTGGACCGTTTGTATCGGGAAAAAGAATATTAGAAAAAACTGCCTCTGATGCCCAGCCTGACTGACTTATTACGTTATAGTCTGAAAAATCAAGGGCAGCCGCAACCTGCAGATAGGGATGCAGGTTTTGTATCGTCGTGCCTTTTGGAAGATTCTTTTTAAGATAGGCCTTAAGTACGCCAAGCTGTATGGAAGGTCTGTTAAAAAGGGGCCACGGAGGGGCAATAAGCACTATATCCACAAGGCCCCTCCTCCATACTTTTTGATGTTTAAACTGTTCTGTTAGCCATTTCCATAAGCCTTCTCACCCTCTCTTCAGTAGGAGGATGAGTGCTAAAGAGCTTGGCAAAGGAAGAGGCAGTCAAAGGGTTAACTATATACATCTGAGCAGTAGCAGGATTTACATTCATAGGCAGCCGGTGGTTCCATTCGTCAAGCTTCTTCAATGCCCTAGCCAAAGACATTGGACAAGAACAAATCTTTGCCCCGGTTGCATCAGCAAGATATTCTCTACTCCTTGAAATGGCCATCTGTATCAGCATGGCTGCAATTGGCGCTACAATCATCATAAACAGCGCGCCAAGCATGCCGCCGCCTCCGTCATCATCATCCCTGGAACCACCCATGCCCCCAAAAATCAGCCCCCACTGGGCTATCTGGGCCAAATAACTGATAGCTCCTGCAATGACTGCAGCAATAGAACTTATAAGGATGTCCCGATTCTTGATATGGGCAAGCTCGTGGGCAAGGACTCCCTCCAGCTCATCCCTGTCCAGTATTTCAAGGATGCCCTGTGTTACTGCCACTGCTGCATGCTCTGGATTTCTACCTGTTGCAAAGGCATTTGGTGTCTTTGTTGGGATCATGTAAACCCTGGGTTTCGGAATGCCCGCCCTGGCAGCAAGAGACGCCACTATTGCATGTAGCTCCGGAGCTTCTGCCTCGCTGACTGGCTGGGCCCCACTCATGGCAAGGGCCATCTTGTCGCTGAACCAGTAGGCAAAAAAGTTCATAATCCCTGCCAGTACCAGGGCTATTATCATTCCGTGCTGGCCGCCAAGACTTTTTCCTACAAGCATGAATAGAGCCGTAAGACCAGCGAGCAGAATAAATGTCTTAAGCACATTGTTCACTTTTAAACACCTCTCTGTCTTTTATTATTTTTGGGCCACTAAAATATGGACACTTCGCAATCACTTGGCAAGCTGCCTTGGACACATCGAATTTATTAAAATTACCTATTAACCTGACAATATCTCCGTTGCCTTTTCCACGTCATTCTTACTTCCTATAAACAGAGGCACTCTCTGATGAAGGGCCTCTGGCTTTATATCAAGAATTCTGCGCGATCCATCTGTAGCTGCGCCACCAGCCTGCTCACAAACAAAGGCCAGAGGAGCAGCCTCGCATAAGAGCCTCAGTTTTCCATGGGGCTTGGCCGGATCTTTTTTATCTGCAGGATACATGAAAATTCCGCCATAGAGAAGATTTCTATGAAAATCCGCAACCAGACTCCCGATATACCTAGACGTATATGGCTTTCCACGTTCGTTGTTGGGACTCTTAAAATAATCAACCACCGCCTTGACCTTTTCATCCCAGTAGGACCGGTAACTTTCGTTTACTGAATAAACCTTGCCTGTTTCAGGAATCTTGATGGAAGGATGAGAAAGGAGAAATTCGCCTACCGATGGATCAAGGGTAAAACCATCAACCCCCTTGCCTGTAGTATAAACCAACATTGTGCTGGGACCATACAAGAAATATCCTGCTGCAACCTGAGTTGTTCCTTCTTGCAAAAAATCCTCAAGCGTGACATAGCTTCTGTCACTGGTCTTTCTTCTTATGGAAAATATTGTTCCTATATTAACATTTACATCTATGTTAGAGGAGCCATCAAGGGGATCAAATACTAATATGTAGTTCCCCCTAGGCATTTTGTCAGGCACCTCAATTATGTCTGCGTTCTCCTCAGAGGCCATGGCACAGAGCACGCCCGCATGCTGCATCCGGTAAATCAGTATCCTGTTTGCATAGTCATCAAGTTTTCGTACCTCTTCCCCCTGGACGTTCACCTTGCCTGTCAATCCCAGTATGTCTACCAGCCCGGCCTTTTTAACTTCTCTGGAGATGATCTTGGCTGAAAAGATAAGTTCGCTTAAAAGTCTTGTAAATCTTCCAGTGGCCAAGGGATTTTCTTTCTGATGGATAAGAAGATGTTCCATTACGGTTATGCCCGTGCTTTCCATGATCCTCTCCTTTCGCTTAAAGGTTATCAGACGACTCCTGGCATAGCGTGCATGTTTCTATTTTACCTGAAAATTCCTGCCATTTAAAGCCATTGCCAATTCTCTTTTGCTTTAACCTCTACCACATTATAGTGTAGTATAGATCAACATTTACAAGACAAATATTTCAGACCGACTCCAAAAATGTTAGAAGTTACCAGTTTGTTTAACCAATTAGGAAAGGGGACAATCCGGATGATCCAATATGAAACCAAAATATGGCTCCTGCTCGCTCTTTTCTCATGTATCTGCCTAACTGTTGGCTGTAATAAGGTCTATTACTCTACCATGGAAAAAATGGGCATCCACAAAAGAGATATACTGGTAGACAGGGTAGAAAAGGCACGAGATAGCCAGCTTGAAGCCAAGAAAGAGTTTGCCTCAGCTCTTGAGCGTTTTGCAAGCGTTGTAAACTACGATGGTGGAGATCTGGAAGAAAAGTATAAGCAGCTCAAAGACGAGCTTGAAAATCTCGAAGCCAGAGCACAAGAGGTGCACGACAGAATAGAGGCGGTTGAAGACGTTGCCGAGGCCCTCTTTGATGAATGGGAGCAAGAGCTCAATCAATACAACAGCCCGCGCCTCAGACAGGCCAGTGAACAGAAGCTTAGAGAGACCAAAAGACGTTACAAACAGCTGATCCGGGCCATGAAACGTGCCGAGGCCAAAATAGACCCTGTCTTGCTTCCTCTGAGAGATGAGGTCCTTTTTCTCAAACACAACCTAAATGCAAGAGCAATATCATCCCTGAAAGGCGAACTTTCAAGGATTCAGATGGATGTATCTGTTCTGGTTAAAGACATGGAACGCGCCATAAAAGAAGCGGATGCCTTTATAAAAAACATGGAAGAATGATCAAAGCATGCTGCCCAATTTTTTTACTGCAACACCATGGTAGCTGATGCGATTACATTAGAGAACGGCAATAATGCCAATAAATCCATCTAGAACATTGAACTTCAAGAATAATAAATGTGATCTTAACAACTGAGTCGGATGGAGAGGGTGATCAGGTATTTGGGAACAGGGCCTAGAGATTCCTGGTGAAGGGAAGCGGCTGAAACTTCCATTTAGCAAGCATGAGCGAGCGGCTTTGGAGCGTTTCAGCGAAGCGAACCATATAAGTGGCCCTGCTTTCCAGTCCAGAAGAGCCCTTCCTTGCCCGTCTGCCTATTCCCTGAAAGCGGCTACCGCATACTCAATCTAATACAAATTACTCAGCTGTATCGTCTTTTTATCCATTTTTTATATCTTGACATCTTATACGCAATGCGTATAATATTGACAGCATAGATATATCTCGGACATTTAACCATGGAAGGAAAGGACCTGAAAAAAATCAGGGAAAAGCTTGGTTTCAGTATAAAGGAGATGAGCGAGCTTTTAGACACTCCCTACCGCACCTATCAGGACTGGGAGCTTGGCAACAGGCGTATCCCAGGCATATGTCAGGTAGCAATCGAGTGTCTACTAACGTGCAAAAAGGCGCTCAAAATCAGAAGAAAAAAGGGAAAGAAAAAGTATACAAAGGAGGTGTATATCATGGGACGTGAAATTATACTGTTCGAGACCGAGGAGAGAAAGACTGCCGCTGAAGTGGCAACATTTCTGCGTACCCTGGCAGACAAGATAGAGGCCGGCAATATAACCCTCAAGGCTGGAGCAAAAGAATTGGCTCTCACCTTGCCCAAAAATCTCGTGTTTGAAATAAAAGTTGAGGAAGAGGAGAAAAAAGGCAAGACAAAAAGAAGCCTGGAAGTAGAGATCGAGTGGTATGTTGGTGAAATTGGAGGACCAGACGAGGGAGTAGAAATAGCATAACGCATTCTTGACTCCTGATTCGAGATAATCAGTGGCATGAGCTGCCAAATCCATTTTCCTCATGCCACTTTTTCCGTTTTATCCTAAAAACCGGTTCAAAAGGGCCCAAGTGGCAAAGAGGCGGTAAATATCTTCATAAACTTGGTCCTCGTCATTCTCCTGGCACGCAAAAAAAGCATGCTGGCTGCCTTTGCAGGTTCAACCTTCCCTTAATGTACGCTCAAACAAAAATCCATGGCTGCTCCTCCACAGTATCTAGACGTACGCCTGCGGTTGGCTGAAAGGGTTTCAATAAACTTGCGGCCCTGCTAACACTGCTGAACTTCCACAGGATCAGGGATAATCACAAGTCATCTGCTGTCAGAAAGGTAAAAGGGGGTTCATGCATTAATACTCCTGCTGATTATTTGTTAAAATTTACAAAGGACGTTTTCAATTGAGGAGGATTTGGTTATAAAGGCCTATCTCAAGAAAGGCAACAGAAAAACAAAAGGAGGCAGCTTATGGAAAGAACCCTTTCTATTATCAAGCCCGATGGGGTGCGTAGGGGTTTAATCGGTGAGGTAATCAAGAGACTTGAGGCAGCAGACATAAAGATAGTGGCCATGAAGATGATAAGGATGACTAAAAAAGAGGCCCAGGGCTTCTATGCTGTACATAAAGATAAACCTTTTTTTGACAGCCTTACTGATTTTATGACGTCCGGCCCCATAGTGGTTATGGTGCTCCAAGGGGAAGACGTTATCTCTCGCTATAGAAAACTGATGGGCGCTACCAACTACAAAGAAGCCGAGCCGGGAACAATCCGTGCAGATTTTGCCACTGACATAGAAAAAAATGTTGTCCACGGCTCGGATGCACCAGAGACGGCAGCAACCGAGATCAAGTACTTTTTTAGCGAACTTGAGATAGTAGGCTGATATTTCTTGGAACTCGATTTAATCAAACTGATAAAACATCACTCAAGGACCCTTCCAAGCCAATCACTGGAAGGGTCCTTGATCACTGCCATAGGGGATGACTGTGCAGAATTCTCTCCTTCTGCCGATTCCAACTTGTTGCTCACTACTGACACCATGGTAGAGGGCGTCCATTTTAGTCTATCCTATTACACTCCTTTTCTTCTAGGACGAAAACTTGCTTCAGTAAATCTTAGCGACATAGCAGCAATGGCAGGAAATCCCAGGGCTGCCCTCTTGAACCTGGAGGTGCCACCTGGTCTATCAGATCCTTCTGCAGCCTTTTGGCCCCCATTCATCAGGGGCCTTGTTGAAAGACTGGCTGAATTTGGTGCAGTGCTCGCCGGCGGCGACACCGTCAAGGCCAGCAACAACAAACTTAGCCTGACCCTCACCGTTATTGGAGAAGTCTCCAAAGGCCAGGCCATTTACAGGAAAGGGGCTAGGGCGGGGGATATGATATACTGCTCAGGGTTTGTAGGAGAAAGTGCCCTGGGCCTCAAAATCCTTCAGGAAAGACACGTTCCCCTGCCTCTACCTGTCAAAAGACACCTGATAGCCCGGCATCTTGATCCTACGCCCCGACTGCATCTTGGGGAAATGCTTGCACACTGTAGTGTCACGTCCATGATAGATATATCAGATGGAATTGCAACAGATCTTGCCCATATCTGTAAAGAAAGCGGTGTAGGGGCGGACATCTTAGCCAACAGACTTCCCATCTCAAGGGCAGCCCGCTCAGCAGCTTCTGCCCTTGGCATCAATGCCATCTCCTCATGTCTTTATGGCGGGGAGGACTATGAACTACTCTGGACTGTCCCTTCATCAAAATCAGCGGATATGGAGAAAAAGATAGCCGCAGCAGATGGTCATGGCCCCTTTTTTATAGGAACAATAAAAAAGGGCTCTGGAGTATGGCTAAAAGACAGTCAAGGCCTTCACAACATCACTTTCAAGGGCTATGAACACTGAGGCAAAAAAACAGGTATTTGAGGAATGTCTGGACCTTTCTCCCCTGGGTTTTGTACCTCTAAGAGTCCATTTTCAAAACGGAAAACTTATCAGAATAACCCTAGAATCAATAGAACAAAAAAGGCCGACAAATTGTTCAGCTGATATTTACGCTCCTTTTCTCAAAGGACTTCTGACTGGAATGGCGCTTGAGAAATTCCCTGTGCCCTTTAAATTAACAGGCAGTCCTTTTCAGAGACACGTCTGGCATCTTACCATGGCCATTAAACATGGTGAGACAAAAACCTATGGACAGTTGGCAAAGGCTGCCAGCTGTGCAAGCGCGCAGGCTGTAGGACAGGCGCTTAAAAAAAATCCACTGCCTATCATAGTGCCTTGTCACCGGGTAGTTGGAAAGAAAGGGGAACTAACCGGCTTTTCAGCCGGGATAGAGATAAAAAGAATCTTACTTCAATTCGAAAGGATGACGTCATATGAAAATAGCAGTAATGAGCGACAGCCACGACCACCTCTGGAATCTGAGAATAGCTGTAAAGGAGGTTGAAAAGCTTGGTATAAAAGCAATAATCCACCTTGGAGATCTTATCTCTCCCTTCATGTTAGAGGAGGTTGAAGGCTTTTCAGGCACATTCCACCTCATCTATGGTAACAACAACGGGGATCACATACTGCTCCAAAAAAAGATTGCCTCTTTGGGAAGTCTGGTACAATTTCATGGCTGGCTTGGAGAGCTGGAGATCGACTCGAAAAAGATTGCCTTTATCCATGACCCTTTAATAGCGAAAAAACTTGCAAAATCAGGAGACTATCATGTGGTCATGTTTGGTCATACACACCTGTGGCATGAAGAAAATGTTGGCAGCTGCCTGTTATTCAACCCAGGCGAAATACTTGGCAAAAAAGAGGCCCCCGGTTTTGGGATTCTAGACTGTGAAAACCTGAAGATAGAACGGATAGTAATTGGCCCCAAAAGGGATTAACACTTGGAATTTCAGCCCTAAAATACCACCTAGATGTCACAGTTCATAATTGGCATAGATACGGGAGGAACTTTTACTGATTTTGTTATTCTTGACAAAAAGGGAAAACTAAAGAAATGGAAGGTACTTTCCACTCCATCTGATCCTTCAAGGGCAATCATCCAAGGCCTGGAGGATGTTCTTAAAGACTTCTCAAAAGAGCCGATAAAGATCGTCCATGGCACCACAGTTGGGACAAATGCCTTTTTGGAAAGAAAAGGCGCGAAAACGTGCCTGATAACAACAAAAGGCTTTGAAGATGTCCTCTTTATAGGGCGCCAGGCACGTCCGGCCCTTTATGATCTTTATGCACAGAAGCCGCAGGACATGATATCCAGGCAGATGGTTCTTGGCGTGGAGGAAAGATGTAATGCAAATGGTGAAATACTGGTGGAACTGGAAAGGTCCGAGCTTGAAAAGTGCGCCTCTTTCCTTGACAAAAGATCTGTCCAGAGCATAGCAGTATGTTTTTTGCACTCTTACATTAACAGCGAGAATGAAGAAAAACTGGGCCGCTTTCTTGAAAAAAGAGGGATGAAGGTCTACCTTTCATCCCGCCTCATCCCTGAATTCAGGGAGTTCGAACGTATGAGCACCACTGTAATAAACGCATATCTTGGCCCTGTAGTGGGAAATTACATCCGTACTCTTAAAGAAAAACTCCCCATGGCATCCATTATGGTACAACTATCTAGTGGCGGCTGTCTTCCTGCAGACAGGGTCGAACACATGGCAGCTGCAACCATCCTTTCGGGCCCGGCAGGAGGAGTGCTTGCAAGCCTTGAGCTTGGAAAATCCCTTGGAATAAAAAATATCCTCACCTTTGACATGGGCGGAACCTCGACTGACGTGTCCCTCTGTCCGGGACAGCTGATATACACAAGAGACTATAGGATTGAAGGCTTTCCCATAAACCTCCCTGTCATAGATGTCCATACTGTAGGAGCAGGGGGCGGCTCGGTAGCCTGGATAGACAAGGGAGGACTGCTGAAAGTTGGCCCCAGGAGTGCGGGTGCTGATCCAGGCCCTGTATGCTATGGCAAAGGAGAAGAAATCACCGTTACCGATGCAAACCTGTTTTTGGGAAGGCTTAGGCCAGAGCGTTTTTTAGGAGGCCGGATGGGCCTCGAAACAGATAAAGTGTGCAAAAAGATGGGCGAGCTGGCCTCACGGCTTGGCCTGGAACCTGTGGAAACGGCCATGGGGATAATTAGGCTTGTGAACCTTAATATGGTGCAGGCCTTGCAGAAGGTATCCATTGAAAGAGGTTACGACCCGAGAAAATTTCACCTGGTAAGCTTCGGAGGAGCAGCAGGCCTTCACGCACTTTCAGTCGCCCAAGAACTTGGAATCACCAGGGTCATAATTCCCAATATGGCAGGCGTTTTCTCCGCCCAGGGCCTTGCATGCTCTAACCTTGTATTTGAGGCGTCAAAGGGCTTGTTCTGGCAAAGCAATCTTCATGACATGTCCGTACTCAAAAAGGCAATCTTCGAACTTGAAAAAAGTGTCAATATGCAGGCACGTTCTTCGTTTACCACTCAAGAACAACGGGTAAAGACAGCCTCCTTTGTGGATGTACGGTATCTCGGGCAATCCTTTGAGATAATGATACCTTTTGAAAATGAATGGCAAAGAACATTTCATAAAGAGCACAAGAGACTCTATGGCTATTCCATGCCACAAAGAGCGATCGAGGTTACAGCGATAAGGACCAGGCTTGAGATTTTGCAAAAGGGCAAGAAGACTCCTTTGACATACACTCTCAATGAGATTTCCAACCTTGATGGGGTTGATCCTGTCTCTTTGCCCCATGAATTTTCTGATATAATCTTTGAAAATGGAAAAAAGAAGGTGGCTGTGGTAAACAGAGACGATCTACCCTACAACAAACTGGTTCAGGGGCCCTTTCTCATAACAGATGATTTCACCACCATCCTGGTACAAGAAGGATGGGCCATGGCAGGATGCAATGGGCATTTAATCGCCCTAAGGATGTAGTTTAGAATGAAAATTAACGAACTAGCAACCAACCAGGGCCGTAGCGACAGGTTTTTTCAGTTCGTACTAGATGCAGTAAACAGCGGGATTCTGATCCTGGATCCAGCGGGGAAAATACTGTTTTCCAATTCAAAGGCACACGAACTTTTCCTCTCACCCTATCCATTGGATATCATGAAATTTGAGCAACTTTTCCTAGAACAAGACAGGAAGATACTGGTTCCCAATATCCTAAAATTAGTAAAGGACAGAGGAGAATTTCAAGGAGAGGCCATGCTCAAAAAGGCTGATGGAACGGGATTTATGGCCCACCTTTCTATTGCAGCATGGCAAGGCCAGGATGAGAGCAAACCTGTCTTTATTGTAACCCTGACAGACATATCACGACTCAAGGACATAGAAAAGCACCTCCACAAATCAGACAGAATGATTTACCTGGGCCAAATGCTTGATGACATAAGTCACCAGATCAGAAACCCGGTGCTGGCCATTGGTGGCTTTGCCCGACGCCTTCTAACAAGCCGTGTGGAAAAACCAGAGTATGTCAGGGTGATAATGGAAGAAGCCAACCGCTTGGAACAGCTACTTGATGTTCTTACAAGATTTATCCAGCTGCCAAAACCAAAATTTTCCATATGCAAGGCCCAGAATATAATAGATCTCATAACTGCCCTGGCAGAAGAAACATGCACACGATTCCAGGTAAATTTGCGAATTTCAACCATTTATGACTCGGGTCATTTTATTGTTACCGATCTTGGTCTTTTGAAGTCGGCCATGGAACCGGTAATAGTAAATGCGTGCGAGGCCTGCACGGAATCAGACAGAAAAGGCGGCCTTCACATAGGCTTTGAACAGGCAGGTACCCCCCCATGGAGACTCAGAATCACAATTACTGATTATGGCATAGGCATCAGACCACCGTTTATAGACAGGATATTTTACCCATTTTTTACTACCAAAACCGGACATCTCGGCATGGGACTCACCTTTACCAAAAGGATATTAGACGAGCTCGAAGGCAAGATACAGATAAAATCGTCTTTTGGTGAAGGCACAAGATTTATTGTCGAGCTTCCAGGCGATAGAAGAAGACCCATACGGACCAAACTTCTTTAGACTTTAGCTTAAGAATCATGTTTAGAAAAAAAGCCAGGCTGAAAGAAGGATTTTCCACCGGGGCCTGTGCAGCAGCTGCAGCCATGGCTGCCTGCATCTGCTTGAAAAAACCTGACAAGATAATTCAAACAGTAGAGCTTCCCTTTCCGGACGGTATAAGGCGCACAATAAAAATCTCATGGACCAAAAATCTTTCTGACACCAAGGCACGGGCATGTGTTGTTAAGGATGCAGGCGATGACCCCGATATTACACACGGCGCCGAGATATGGGCCACTGTAGAAATCTTGAGCCATGGACCACAAAACAAAATCGAAATAGTGGGCGGAAAAGGCGTGGGAAGAGTTACCAAACCTGGGCTTGCAGTTGAGCCAGGACAGCCAGCCATCAATCCTGTTCCAGAAAAAATGATCACCAAGGCAGTACTTGGCGTTATGGGGCACGACACAGGTTGCATAAGGGTTACAATAACGGTGCCAGATGGAGAACGGCTTGCCGAGAAAACCTTGAACAGCAGGCTTGGCATTGTTGGGGGAATATCCATCCTTGGAACCACTGGCATTGTAAAACCCATATCAGAGGCCGCTTGGTGTGCCACTATCTCTGTATCAATGGATGTGGCCCTGGCAGTCGGCCTCGACACCATATGCCTGTCAACTGGCAGATCAAGCGAAGAGGCAGCCATGAAAACCCTCTGCCTGAAAAAAGAGGCCTTTATCCCAATGGGCGATTATGTCGGATTTTCACTCCAGGAGGCTGCCAAGAGACCCTTTGGGCAGGTAACGCTTGCATGTCAGTGGTCAAAACTTGTCAAGATGGCAATGGGCTGGGACCAGACACATGTCAGGTTTGGCCCCTTGGATCCAAAGGCTGCCCTTGGATTCTTGAAAAAAGAGTTTGGCATTTGTGTTGAATCCCATAAGGAGATAAACACGGTTAGGCAACTATTTTTGCTGCTTCAGAAGGAAACAGAGGGTCAGAAGACAATAGGACACGTCTGTAGACACGCCTATAAAAGGCTGAGAAACTTCCTGCCCCGAAGACAAAGACTCGAGCTATTGCTTGTATCTTATGATAAAGAAATTATACACAAAGAACCCTAAAGCCAGCTCATCCGTATATGCGGATCCAATTCATCTTTAACATGTGGGCAGGAATACAGACTGGCCTTAAAGCGTCTTTCACGGACTCGAAGCCAGGACATCTTCGGATTCTTTGCAAAGCGTCATATATTAAATTTCTATTACCAAGTTCTCTAAAAATTATAGTGTACTGTAGATAGCCTTGTCATAGGCCTTTAGTATATCGGCCCGGCTTATTATCCCTCTTGGTATCTTTTTATCTGTTCTATCTGCCAATACGACCAGTTCATCGGTTTTTTCCTCAGCCATCTTTTTAAGAGCAGTAGCGAGAGAATTCCAGGGGAATATGGTAGGTCTGTCTTCCATAAGATCCTTTACCCTAATATCCGAGTCAAGACCTTGGAAAGTTACTGCATGACGCACAGCCTGAGCCATTATAACACCTGCATAACTGCCATCTTTATGAACCACAACAAAACAGGAAGCAGGATACTTTGACATATACGAAACAAGCTCTCTCAATGTCCAGTCTTCAGGAACAGGCTCTGGCTGCTGATCCTGCACCCTCTTTAACACCTCATGGACAGTCAGCCTGGCAAGGATTCCAAGAAGGAAATCCCCGTGATGTATGGGGGTATCAAACCTTGTGGTAAGCTGTTTTTCATAAATGCCCTTCTGGCCCTTTAAGAGAAAGGCCAGGGTAGAAACCCATACTGATGGAAGGAGAAGCTCGTAGTTCCCTGTCATCTCGCTCACCATGATGACAGTAGAAAACGGGGTGCTGGCAGCAGAGGCAAAAAAACCTGCCATTCCGACAATAACGTACGCTTCGGGATTTGGCACTAGACTTGGCCATATGTGCTGGAGCATCAATCCCACTGCCCCTCCAAGGGTCCCGCCAATAACTACTGATGGCCCAAAAACTCCTCCACTCCCGCCTGAGCCAATGCTGAATGCAGTGGCAAAGATCTTTCCCACTGCTACGAGCAGTAGGGTTGTAAGAAGGAGTTTGCCCTCAAAGGCCTGCTGAAGCACTCCATAACCTGTATATATTGCTTCAGGAAGAAAGTAGCCAATAACACCAGTGAGAAACCCACCAATAGCGGGTTTTATGTGGTTTATGGTGGGAAGTTTTAGAAAAAGGTCACGAATAAAATAGAATACCCGGGCATAGATCCTTGCTCCATAGGCCACCGCTACTGCAAGTATGGTATAGGGCAAGATCTCGGCTGAATGATGAAAGACATAGTGTGGTGTTTTAAAGAGGGTTCCAAAGCCAAAAAAAAGGGAAAAAACACAGTAGGCTATAACTGAAGTAATGGCTGAGGGCACAAGGAGCTCGTACTCCATATCTATGTCCCTGTAAAGAATTTCAGCCGCAAATATGGCGCCTGCAAGCGGGGCGTGAAATATGGAGCCGATTCCGGCGCTCATGCCAGCCATCATTAGAGTGCGGCGCTCCTGGGTGCTAAGATGAAGCTTTTGGGCAATGATGGAACCAAAGCCAGCCCCTATCTGGGCAATAGGGCCTTCCCTTCCCCCTGAGCCACCAGAGCCAATGGTAATGGCAGAGGCAATGGTCTTTACAAGAGGAACCCTGGCCCTGATTGTTGCATCCTTGAAATGGTAGCTTTCCAGAGCGGCATCTGTCCCGTGGCCTTCTGCTTCAGGGGCGAAGGTGTAGATCAACCAGCCGGAGATTATCCCTCCAAGAGTCGGCACCACCAGGAGCATCCACCTGATAAAAGGGGTATCGGTAGGGGGAAAAAGAGGATGCTCCCCGCCTGGGCCTTCAGGCCTGTAACCAGCCATGTAGTCAAGAAATATGTGACGAGCAAAGTCCAGAGCGACAAAGAAGAAAACAGAACCAAGTCCTGCAATTATTCCTGTAGGAATAGCAAGAAGAAGGAGTCTTCTAAGATGAAGCCATCTTTTGATATTTTTTATGAACTTTTTCTTAAGCTGGAATATCATAAAGCCTGCACCTTTGCCTTGGGCTTTTTTTAAAAAATATTGTAGCGTATAGCTATTTGGAAGTAAAAGGAAATGATATTTATAGCCGGTTTTGATCCACAAGAAACAAGTTTCCTCGTAAACCGTCTTATTGAAACATCCTCTGTGGTCTTTGCTTCAAAAAGATTTCACTACAAGCTGTCAGGACAGTTGGGAGAAAAACTCCAAGACATCGTACCTCTCCACAAGATGTTTCAAAGGCTCAGAACACTGCCCTCATCCGATGATGCCGTTGTACTGACATCAGGCGATCCGCTCTTTTTTGGCATTGGCAGAAGATTTTTGAAGGAGTTTCCCGCAGAACAGTTGGCATTTTATCCGGCTCTTACCACAGTTCAAAAGGCATGTGCCCGTTTTGCGCTGCCTTGGGATGATATGGATTTCGTAAGTCTTCACGGAAAAAGGGAGAAGGGTTATCAGGTCCTAATAAAAAAAATCCTGTCAAAAAGTCCCTTTAAACTGGCTATATTTACTGACAATAAAAATCCACCCAATAAGATAGCAAAAAGGCTCGATGAAAAAGGCCTGGAAGATGCCCGTTTTCTTGTTGCACAGGACATAGGCGGCGAAAATGAGGCATTTTGGGACATGTCTTTACAGGAGGCTATCAGCAGGGATTTTCATCCCTTGAATCTATTGATAATCAAAGGGGAACACAACAGGAACAACCTTGGATTTGGCCAGCCGGAAAACTGTTTTTATCATGAAAGGGGACTTATCACAAAGCCAGAGATCCGCTCGGTTATTCTTTCCAAACTAAGGCTTCCAGACTCTGGCGTGATGTGGGATATTGGGGCTGGCTCGGGATCTGTCTCCATGGAGGCATCTGTCATCTCACCAGGGCTTGAGATCTTTGCCATTGAAAAACAACAGAAAAGGTGCCAGCACATTTTAAAGAACAAAAAAAAGATTTTGGGCCTTAACATAGAGGTGATATGCGCTGAAGCCCCAGAGTGTCTCGTTAATCTTCCAAGGCCAGACCGGATTTTCATTGGAGGAGGCCTCGGCTCGGACAGACTTCTGGAAACAGCCTGGCGACGCCTTGGGGACGAGGGCATACTGGTAACATCAGCCATACTTGTTGAAAGTCTGCAAAAGGCCCTTGCCTTTTCTAAGGCCAGAGGCAGAAATCATGAACTTGTCCAGATAACCGTAAGCCACGCCAAAGACCTTGGCCAAGGAACATATCTTAAACCAGGAGCTTGTATCTCCATCTTTACACTATGCAAGAAGAAAAGGGCCTTTTAAAACCATATAAACTTCTGCAGATGGCAGGACTACCGCTAATCCCCATGCTTGCCTCCTTTTGTCTCTTGCACAGAAAATACCGAAGCCAATTTATGGCCCGTATTGGAGTCCACCTGCCAAAGCTCGACAAACGAACTCCAAAGATATGGATCCATGCCATGTCACTTGGTGAATACAATGCAGCCAGACCTCTTATAAAGGCCATCTCTTCAGCCATTCCCGATGCTATCTTGATCGTTTCCGCATCCACAAGATCTGGCTTAGAGGCACTCAGAAAAGACAGCCTGAATCAGAATCATGTAACTGTGGCCATGCCCTATGATCTCTTTTTTATTACGAAAAAATTCGTAAACAGACTTTGCCCAAACTGTTTCCTCCTTGTAGAAACAGATCTGTGGCCATGTCTACTGTGGGATCTGCACAAACATGGCTGTAAGATCATTCTTGCAAACGGAAGCATTTCATCAAACTCTGCTAAAAGACTTCAAAAAATCCCAAGACTTGCACGGTTTCTTTATGGACCGTTCACAAAACTATGCATGCAATCAAATGACGATGCCAAAAGGCTGAAAGGCCTTGGCATAGGACATGACAAGATCGAGGTGCTTGGAAATCTGAAATCTGACATTATCCCTCCTGCCATCACAGATCAGGTTCGAAAAAGACTTATGGAAGCAACCGGCTTCCCGATTACAAGCCCCATACTTTGCGCGGGAAGCACCCATGAACCGGAAGAAAAGATTCTACTCGAGGCTTTCCTACGCCTTAGGAGACACCACAAGGATCTTAAAATGATACTTGCACCACGTGATGTTAGGAGAGGCAAAGAAATAGAGAGAATATGCTCGCAACTTAGCTTAACATACAGATCCAGAAGCAAAGGCCCAAAAAGAAACAACCCTGATATATACATTCTTGATACCTTGGGAGAGCTGCAGAAATTTTACGCGATTTGTCATCTGGCATTTGTTGGAGGAAGCCTTGCGCCTGTTGGGGGACACAATCTTTTGGAACCCATCCATCTTGGAAGGCCTGTGATTTTTGGCCCCCACGTGGAAAGCTGCCAGGAAGTGGCAAGGGCTTTGATGGAAAAGGGTGCAGGCTTTATGGTAACGGATCAGATAGCACTTGAAAAAACAACAGAAAAACTCTTGCCAGCATCTTCAAGTTATGACTCTGCCAAAAAGGCGGCCATAGATTTTAGCCGATCCATCAGAGGAGTTGCCGGCAGATACGCGGAAATGGTCAAAACGCTTTTACACAACAATGATAACCTCTAATCAGGCAGAAAAATTATTCCTGATAGGACGTCCCTTTTCCTTTATATACGCCTGCCTCATGAGCCTTAGAAGACGTCTTTATGGCAGGGGGATACTTAAGGCAAGGAAACTGTCCTGCCCTGTGATAAGCATTGGCAATCTGAGCCTTGGCGGAACAGGAAAGACACCCCATGTTGTCTCCATCTGCTCCTTTTTAAAAAACCGTGGATACAGGCCTTGCATATTGACCAGGGGCTACGGGGGAAAAGCAGGCAGAGGACCTGTTGTGGTAAGCGATGGCAAGGATATCATGGCCTCTGCCAAGATGGCAGGAGATGAACCATGGATGATGGCCTCACAACTTGAAGGGGTTCCTGTTGTGGCAGGTTCTGACAGATACAGATGCGGACAATATGCCATAAAACACTTCCGGCCATCTGTCTTTGTACTTGATGACGGATTTCAGCATATCAGGCTGTACAGGGACATAGACCTGGTACTAATGGAAGCTCCCAATCCTTTCGGGTCCGGACATGTCTTTCCCGGAGGCACCTTAAGAGAGTCACCAAAGGCCCTTAGCCTCGCAGATGCTGTAATCCTTACAAAATGTAACGAAATGCCTTTTAATATGCTCGAACTTGTTGAAGAAGAGATTCGTCCATTTATGGAGGGGCAGCCAATATTCAGGAGTTTCTACCAGTTGGCCAGCATTGAGATAGTATGTGGAGAAAAATTAAAGAAATTAGATAGTAATAATCTGTCAAATTATCACTTTTTCTGCTTTTGCGGGCTCGCAAGGCCGGATTCCCTTACAAAGTTGTTAACGAATTCTGGCGTAAAGGTGACGGGTAGCATTTGGTTTCCAGATCACCACTTTTATTCTCAAAAGGACCTAAAAAGAATAGGCGAGATGGCCAGACTGAAAGGTTGTTCTATTGTTTTGACAACAGAAAAAGATTTTGCCAAAATATTAGTTGACCAGTGGGATAAAATTAACAGAAAGATATCTTTGGCAGTGGTCAATATAGATGTAGGTCTGCCACAATCTTTCTGGCATTTTCTCACCTGTCGACTGGAGGGATCTGGGCCTATTTAGGTGTGGAATTAGTCTGCTTGCAACTGGTCAAGGGGAGAAATTCATGAAAATAAATCTAAGGGGCGGCCTTTTAGGGCCCTTTTTGGAATCAACACTGATCTGCCTTACGGCTGTACTGTACGGCCTTAATGCATATGGTAAAACCGCCTCACTTCCTTTCTATGAACCAGAACGCATCTACTACTTTATGGACGAACCCGTTGTAACAGCATCAAGGTTCCGACAACCCACTAGCCAGGCTCCTTCTACGGTCTTGGTTGTTACCGACAAGATGATACGCGAAAGAGGATACAAATGCCTTGTAGACGTTGTTGAAGACCTGCCAGGCTTTGATATTCACAAACACATCGGAGGCCAAGCAGGTGGCACTTACGTTATTCAAAGAGGCATCTGGGGCAACAACAAACTGCTGGTCTTAAAGGATGGCATCAGGCTCAATCCGGAAAACGGAAGCAATCTCGTTTATGGAAATCAGCTTTCTCTTGGAGATCTGAAACAGATAGAGATCATGTACGGACCGTCTTCAGCCATTTACGGAGCAGATGCATATGCAGGAATTATCAATCTCATAACCAAAAAGGTGAAACAGCAAAAACATGCTGAACTGCAGATCTCGGGAGGAAATGCTGACAGTGTTGACGGTCATATATTGGTACAGGCAAAACCCACGTCAGGATCATTCTTGCACCTTTATGGTCATGCCTTTAGTTCAAACGGATTTGACCTGGCTGACATATACAGTGATTATCACTATCATATGCCAGGAGATGGACGTGTACGTTTTTATGACACCAGTCAGAAGTTTGAAATCCCTGAACGTGACTGGGACCTTACCCTAAAAGGCGGATGGAAAAACCTGAAATTTGAAGGCGTCTACCTGCATACAAGCCAACCAACAAATATTGCTGCACCTTTCAATACGGGCCGGACACAGCATTCCAAAGACAGGGTAGAGCTAGATACGTGGAATTTCAGGCTTACCCATTCTCTGGGTCTTTTGAAAAATCTAAGGGCTATCACTAGATTTCAAGGACAGATTTATCGCATGGATCCGCATAGCAGGTACGGTCGAAAAAAGTTCAACAACTACATATACGAACGTTCGGACATGCTTGGCCTGGAAGAACAGCTTCGTTTCAATTACCCAAAAGGCAAGATTATTGGTGGATTCACCTTCAAAAGGATCTCTACCATGCCATACCTTAACTCCAGGAAACCTTTTGATAAGGGGGATATTTACAAGGATTTTCCGGTAAAGGAGGTCATCACCTCGGACGGCAGACATCTGAGTGTTGGCCCATTCAAAGAATACGACTACTGGACCTACGGAGCCTATATCCAAAGCAATCATCGATTTGGCAAAAAACTGTCTGTATTTGCAGGTGCACGTTTTGACTGGGAGACTTTTACCCATCACAACTCATTCAATCCCAGAACAGGCATAATCTACACCATAAAGAAGGGAGAAACCCTCAAGCTTATGTATGGAAGAGCCTATATTTCACCTTCTGCATATTTCAGGTTCAAGGCCTGGGTAGACTACAACTATGCTCATCTTCCACCATCGGTCTTTGGAAGGCGTCTGGATCCCGAAAAGGTATCCTCCATCGAACTTAATTATTCAAGGCATACAAGGCGTTTCTTTCTGAACGTGTCTACATATGTCTCTCGATCTACTGACTCGATATTAGAAGCCGGGCGTTTCATAAAGGATGTTCTCCTTGTGACGGAAACCGGCATGCAAAAGGCCACAGTGGAGATTGCGGACAACGTGGGTAAGGTCACAAATTTTGGCATAGATATCGGGGCAAGTTACAAGTTCAGCCGTGCAGTGGTAGCTAATTTTGGCTATTCTTTTATAAATTCTAGACAGAGACTAAGAGGCCACAGCTTTGATGGCCCAAAAATCTCCAACCACAAGGTCATGGCAGGACTTACAGGCTATCTTGGAGAACACTTTTCATACAACATCAGATGCAGGTGGAGAAGTGAAATCCATACCAATCCCACCAATACCGTTTATCATGGCTCTACCATTCCAGGCATATTCCTTTTGGATGCCAACCTCAGGTGGCTTAACCTTCTGCCTGGCCTGGATGCACAGCTTACAATTAAAAACCTGCTGGATTCCAAGTATTTTACCGCTGCCAATGAAAGCGGAGACCCGACAAATGGAGCCTCATTGCCAAGGGTGCCTCAAGATCCATTCAGTTTTTTGATTGGCGTTAGTCACACGTTTTAGGCTAGTCCATGCTGCCACTATTACAAAATTCACCAGCTAGATACAAAAACCAGTGCTATCCATTGGCCGCACCCATGCTGTATGCCATCCTTGTTATCCTCTTTGGCCTTTGGGATGCCTGGCCCATACATGGAGCAGACAAGGAAACAAAAAACTTTGTCATTGTGGTTTCCAAGGATTTGAGACCATATCTGGAATGCGAACAGGGAGTTAGACAATTTTTAGAAAATTGGCACAAAAAGCCTCATAAAATCATATCCATGCATCTGGCGGAAAAAAGCCAACGCTATGTAAAAGAGGCGATAGCCAACCTGAAACCGGATATGGTGATCTGCATAGGCACAAAGGCCACCTATCTGCTTAAGGAAATAAAACCGGATTGTCCATGGGTTGCTACTTTTATCATTGACAAGACGATAGAGAAGCTAAAGGCTCAAGGCATAGTGGCAGTTAGCATGGATGTACCTATTGAAAAAAGAATATCTGTCCTTTGCAGGATAAAAGACCACATCCATGCAGCCGTTCTTGCGCGTGATACTCCTGTAAGCCCAAAAAATTATGTCAAGTATGGACCTTGCCAAACAAAAGATGCCTACTTTAGAATCTTTCCCTTCTTTTCATCCATAGAGATAGCGC
Source organism: Deltaproteobacteria bacterium (assembly GCA_027067775.1). Taxonomy (GTDB): domain Bacteria; phylum Desulfobacterota; class Dissulfuribacteria; order Dissulfuribacterales; family QOAL01; genus JAADCZ01. The sequence goes on from JAMOVK010000081.1 coordinate 25,087, forward strand.
TACAAAACATATTAAAAAGCCTTATAAACGCCCTTTTTATTACGGCAGACCCTGATGTCTTTAGCTCTCAGGAAGTGGTATCCTACACCCTTTTGTGGGGCCTAAGAAACAAGGTTGCCATTTGTGGCCTCTCATCTGGCTATGTCAGAAACGGTGCCTTATACGCTTTGGAAGCAGACCTTAAATCATTGGGTAGACAGACTGCCAGACTTGCCCTGCACTATCTGTCTGGAAAGATAAAGGGGAACGTGATTGTCCAGCATCCCAAACGACTGGTCTTATCCATAAATTTGAAAACTGCCTCAAGACTCGGATTAAAGATCCCTGAGTCGGTTTTGAAAGAGGCTCGGGTAATAATCAAATGAGGATTGGCTTAAGACTTAAAGTTGTCATTATCTTTGTACTCATAGAATTGGCCATGGTAGTGGCGATAGGAACGCTCTACACCCAAAAAGCCACCTCTATGCTGGAGGAAGAATTTATGGCAAAAGGGCGGGCTATAGGCCAGTTTTTTGCCAATACGGTCAAGCTTCCTATTCTCAGCGGAAACAAAGAGATGCTCATGGACCAGTGTGATCGTATGCTGAAAAGGCCTGACATAGCCGGGGTCAAGATATTTGATGATAATGACAAGCTGCTGGCCAGCTGCTCCAGAAAAACGTCAGAGCCCATAGAGCAGATCTCGTGCCCGGTTACCATTGTTAGAGACACGTCAGACGATGTGGAAGGTATTTATAATATAGCTCCAGAAAAGGCCATAGAAACCATAGGTAAGGTCCAGCTCTTTCTTTCCAGGAAAAATATAGATGAAAAGATACTTGGTCTTCAACTCTACTCTCTTGCCATTTGCCTAGGGGCCCTTGCTCTGTCGGTATTTTTGGGATCACTGATGGTTGGCAAAGTGGTAGTCAATCCGATTCTAAAACTGAAAGACGAAATCTATCGTTTTTCGCAAGGCATGCTCCACCATAGAATCAGGCTTCATACCGGGGATGAAATCGAAGAATTGGCAAATACCTTTAACAACATGGCTGACTCCCTTATAGGATATATTTCAGATCAGATCGACAAGGCCACAGATAAGGTCCAGCTAAAAAACCTGGCTGTCCTGGGTGAGCTCTCAGCCATGCTTCTCCATGAAGTTGGCAATACCCTGAACAGGTTTGGACTTATAAAGTATCAGATATCTCAGGAAAGGCTTTCAGAGGCTGGCCTAAAGGCCATTGAGACCTTTGATGAAAACCTTGGAAGTCTTAAAAGGTTTACCCAGAACGTGTCTCTATTTTCCAAGAAACCCGAGGTAATCCTTGGAAGGATAAACATCAAAGAACTTATACAGGCCCTTTGCAGCTCCCTCAAACTTATAGACAAAAAAGGGATTCACATAAAGACGGAATTACCCTCTAGAGAGTGCATAATAATGGGAGACAAGGAGCTGATGAATCAGGCCATCTTGAACATCCTCACCAATGCAATGGATGCAGTAGGTCCAGCAGGCAGAATCAGGGTGAGTCTGAAAGATATGGACGATCGTATACAAATTATCATTGCAGACAATGGCCCGGGCATACCACAAGAAGAACTTGGAGAGATATTCAGGCCATTTTTCACTAAAAAAGGACCAAGGGGCACAGGTCTTGGACTTGCCATTGCAAAATCTTTTATAGAGGCACATGAAGGACATATAGAGGTAACCAGCCGACCAGGCAGGACCGAGTTTATCATTATCATTCCAAAACATTTTCCCTTTTAAACACCCAACGTTACTAAATAAACCGGGCCTAGCATGCTATTTCTGAAAAAGTTCCCTGCACTTTATGCCGATAAGAAATCAGGAATTAAAAAGTCCAGACGAAGAGTCTGCAATCAAAAAGATTGCACAGACTGCAATAGGCATTATATATTTAATGTTTCCATAAAATTTCTTTTGGTCCATGGAGGAAACTATGGCAAGAGTAACCGTTGAAGACTGTTTGAAAAAGATTCCAGACCGCTTTTTGATTGTTCACCTTGCAATTGAAAGGGTCAAACAACTGAGAAAGGGGGCACAGCCCCTGGTAAAAAGCAACAATAAAGAGATAATTACAGCCCTGCGAGAGATAGCTGCCGGAAAGGTAACCTTTGAAAATCTTGAGGAATTGGCAAAGGAAGCTGAAGAAAAACGTATAATGGAAGCACTTCGCATGGAGATTGATAAAAATAACAACTAAAGAATATGAAAAGGGACTATTACGAAATTCTCGGCGTAAGCCGAACAGCCACCATAGAAGAAATAAAAAAGGCATATAGAAAGCTTGCTCTGAAATATCATCCTGATCGCAACCCTGGCGACAACGAGGCAGAGGAAAAATTCAAGGAGGCTGCAGAGGCCTATGAGGTATTAAAAGATCAGGAAAGGCGCCGCCTATATGACATGTATGGTCATCAGGGATTAAATGAAAACGGTTTCAGCGGTTTTTCTCAAACAGAAGACATATTCAGTGCATTCAACGATCTTTTTGAGGACTTTTTTGGATTTTCTCCAGGCAGAACTCGATCCCGTTCAAATGCAGGGCCCAAAAGAGGGGCGGATCTGCGATATGACCTGACCATAACCTTTATGGAAGCTGCTCTTGGAGCTGAAAAAGAGATCGAAATCCAGAGACTCGAAAAATGCAAAAAATGTTCAGGCACTGGTGCAAAGCCTGGCAACCAGGTCATCACATGCCCTACCTGTAATGGGAGGGGCCAGGTAATACGGTCCGAGGGATTTTTCCAGGTATCTGCCACCTGTCCTAACTGCAATGGTCATGGAACAATCTTTACCGAACCCTGTCCGTCTTGTCAGGGAAAAGGGCGAACACCCCAGTACAGAAAGGTAAAGATTAAGATTCCTGCAGGTGTAGACACAGGTGCAAGACTCAGGCTAAAAAACGAAGGAGAAGCCGGAATAAGAGGCGGCCAGCGCGGAGACCTCTTTATCGTCATCCATGTAGAACCTCACGAATATTTCTATAGAAAAGGTAATGACATCTGCTGCGAAGTGGAAATCTCCGCTATCCAGGCCTGTCTTGGTGATACTATCGAAGTTCCAACCCTCGAAGGCTCTGAACAGATAAAAATTCCAGAAGGTACCCAACCAGATGCAATCTTCAGGCTCAAAGGCAAAGGGTTCCCTGATCTTCGGGGTTTTTCCCCTGGGGATCAGCTCATAAAAATCAAGATGGTAATACCTAGGGATCTGACACATAGGCAGAAAGAGCTTCTTCATGAGTTTTTAGAGATAGAAAAAGAAAAGAAAAAGGATGGTTTTTTTAAGAAAATCCTGCGTAAGGTAGAATTTACAAAGGGCTGATCATGACCGGAAAATTTACCCATCTTGACCACAAAGGCCAGGCTAAGATGGTTGATGTCACTGCCAAAAGTCCCACCAAGCGGACCGCCATAGCCACCGGGACAGTCAAGATGGGGATGGATACCTTTAAACGGCTAAAGGATGAAAATATCCCAAAGGGGGATGTTTTCAATACAGCCAGGATTGCCGGAATAATGGCAGCTAAACAGGTGGGAAACCTTATTCCCCTCTGTCATCCCCTGCCTGTTGAATTTGTAGGGATAGACTTTTCTCTAAAGCAGGATATACCAGGGGTGACAATCACTGCTACTGCTTCCATAGATGCCAAAACCGGAGTGGAAATGGAGGCAATGACTGCTGTAGCAGTTGCAGCCCTTACCATATATGACATGTGCAAAGGGCTTGAAAAAGGCATAGAAATTCTTGAAATAAAATTGCTGGAGAAATCAGGCGGAAAAAGCGGACACTGGGTGAGAAGGCAGCCCTGATCCGCCCTAAACAGATTGACACGGTCATCTCTTCAGCCAGGTTATTTCAGGAAGTTGTACAATATGAGGAGGACTTCAATGGATCAGGCTCAGCTTGAATATTTCAGGAAACTTCTTCAGGACAAACTAAATGAGCTCCTTGGCGAGGCAGACAAAACATTAGAAGAAATGACGGCCAGCGATAGCAAGGTGGCTGACCCCGCAGATCGGGCAACCATAGAATCAGACCGGAGTTTTGAGCTTAGAATAAGAGACAGGGAGCGCAAGCTCATTAAAAAGATAAAAACCGCCCTTGAACGCATTGACGAGGGCACCTATGGCATATGTGAAGAATGCGGCGAAGAGATAGGCATCAAACGTCTTGAGGCACGCCCGGTAACTACCATGTGTATAGAGTGCAAATCAAAACAGGAAAAAGAGGAAAAGATAAAAGGACTGTAGGCCTGTTAAATTAATGCCTGAACTCAGAAGAGATCCTATTATTGGACGATGGGTCATTATTGCATCAGAGCGCGGGAAAAGACCTTATGATTTTGTTCTTGAAAAGGACAAAACCAAGGGGGGATTTTGTCCACTGTGTCCCGGCCATGAACATACAACCCCACCAGAAGTACTAGTTTACGGTCGACCAGATCACAACCCCAATGGCCCGGGATGGCGGTTAAGGGTTGTTCCAAACAAGTTTCCTGCCCTGATTATTGAAGGAGATCTGGACAAAAGAGGAGAAGGTATCTATGACAAGATGAACGGCATAGGTGCCCATGAAGTAATAATAGAATCTCCCAACCATCACGAAACACTGGCAGAAATGGATGTTGAGCAACTGGTTTTGGTATTTCGTGCATACAAGGACAGAATTATAGATCTTGCCAGGGATATGCGCTTTAAATACATCATAGTGTTCAAAAACTTTGGCAGGGCTGCTGGTGCATCCCTTGAACACTCTCATTCCCAGCTTATTGCCTTACCAATTGTTCCCCAGATAATTCAAGAGGAACTGGATGGATGTATGCGCTACTTTGATTACAAGGAGCGTTGTGTGTTTTGTGACATTATCCGTCAGGAACGATCACAAGATACGCGCCTTGTAGACGAAAACGAAGACTTTGTTACAATCTGTCCTTTTGCACCAAGATCTCCCTTTGAGATGTGGGTCATGCCCAAAAGACACCAATCTAGATTTATTTCAATGGACGACAGCCAGCTCTATCAGCTCGCGCGGCTCTTTTCTTCAACCATGAAAAAGCTGGAAAATGTCCTTCCAAACGTCCCTTACAACTTTATGCTACATACCGCACCCTTAAGGGATTCCCATTTGGAACACTATCACTGGCACATTGAAATAATGCCAAAGATAAACACGGTGGCTGGTTTTGAATGGGGAACTGGTTTCCATATAAATACTGTCCCGCCAGAAGAGGCCGCTTCTATTCTCAGGGGTTCATGATATAATTTTGAACAAGGGGGAGTTATGAATGAATCAAAGAAAAAGATCCTGGTAGTAGATGATGAGGAAAGCATACATCTTCTTTACAGGGAAGAGCTAGAAGAGGAAGGCTATCAGGTAATATCTGCAATGAGCGGAGAAGAGGGCCTAAAACTGTTCCAGGAAGAACAGCCTGACCTTGTCATACTGGACATCAACATGCCAGGAATGGACGGCATCGAGGTTCTCAGGCAGATGAAACAGATGAAACCAGATGTCCCTGTAATCTTGAGCTCAGCCTATCCAGAATATAAACAGGATCTGGCCTCATGGGCATCCGATGATTACATTGTCAAGTCTTTTAATCTTGATGAACTGAAAAACTCGGTTAAAAGACACTTAAATAAAGGCTAGGGCACATATTTTATATAAAAGGATATCTTTTGATAACCGTTGCCTCCTACAGCCTCTATTACGGTATCATACTTTTTCTGAATAAGGTCGAATATCGAAAAACCGGTTTCTCTTTCTAAAGGCATCTTTAGGGCCTTGGCATTATGGGATACAGACAATACCAGATGACCGTCCTCTTCGAGGGTCTCGATTTTAAGATGCCTTTCATTCTGTGTTTGCATCTCTCTGCTCAAGTGCTGGATCAGGGCAATCAAGGCATTTAACCAATCAAAATAATCTCCTTCAAAATGGGGCAGATTTCTTTTTAAATCCAGACTCACATTTATCCTTCTAAACCTCTCGTGAACACTCAAAATATGCACGGTCTCTTGCACCAGCTTGTTAAGCGAGATGGTACTTTGAAAGGCCCCGAGCTTTTCTCTTTCTCTCCTCTTGGCGGCGACAGTACAGTGTTGGGTAATCTGATCTACAAGCCCGTCGATGGTCTCAAGTTCCAGCAACCAATCATCAACAGCCATCTTAGCTGAGCCCGCCTGACGCTGATGCGCCATCTTCATCTTCAAAAGATCTATTCGGCCAACCACGGCAGATAGAGGACTTATTATATCTTCTAAAAGTTCATCCACTATATGGCCCATCAAGGTGAATCTGTACTGTTCAAACAGGCTTTTGTTTTTTCTCTCAATATTATTTTTTAGTTTATAAAGGGCGGTAACATCTCTGACCTGAATTAACACGGCTTCGTTGATCGGATGACAATTCATGTATTTGTAACATATATTATAAAAATGGGTCTCCTGCTCTCCGCCTGCTCCCCCGTATTTTAAGGCAAGGGCCCTGTGGTGCTTGTCTTTCTTAGTATAAAGAACCTCCTGAAGATCCTGCTTAAGATTAAACTGCTCAGAAGAAAAAAGTTTCAAAATGGAAGGAATTTCAGTGAGCTTCTGTCCCCTTGCCTTGTCTCTATCAACAGGGACAAGGGGCTGACGCCTGCTAAGCGACATTATCCTCATGTTTGAATCTACCAAGAAAGCTCCCTCTGCAAGGGTATCAAGCATGGAATCCATAAAGTCTACATCTGCTTTTCTGTTCTTGGAGATTAAAAGAAGGATTTGAAGGAACAGCCTCTGGCTGTCTTTTATAAACACACCACCTAGACAGCCATCATCCTGGGATTTTTTCCATCGGATCTTGCCCTTTAGGGATACCTGATGCTCTGGTAGCTCAATATCTGGAGAAATAATAAGCTCTTGCCCCTCTTTAAATGTGTCTTTTTCTGTCTTAAGAAGAAAACCCTTGGGGCTTATGTCCAGTATCAAACCCTTTTCAGGCTGGGGCCTGTCAGAATCTAGACCGAGCAGCAATTGAACAGGCATGTGTATGGGAATACGAGGGAATTTCCTTCGGTCATCCTTAAATGACTCTTGAGATACTACAAGACTGTTGGGCATTTGATTTAGCACCTTTCCCTATCGGTCACCTGATTACCTTTGAGGTGCAAACAGAATACCAATGACCCATGCTGGAATTATGCCTTTTAGCGGAAGATGCGGGCTATTTTGAGTGGCACATCAATATCTAGGTAAAAAATTTTCCAGCAGAAAAGAAAAAAAATTCCTTTGGAACAGAAAATTTATTCAGCCATCATGGGATGGTAACGCTGATGCCATCCCTTATATACTCTTCTTTTAGGGTCTCTATACCATACTCTTTGATCTTGTACAGTATAGCCTTGTAGCTGATCTTTAACAGAACTGCAGCATCCCTTTTATTGCCGCCGGTCCTTCTTAAGGCTTCCTCAATAAAAATCCTTTCCGCCTTGGACTGGGCAAGCTTTTTGACCTGCTTCAAAGACGGAAAAGAGTCAAGAAATTCATCTTGGATTCCATCTATTACCGAATCAATAAGATCCTCCTCGCGAGAAAAATCCTTGCGTGGTATCTTGGTATCAGATTGGCGCTTCAAATCTTTCTTTGCAAGCAGTTCCTGTTTTACCGCATCGTCATTGCCCATGACAATGATCTTCTGCACATAGTTTTCCAGCTCCCTAACATTTCCAGGCCAATAATAATCCATGAAAATATCCATTAGTTCTTCAGAAATGCGAAGACCCCTGACACTTCTGTTTAGGACCTTACTGTATTTAATAAGAAAATGGTCTATAAGGGCTGGAATATCTTCTTTGCGATCTCGCAGGGGAGGAACCTCGATTTTGATAATGTTGATTCGATAGTAAAGATCTTCTCTAAAAGTACCTTTTTGGATATCTGCTTCAAGGTCATGGTTAGTTGCGCAAACAACCCAAACATCTACCTTTTTGTCTTTTATGCCCCCAACTCTGCAAAATTCAGAATCCTGGAGCACCTGCAGCAACTTGGCCTGGAGCCCTATAGACATATCTCCAATTTCATCCAGAAATATGGTTCCACCATCTGCAAGCTCAAACTTACCAGGCTTGGCCTCGGTTGCGCCGGTAAAGGCCCCCTTCTCATAGCCAAAGAGTTCGCTTTCCAAAAGCTCATTTGGCAGCGCAGCACAATTAACCTTGACAAAAGGTTTGGACACCCGAGGAGACTGCCGATGCAGACTCCGTGCGACAAGCTCCTTGCCAACACCACTTTCGCCCGTAATCAGGACACTGAGCCCGGTATCAGAGACCTGAGTAATTAGCTCCTTCAACCTTCTTATGGGTGCGCTATTACCAATTATTTCCGTCATAATTTCAATTTTATGAGACGACTATTAATTAAAGAAAAAAAATAAAAGAAAAAACCTTCCCTTTTAACTTTGCTTTATTTTATTGATATCGTCAAGTTTTAGGAAAAGAATTAGCAAATTTGCAGGAAACTGTTGGGACTTCAAACTGCTAGGAAGGCATAAAAAAAGCCCTCCAGAATAACCTGGAGGGCCAAAATTAATCCCGGCGGTGACCTACTCTCCCACCCACTAACGGGGCAGTACCATCGGCGCTGAAGGGCTTAACTTCCGAGTTCGGAATGGGATCGGGTGTTTCCCCTTCGCCATTGCCACCGGAAACCTATTTTGTTGGTATATATAAAAACTTAAATATGGGCCTTCTTCTGAGTATCCGTAGTTTGCATCTGGAAACAAGTGAAAAAATTTGGTCAAGCCTCACGCCCGATTAGTATCGGTAAGCTTAGGGTGTCGCCACCCTTACACCTCCGACCTATCAACCTCGTGTTCTCCGAGGGGGCTTCAGGGGCTTAACGCCACGGGAGATCTAATCTTGGGGTGGGCTTCCCACTTAGATGCTTTCAGCGGTTATCCCATCCGAACATAGCTACCCAGCGATGCCGTTGGCACGACAACTGGAACACTAGAGGTTCGTCCATCCCGGTCCTCTCGTACTAGGGACAGCTCCCCTCAAATCTCCTGCGCCCGCGGTAGATAGGGACCAAACTGTCTCACGACGTTTTAAACCCAGCTCACGTACCGCTTTAATGGGCGAACAGCCCAACCCTTGGGACCTGCTTCAGCCCCAGGATGCGATGAGCCGACATCGAGGTGCCAAACCTCCCCGTCGATGTGAACTCTTGGGGGAGATCAGCCTGTTATCCCCGGAGTACCTTTTATCCGATGAGCGATGGCCCTTCCATTCGGGACCACCGGATCACTAAGGCCTGCTTTCGCATCTGCTCGACTTGTAGGTCTCACAGTCAAGCTCCCTTCTGCCTTTACACTCTACGGCTGGTTTCCAATCAGCCTGAGGGAACCTTCGCGCGCCTCCGTTACTCTTTAGGAGGCGACCGCCCCAGTCAAACTACCCACCAGGCACTGTCCCTGACCTGGATTACAGGCCGAGGTTAGGATCCTAGAGTAGCCAGGGTGGTATTTCAAGGACGGCTCCACCGGAGCTGGCGCCCCGGCTTCACAGCCTCCCACCTATCCTACACAAGCTACCCCAAAACCCAATGCCAAGCTGTAGTAAAGGTTCACGGGGTCTTTCCGTCTAGCCGCGGGTAACCGGCATCTTCACCGGTACTACAGTTTCACTGAGTCCCTGGTCGAGACAGTGGGGAAGTCGTTACGCCATTCGTGCAGGTCGGAACTTACCCGACAAGGAATTTCGCTACCTTAGGACCGTTATAGTTACGGCCGCCGTTTACCGGGGCTTCGGTTCGGTGCTTCTCCCCGAAGGGATAACACCTCCCCTTAACCTTCCGGCACCGGGCAGGCGTCAGACCCTATACGTCCTCTTCCGAGTTAGCAGAGTCCTGTGTTTTTAGTAAACAGTCGCTACCCCCTTTTCACTGCGGCCCGCCTCGGCTCCCTCCGCTAGGGAGTTCACCTACACGCGGGCGCCCCTTCTCCCGAAGTTACGGGGCCATTTTGCCGAATTCCTTAACCAGGGTTATCTCACGCGCCTTAGGATACTCACCCTGCCTACCTGTGTCGGTTTGCGGTACGGTCACGATTGCGACTCGCTACGAGGTTTTTCTTGGAAGCATGGGATCAGTCACTTCAGGGCTTAAAGCCCACGTCATCACCTCTCGGCGTTAACGAGGCTCCGGATTTGCCTAGAGCCTCCGCCTACAGGCTTGAACCGGGACAACCAACGCCCGGCTGACCTACCCTTCTCCGTCACCCCTTCACTCAAGCGCCACAATCGTGGTACAGGAATATTAACCTGTTTCCCATCGCCTACGCCTTTCGGCCTCGGCTTAGGGGCCGACTAACCCTGAGCAGACGAGCTTTACTCAGGAAACCTTAGGCTTACGGCGAGCAGGATTCTCACCTGCTTTATCGCTACTCGTGTCAGCATCCGCTCTTCCAGGACCTCCACCACACCTCGCGATGTGGCTTCACAGGCAACTGGAATGCTCCCCTACCACTCTGTTTACACAGAGTCCGCAGCTTCGGTGGTATGCTTAAGCCCCGTTAAATTTTCGGCGCAGGCCCACTTGACCAGTGAGCTGTTACGCTTTCTTTAAAGGATGGCTGCTTCTAAGCCAACCTCCTGGTTGTCTATGCGTTCCTACTACCTTTCCCACTTAGCATACACTTGGGGACCTTAGCTGGCGGTCTGGGTTGTTTCCCTCTCGACCGCGGACCTTATCGCCCGCGGACTGACTCCCGGGCTACACACAGCGGTATTCGGAGTTTGGTTGGGGTTGGTAACCTGGTGAGGCCCCTAGCCCATCCAGTGCTCTACCCCCGCTGCTCAGCACCCGAGGCTATACCTCAATATATTTCGGGGAGAACCAGCTATCGCCGAGTTTGATTAGCCTTTCACTCCTAGCCACAGCTCATCCAAACCGTTTTCAACCGATACTGGTTCGGGCCTCCAGTGGGTTTTACCCCACCTTCACCCTGGCCATGGCTAGATCACCCGGCTTCGGGTCTACTCCCTGCGACTAAACGCCCTATTAGGACTCGCTTTCGCTACGGCTACACCTTGCGGCTTAACCTTGCCACAGAGAGTAACTCGCTGACTCATTATGCAAAAGGCACGCCGTCACTCCGCCGAGGCGGAGCTCCGACCGCTTGTAGGCAGACGGTTTCAGGTACTATTTCACTCCCCGCACAGGGGTACTTTTCACCTTTCCCTCACGGTACTGGTTCACTATCGGTCGTCGGATAGTATTTAGCCTTGGGAGATGGTCCTCCCAGCTTCCCACAGGGTTCCACGTGTCCCGCGGTACTCGGGATCCCGCTAGGCTGCTTCAGGTTTTCGTCTACAGGGCTATCACCTTCTATGGCGCAGCTTTCCAGCTGCTTCGACTAACCATCCACATGCCATGTTGCGGTCCCACAACCCCGGCCAGCATGCTGACCGGTTTGGGCTGGTCCGATTTCGCTCGCCGCTACTTTCGGAATCGCTTTTGCTTTCTTTTCCTCTGGGTACTAAGATGTTTCAGTTCCCCAGGTTCGCCTCTGTAGCCTATGAATTGAGCTACAGATGTCACGCCATAACGCGTGACGGGTTTCCCCATTCGGAAATCCCCGGATCAAAGCCTGTTTGCGGCTCCCCGAGGCTTATCGCAGCTTACCACGTCCTTCATCGCCTTCCGACGCCAAGGCATCCACCGTCTGCCCTTAGTAGCTTGACCAAAATTGTCTTTGTTTCCTAAGGACTACGGATTTCTCAGTTTATTGCCCATATTTAATTTTCAAAGAACTCGTTATTTCCATTCAGGTGCCTTTTCAAAAGCAACTCAATGGAAACAACTTCATTTACGGCCTGTCTCAACTGGTGGAGGTGACCGGGATCGAACCGATGACCTCCTGCGTGCAAAGCAGGCGCTCTCCCAGCTGAGCTACACCCCCACTCCATTCATTTACTTCGTGGTGGGCCTAGATGGACTTGAACCATCGACCTCACGCTTATCAGGCGTGCGCTCTAACCAGCTGAGCTATAGGCCCATAGTCCATTTGCCGCACACCGATCTGTATTTTTACAAAGAGCGGTTATGCCGATCCTTCAAAACTGAATAGCAGTCTGTCGGGCAGGTTTTTGTTCATTCCTTAGAAAGGAGGTGATCCAGCCGCAGGTTCCCCTACGGCTACCTTGTTACGACTTCACCCCAATCACTGACCATACCTTGGGCGCCTGCCTCCCCTTGCGGGGTTAGCTCGACGACTTCTGGTACAGCCAGCTTTCGTGGTGTGACGGGCGGTGTGTACAAGACCCGGGAACGTATTCACCCCGGCATGCTGATCCGGGATTACTAGCGATTCCACCTTCACGGA
>JAMOVK010000082.1 GCA_027067775.1 Deltaproteobacteria bacterium
CATAGACAAGAGCGCATTTATAACAGATTAGGGCGTTGCCCTTTTCGCTGAGCTCAAGGTCGCCTTTACACTTTGGACATGCGATTATATCTAAAAGTTCTTTGCTTATGGTTTCAGCCAATTTTCCACTCCTTAAGCGGGATAGGTCTTTGTGACAAATGAAATGTCAGGTACCTAATCCTATTTTAAAAGGACCAGATTGAAAAGGATTAGGTTGAAGGTGTTTACAATTCTCAATAAAGAAGAGGTTTATCTTTTCCCAAAGGAAAGGGTCATTAACAATGCAGCAAGGTCTTTACGGTTTCGAACACTTCCAGGGCCTCTATGGATTTCATGCAAGAGTTATGATGGCAGATTCTCTTAAAACAGGGGCTGCAGTCCATCTCTTTTCTGATAACCACATGATCTTTTCCATAAGGGCCTGTTCTCCAAGGGGCTGTGGGGCCAAAGAGTGCTACAAGTCTGAGGCCGCATGCCGCAGCAAGGTGCATGGGACCTGTGTCTGTGGACACTCCAAGACAGGCCATCTTAAAAAGGGCTGAAAGCGTCTTGAGATCTGTGTGACCTGTAAGATCCCTCGCAACTCCCATTGAAAGGTGATGTATTTCGGTTCCAAGCTCTTTGTCCTGGCTTCCTCCTATTATGACACTTTCTAGCCCGAGCTTTCTTTGCATGAGCAGGGCAAGTTCAGCAAAGGAAGAAGTTGTCCATCTCTTGGTCTGCCAGATGGTTCCGGGAATCAAGATTACAAATCGTTTGTTACCGATTCCACACCAGTCTACGAGGTTTTGGGCCTTTTCAAGATGTTGTTTTTCAACAAGAATAGGAAATTTGACTTCATTGCAGGAAGCTCCAATGAATTGCGCCAGATCCAGATATCTCAAGACTGCATGTCTGTCAGGATCGTAGGCAGGGGCCTTGTAGTTTAAAAAAAGATGACTATACTCCCTTGTCTTGTCGAATCCTGCCTTAATTTTTGCGCCGGATAAGGCCGTTATTAAGCCGCTTTTAAAAAGCCCCTGCAGATCTAGGGCAATGTCGTAGGATCCCGTTTTGAGTTTCTTTCTCAGAGATTTTAGTTCCTTCCATAATTTCGGCCAATCAACGGGATTTTTTGCCAGATGGCCAAGTTGTCTGCGTGGATATACAATAACTTTGTCTATAAGAGGGTGTTTTTCAAGAAGGCCCTTGCCTACCTCTCCAGTAATCCAATCTACCTGGCATTCTGGCCAGGTCTCTTTTAGACAGTGAAGCACTGGCAGAGTATGAACAATGTCACCAAGCGCGCTAAGCTTTATAATCAGGACCCTGGAGGGAACCCCTAGTGTTGTTCTACTATCCACCTGGAAGCCTCCAGCAGATTCCTGGCAACAAAATCCAGCTTTTTCCTTTGCCTTTTGTTCATCCCTTCCAGTGTTTCTTTGCCATAGCCAGTAAGGACAAGTACGGTGCGAAGGCCTGCCTTCCAGCCAGCCTCCATATCTCTGAGGCTGTCTCCTACCATAAAGGAGGTTAACAGTTGTATGTTAACCTCCTTAGCGGCCTGGTCTATAAGGCCCGTGTTGGGTTTCCGACATGTACAGTTTTTGCGAAATTCAGGAGCACCAACGTCAGGATGATGAGGGCAAAAATACCACCTGTCTATCCATGCCCCTTTACTGGCAAGACGTTTTCCAATCTCTTTGTGAACCTTATCCACAAAGGCCTTGTCAAAATACCCCCTGGCAATGCCGGATTGGTTGGTAACTACTACCACCTTGAAGCCGGCCTTGTTGAGAAGCAAAATAGCCTTGGCCGCCCCTGGAAGAAGGCGCAGGTCTTCTATCTTGCTAAGATATGAAACCTCTTTGTTTATGGTGCCGTCCCTGTCTAAGAAGACGCCCCGTTTTAATGGAGAGCTTGTCATTGCAGAATTTTTTGGCAGGCCTCTAGCACTTCATCAACGCTGATGCCAGCCATGCAGATGAAGTCTCGTGGACAATCCCTGTTAAGACATGGCGAACATGGAAGCTCATGGCGTACCACCAGGGCCCTGTCTGTCCAGGGGCCTGTAGTAACAGGGTTTGTTGAGCCAAACAAGGCCACTATCGGAACGGAACAGGCAGCAGCCACGTGCATGAGCCCGGAGTCGTTTGTTACCATAAAATCCAGGTCATCGATTATGGCAATGGCCTGTTTTAACGTGGTCTTTCCACAAAGGTTTATTCCCCGTTTTCCAACAGGCTGTGTGATCATCTTGCCAGCTTCCATATCGTCTCGAGTGCCAAATACCAATAGCATGGCATCTGGAAATGTGTCCAGAAGGTCTTGTGCCAGTTGCCTATACTTTTCGGTAGGCCAACATTTGGCAGGTCCATATGCAGCCCCTGGATTTATGCCTATTAATGACATGTCGGGGTTACAGCCAAGAGCGTGGAGAAGTTCCCGGGCAGCCTGTTTTTCTGTTTCTGGAATAGCAAGTTTTATTTTAAGCAGCTCGTTTTCCCATGTGTGATCATCGGAACAGAAAAGGCCTTTCACCAGGTTCAGATAATAGAACACCTCATGTTTTTCTTTCTTGTCCTGTGGAACATCCAAGGCCCTTGTAAGAATTGTAGATCGAAAGTCCGTATTGTATCCGTATATCTTTGGAATGCCCGCAAGCCTGAAGATAAGGGCTGATTCAAAGGAGTTTGGAAAGGTCAAGGCTACATCGTATCCCTTATCTTTTATCTTGGCCGCTGATTCTAAAAGCTTTCCAAAGGGTGCGAATCCGGAAGGTTTGTCATGCTCTATAACCTGATCTGCAGCATGGCAGAAGGAGTATACAGGGGCGCTCCACGGCCTTGCCATCACATCTATCTGGGCTGTAGGGAAAAGGCTCCTCAGTCCAGCCAGTGCCGGAAGCGTCATGACTGCATCTCCTATCCAGTTTGTGCCTCTAACTATTATCTTCTTGGGCTTCAAGGGATTTTCCTATCTGGCAAGTTTTTGGGAAGCCATTACAATTGAACTGTTTTTATATAAAAAAGAAGGAAATGGCAACTTAAAATGGACGACAAGGTCAATAGAAAAAAGGATCACAGTAAAGATCATCAAGGTGATGTGGAATTGCTTCAGATACATGTGCGTTCTGACCTGTACAGGGCCTTTCGCAGATGTGTATGGATGACGGTATTTGAAACTGGCATGTCCATTGTGGAGGTGCACAACATGTTGATAGAGGACCTGCTTAGACAGAAAGGCTGCTAATGGAATTCAGGAGGGCTGCACGGTATATGCAGCCCGATCTTTTTAGTCAAAAAGCTCTAGCTCTTTGTCTATTTTTTCTGCCAGATCAATTTCAAAGAGTGATATGGTTGGCAGAAACCAGGTAAGCAAAAAACGCGGGTCTCCATCCTTGTTTTTGCCAAAAAAGGCCAGGGATATCCTTCCAAAACCGGTGTCTTTTTCTATTTTCTTGGCGTCTTTAAGGAATTTTTTGCAAAAAGCAGGAAGCTTGTTATAAGAGACGGGCCTGCCCTCCTGGCCCCTTTGTTTTCTCAGTTCCGCTGCTGTTCCCAGGCTTCTCAATGCCTCAATAACATTCCAGCATTTGTGTTTCTTTAAAAATGCCAAAAGAATCGACCCGGCCGGTATCCTCAGGATCTCGATGTTGTCCTTTTTCTCCCTAAGATCAGCAACGAGATATGCCTTGCCTTGGTTCATTTCTATTCTTGCGAACACTTTCTTGTTTTTGGGCATGGACTCAAACAGCTCCTGTATCTCAAAGGTGCTGCCTTCACCTGTTTGGTCTTTGTCTTTTTGGGTTGTAAAAAAGGTCTGTTGGCCATCTTTCTTTCCAAACACCAGGTCGAAACCCCATCTTTTTAGCGATGAAAGGCTGAACTCTCTCTCCTTTTCCGGTTTGCCAAGGGTTTCAAACACCAGGGTGTTGTTTACCTGAAATTCGCGTAACTGATCAACTTTCATTGCTTTGCATCCTCCATAACTTTCATATTTTATGATATTTGATATTTAATAGAAAGAGATTTTAACCTAAGCATACCCTTTTGCTTGTCCAGTAGTCTTCGTCTATTTTTTGATTATTGAATGAACAATTCCTCATTTGTTTCTTCTTAACAAGTTGAAATTTCAATTAATTTTAAAAATCTGACAGAATGCCTCTTGACTTTCTGGCCTTTGACACAAAGTTTTACACATACAAAATTGTCATTTTTAAATACCAAATCTTTCAAAAACGGAAAGGAGGAATTTTTGTCATGAAGGAATCGGAAGGAAACGAACAACAAAAATTTCAATGGGGAGATATAAAAAAGAATTGGAAGTGGCACATGCTGCTTGGTTTTTTCTTCATAATAACTGGAACCATAGGCCTTGTACTTACGCCTCTTGCTACTCTGTCATCTATCTTGCTTTTTGCATTTTTTATGCTGGTAGGTGGAATTCTTCAGCTTATAGAAGCTATAAGGGCTACAAGGGGCTGGAAGAGCAGGCTGCTTCACATTATTGGAGGCGTTCTTTATATCGCGGGAGGTTTTGTGTCCATATGGAATCCAATGGCTGCATCCTTGGCCTTGACCCTTATTCTAGCTGCATCTATCTTTGCAGTCGGGGTGTTCAGGATAATAGTGGCATTCCAGCACAGACAGGAGCTGTCTGATTGGGGAATCTTGCTTATCAGTGGCCTTGCATCTGTAGCCATAGCCATACTCATAGCAGTGGCTTGGCCTTATTCCGCCATTTGGACCCTTGGTCTATTCATATCTATTGATCTTATATTCAATGGTTGGAGTCATGTAATTGTTGCCATAGCGGCAAAGAACAAGGCCATGGAAGGTGAAAAGTCAAAAAATGATAGCGTCTTTCAGGGCGCTTCAGCCTAAAAACGTATAAATAAAAAAGGAGGAATCTTATGAATCTTATCAAGTCAAACAAAATGAAACAGGTGATGGTGTTTCCGGTCTTTTTGCTATTTTTCATTGGGGTGTTGTCCATGCCGGCTTTTTGTGGTGAAAAGGCCGACAGCGCCAAAGAGAAGGCCAAGGTAAAGACCTCAGCCCAGGTTTCCAAAGGAGCCGTTGAGAAGGAGAAGAAAAAGGCGGAGCATATTAAGGAAGAGCTTAACAAGAAGGCTGTCAAGGCTGTGGCAGAGACCTACGAGGTCCTTAATCTTCTGGAGCAGAAAAAGTCAAAGGAGGCGTTGGATCTTCTGAAAAAAGTGATAGGCGAGTTAGAGGTAATACTTGCGGCAAACAAGGAAGTATCCCTGATTCCAATAAATACCTACACCGTTGTGGTGGACACACCGCTTAGCCCAGAGGACATTGCAAAAAAGATAAACGAGGTCAAAAAGATGCTGAACCAGGGAGATGTCCAGGGCGCAAGGCTGCTTCTCAATACCCTGCAAAGCGAAATAGATATAATAATAGAAAATCTTCCCCTTGCTACCTATCCAGACGCCATGAAACTTGCCTCTAAGTATATTATTGATGGCAAGATAGACGAGGCCAAGAGCGTTCTTTCCATTGCTCTCAACTCCATGGTTATCAAAAGGATTGTCGTGCCTATTCCGCTTGTAAGGGCAGCCGATCTCATAGAAGAGGCATCTAAGATCGCAAAGAACAACAAGGAACAGGCTCTTAAGTATCTGAATGAAGCAAAAAAACAGCTTCATATAGCAAAGGCTCTTGGCTATGGAAAGGATGATCCCTCTGTCTACAAGGATCTGCAGGCCAGAATTGATGCCATAAAAAAGGAGATCAAAGGCAAAAACAAGGCTGCACAGATGTTCGAGGAGCTGATCAAAAAGCTGAAGGAGTTTAAAAATAAGCTAATATCTTCTTAATCTACAGCTGATTTTGTTACATATCTTACATATTTTTTTAGTGCCCGCGGGAGATAACCTGCGGGCTTTTTTGTGTCTAGGAAAGATTTAGATTGGTATGCTCTCTTTCTTTTTGTTAAGAAGATGTATTCTTTTATAAAATTCTAGATTAAAGAGAACAAACAGCA
The DNA here is from genome assembly GCA_027067775.1 of Deltaproteobacteria bacterium. Classification (GTDB taxonomy): domain Bacteria; phylum Desulfobacterota; class Dissulfuribacteria; order Dissulfuribacterales; family QOAL01; genus JAADCZ01. Next base: position 5,995 of record JAMOVK010000082.1, read on the forward strand.
GGGATAGGTCCTTTGGCTCTTGTGTGTCAAGATTTCCTGGCTTATTTAGATAACCTTGCAGAAAAGGTTTTTTGTAAGCTAGGCCAGAACCCAGTCAGGCCAGATTGCCAGCACATCACTTTTCAAAACTGATGGCTGCTTTGGCGTTTTGACTTTGGCAAGTTGGTGGCAACCTTGGAACAGGATGTAAAGACACTGACGATTTATTCAAGGGAGACCTGATCTATGAAAGAGGCGGTAGCTAGCTATTTTGAACATAAGTGGCATGGTACTTTTCACAGGTTTTTATCCGGCTTTTTGATAATCTTGATATTTTCAAGTTCCATTGGCCTTGTTCTTACCACAGAGCCATCCATAGAACAAAGATACGGTTACATCCTTTGGCTTTACGAGGCATTTGCAAGCTTTGTCTTTATGGTGGAGTATATTCTCAGGATCTGGAGCTGTCCGGAAGAGTACAGGCAGCAGGGAGTCTTCAGGTGCAGGTTACGATACATTACCTCATTTATGGGGCTTGTAGACCTTTTATCTTTTCTGCCATTTTTCCTCATGCTTTTTGATTGGGCCCAGACTCCTCAGCTCATGCTGGTGCAGCTTTTGCGCCTGCTCAAGCTGACGCGCTACTCGGTGGCCTTTGACCTGTTGGCAGATGTCCTGAGAGACGAGGCAGAGTCCTTGCTAGTCTCTGTAATGCTCATGTTCATAATATTGATCTTTGCATCAGTGGGGATATTTATCTTTGAACACGATGTCCAGCCGGCTGCCTTTGGATCAATACCCAAGGCCATGTGGTGGGCTATAGTAACCTTGACCACTGTTGGCTATGGAGATGTCACCCCCATTACCGTTCAGGGCAAGATTTTTGCAACTTTCATAACCATTGCAGGGGTTGGTCTTGTTTCCCTTCCTGCTGGTATCATTGCTTCTGGATTTACCGAGCAGCTTCGTCTTAGAAGGGAAAAGTTTGAGCTTGAAGTGGAACAGATGATACATGATGATGGAAGACTTACCCAGGAGGAGATGGGAGTTTTGGAAGAAGATCGTCAGAAGCTTGGCCTTAGCAAAGATAACGCTGAGCTTATCATTAGCCAGGTAAAGGCAAGGGAACTCAGAAAGAAAAAGAGAGACTAACAGTCCCGAACCACCACGATTGTTTGCGCGGGAACGATTATGGATTTAAAAAGAATGAGCGATGATTTTGGCAAGGCCCTCTCAATCGGCTCTGTCGGGTCTTATCCACAGGAACTTTTGTCAGAAGGCAGACATTTTGTTAAGGAATTGCTCGCACAGGTTGATAGCGCTCATGGGTTTTTCTTGCCAGAAGAGATCAAGGAATTCTTGGAAAAGGTTTCGCCCCTAAGCATCTTTCTGCGTAATACTTTACAGAAAAAACAAGCCTATCTTCTTGAGCTGACAAAGAACAATTTTTTGAACCAATCCTTTTCCAAAGTCACTCTTCAAGCTCTTGCTGCAACATTTTTGCAAGAAATCCATGATGAGGCACTGTTTTCGGAAAGACTGAGATTTTTCCGAAACCTGGTCATGCTCAGAATAGCCATTCGTGACATGGGAGGCCTGTCGGGCTTTTGTCAAACCTGCAGCGAGATATCCGATTTGGCTCGGGTATGCCTTGATGAGACCATTGGTTTTGTTGAAAGGATTATGGAGCCAGAGTATGGCTATCCAACAGGGCCAGAGGGTGAAAAGCTACACCTTATTGTCCTCGGGATGGGCAAGCTTGGAGCAGGAGAACTTAACTTTTCGTCTGATATAGACGTGATCTTTTCCTTTAGAAGTTCAGGCAAGACAGTTGCAGGGAAAAGGAGTGTTTCCAACGAGGAATACTTTTTGATTCAGGCAAGAAAGCTTATACAGATCCTGGCCAAGAATACGCCAGAAGGGTTTGTTTTTCGTGTTGATACGAGATTAAGACCCTTTGGGGAGTCTGGGCCGCTTGTTATGAGCTGTGATGCAATGGCGGAGTACTATGAAACCCATGGCCGCCAGTGGGAACGCTACGCCCTTGTAAAGGCAAGTCCTGTGGCCGGCGACTTGGAGGGAGGCAAAAGGTTGCTGGACATGCTTCGTCCCTTTGTCTATCGCAAGTACATAGATTATTCCACCATAGAGGCGTTAAAGGATATGAAGTCCATGATTCTTGCTGAACAGGCCGGAAAGGCCGGACCAGACAACGTAAAGCTTGGACCAGGTGGCATACGGGACATCGAGTTCGTAGTGCAGACCTTTCAGCTTATAAAGGGAGGCAGGATAAAGGCACTTCAGACTCCTTCTCTGCTGGAGGCCTTGAAAGCCATTGATGAACTGGCTTTGTTGGACAGCAGTACGTGTGCTGATCTTGCGCGTTCCTATGTTTTTTTAAGAACTACAGAAAATAGACTCCAGGAATATGCAGATATGCAGGTACAGCGGCTGCCAACAGAAGACGACAGACGTTTTCGG
>JAMOVK010000083.1 GCA_027067775.1 Deltaproteobacteria bacterium
AGGGCCAAGGTTCCAACCTTTCTTACATTGATGAAACGAGAAAATGACGGAATAAATCTGGTGATTGAATTTCTGGCAGACGGCTCCAAAGAACAGCGTGTTGCGGCAACCGCATGGAAGAAACTGGAAAAATACATTTTAAACTGTCCCTATCAGTGGTATCAAATCAAAGGAGCCTCAAAATTCCTGCTGGAGAATGCACTTGAAACACCAATCGACAATAAGAAGGATCAGGATATTCCAGATAAGGATTCCATTCTCAGTCCAAGTTACTCATAATCTGGCCAAACGAAATGGGACGCGCGGTTTCCTTGTTGAGATTACAGACAACACAGGTCAAAAAGGCTATGGCGAAGGGACGCCGCGGTCCTATGTTACAGGAGAGGACTTTGTTGAAACCCAGCAGACTCTCTCTTTAATTGGAAAGGAGATATTGGGTTCGGAGATAGAAAACGAAGGCTTTTTCCTGCATTTTTGGCATGACCTCAAAAGCCGCCCGCCTCTGTCCTTATTTCCATCGGCAACATGTTCTTTTGAACTTGCCCTTTTGGACCTTTTTTGCAAAAGGGCACAGATCCCCCTTTGGAATCTTCTGGTGGAGGAACCTGCCATCCGCACCATCTCGTATTCTTCCATTCTGCCCCTTTTGGCACCGAAACAACGGCAGGCCATACTCTTGCTTACGCAAAAGTACGGCATATCCCAGATAAAATTAAAGGCATCATCTATAGAAGAGACCCTAAAGGCGGTCTCAGAAATAAAAAGCGTGCTTGGACACAAGGCAGACATTCGTATTGATGCCAACGAAGCATTCAAAGTTTCAGAGGTGATACAGTTGACAGACGCATTAAGAGACGCGGGCCTTTCTGTCTCGGCCCTGGAACAGCCTGTCAGAAAGGACGACCTTGCAGGCATGAAACAGGTTGAAAAGAAAACCGGAATCCCTGTAATAGCGGATGAATCCTTCTGCTCTGATAAAGACCTGGAGAAAATCATACAGGAAAGATGTTGCAAGGGTTTAAACGTAAGGCTTTCCAAGTGTGGCGGCATCCTGAATAGCAAAGACATGATAGACAGGGCAAAAAAGGCAGGGCTATTCTGCCAACTTGGATGCCATGTGGGCGAAACCTCTGTGCTCTACGCTGCTGGGCGACACCTGGCAGCTGTCTGCGGGCCATTTAGATTTACCGAAGGATGCTATTCAAAATTCCTGCTAAAAGAAGACCTTGTTGAACAGCCCCTTGAGTTTGGAACTGGAGGACTTATGGACATACCAACAAGGCCAGGGCTTGGTGTGAAAATCAAAGAAGAGGCATTAAAGAAACACTGTCATCTTGTATTTGAAGAGGAAAAATGAATACGCAAAGGGTGAAAAGTCCATTTTCAAAAACTACCTAACATAGTCCCTCAGGGAGTCTGACAACACGGGTTGATAGTCTGTCTTGCAATCGAGCCTTCTAAAATTCGCAGGTAATGACGCAATATTTTCCAAAAATCTTTTTCTTATGCGGGTGATCTTTTCACTTTTCGTTACATACCCCTCTTCCATGACCTTTACCAAAAGAGGCGTTCCAGAAAGATCATCCCCAACAACGCCAACAGTATCGCCCTGAAAATATCCTTTTTTATCAAAGCGCCTAAATACCTGCTTTCTGCAGGGAACCGTCACCTTCCCCTCGGAGAACTTCATGCGGGGAACTCCATCATATTCAACCATCTTGTAGGCACAGTCCAAAAACGGGGCATCTGCCGAGGTATCCACAAGCGTGCCAACACCAAAGCCATCAATAGGAGCACCTGCCTCAAGGAGCCTGTCTATTTGGTTCTCATCAAGCCCTCCTGAAACAAAAATTTTTATGTCCTTGCAACCCCTTTCATCAAATATGCCCCTAACCCGTTTTGATAGTCTGAAAAGATCCCCGCTGTCTATCCGCACCCCCCTGATTATGGTGCCCTTTTTGACATATTCGTGAAACAGCCTCGCCACCAGTCGAGCTGCCTCTTCCACATGGAATGTATCGATTAAAAGAACAGGGCCATTGGGATGGACTTCGATAAAGTTTCTAAAGGCCTGCTCCTCGGATTCGTGGGCAAGGATAAAGGAATGGGCCATGGTACCAGTTACGGGTATGCCAAAACATCTGCCCGCC
>JAMOVK010000084.1 GCA_027067775.1 Deltaproteobacteria bacterium
ATCTGGCGTTTAAATTCTACCTTATTGCCGTTAGGTAACTGCAGGAACTTTGGCCCCCCGTAAGTGGTATCCCCAAGAAGTGGATGACCCAGATGGGACATATGCACACGTATCTGATGAGTGCGTCCGGTAAGCAACCTGATCCGTAGTAGCTGTGCGGCAAATAGGTCCGTTTCAACCTGAAACTTGGTTAGGGCCGCTCTGCCCTGCCTCTGATTGATTGCCATTCTGGTGCGTTTGATAGGATGGCGTGCTATTGGCAGATCCACTAGGCCTTGTCTGTCAGAAAGATGCCCTTGCACCAGGGCCAGGTATGTTTTTTCAACTGCTCTTTCCTTGAAAAGTTGGGAAAGGGCCTGATGGGCCACATCGTTTTTGGCAACCACCATCACTCCGCTGGTATCCTTGTCTAGCCTGTGTACTATTCCTGGTCTGATTTCCCCGCCTATTCCAGAGAGATTGGTGCAGTGATACAAAAGTCCATGCACAAGGGTGTTGTCCATGTTGCCGGCTCCAGGGTGTACCACAAGTCCAGCCGGTTTGTTGACAGCTACTATATGCTTGTCTTCAAATAGGATTTCCAGGTCCATCTTTTTGGGTAGCACTTCAATAGGAGCTGGTTTAGGTAAAGTGATACGTATGGACTGACCTGTCTTGACCTTCTGTTTGGGTTGGGTACACGGATGGTTATCTATTAGAACCAGTCCCTGTTTTATTAACTCTTTGAGCCTGGTTCTTGAAATTTCCGCAATATTTTTGGACAAAAATTTGTCTACACGCTCTCCGTGACAGGAGGCATCTACATTCAGATCTATATTACGAAGGATCTCAGAGGCTTTCGTCAAAAAAGGAATCTATATAAAGTAAATTTTTTCTAGAGGTCGGTTTTCATCTCCAAAAGCATGTCTGGTTCTGGCTCTGCCTGGATTTCTTCTATGCCAAATATTTCTTCTATCCCCCGCTCGATCTCTTCTTCTTTTTTGTTTCTTGCAATGGAGAGTTCTTTTACCAGAAGGGTTTTGGCTGTCTCTAACATCTTTTTTTCTCCAAAGGACAGGGGTTTGTCCATCTGGAGTATATAGAGATCCCTGAGTACGGCTGCGAGGTCGAAAATGGAGCCGGTCTTGATCCTCTCCATATATTCCCTGTAACGTCTGTTCCATGTCTGCGGGGTGAACTTTACGTCCTTTTCTTCCAGGATCGAATAGACGCGCTCCACATCCTTGGCAGAGATAATGGATCGCAGGCCTACCGCTTCGGTATTGTTCTTGGGGATCATTATCTTCATATCGTTTTCAAGGATTCGCATGACATAGAAGACAAGGGTTGATCCACCGATTTCCTTTTCCTCAATGGCCTCAATCAGACCGACGCCATGGGCTGGATACACTGCCAGATCGCCTACTTTAAACATGGCTGAAATGATTCGACCTCCTGTTTTTGGGGAATCTTTTTCTAAAAAATAAAAGTTATTATAGCATCCTACAGGAAAAATTTAAATACTATTTGTAACAAAATGGATGGGGCTTTTTTCTGGAATCGATTTATACGACCGAACTGTGGTGGCCTCTCCTAATCACCTCAGAGACTTGGCTGGGAAGGTAAATAGGTGCATATGATGGCAGGTTGGCTGGAGCGTGGCAGGTCTATGGTATCTATCGGAAGTACTTTCTGTTTCAGCTGAAAGGAATCCTGTTGCAAGTCATCATAAAGGCCACCAAGAGGTGGCCTTTATGATTTTCCATATCTTCTTTCTATTGGGTATCTAGTTTAGAACCTTGTGACCGCGTTGCCTCATGCAACGGATATAGGCATTTTTGTATGCGGTTTCCGCATCTATTCCCTTGTAGGTGCCTCCTCCAATACCACCAGCAGCAGCTCCGATGGCAGCTCCTTTCCCTGGTGCACCAGTAGCAGCTCCGATGGCAGCTCCAGATGCAGCTCCAATGGCTCCTCCAATAAGACCTCCCTTTATGGTTTCCTCTGGAGTATAGCCTGACACCCTTTTGGCCAGCATCTTACACTCGGCCAAATCTTGATTTATGTAGGCTGCCCTTGGATCGTTGTAAGGGTCCACAACCGGCTGCCATCCACTCTGGCTGGCGCATCCTGCTGCCAATAACAACAGGGAGCCAAGAGTTAAAAGAAATTTTTTGTGTTTCACCGTATGTTACCTCCGTCTTTCATTTGTCTTAAAAGATAATAAGAGGTTTTATACATGTCCAATCAAATATGCCAAGTGACTGGACATGTATAGGAAACACGATATTATCCCCATCTTATATGGCCGGGGTTTGTAATTTTTCTAGGAGAAAAGGACTTGATAATATTCTTTAAAAGATTTTGTCCACTATGGATAGTGAGTTTGGCAAATGTTCTCTTTTTATCCACGTCTCTTTTTGCAGGAGGCAGCCTTACGCTTGGCGCAGGATCAGGCCTTGGGGTCAAGAGACATTATCTTGCCCAAGAAACCCTGAGACACATTTTTGACTCCAAGGATCCTCGGGAACTCACAAGAAAGCGTTTTTCTTTTTACTTAGACAACCACCGCTTTACAGCGACAACCACTATTAATCAGTCGCTGCAAGACTACCTAGACCGTTTGTTTGATGATGCCTTGGGGGCAATGAGTGCAATAGTGTGTATAGATCCAATAGCAGGGCGCATAGTTGCCATGTCCGGCTTTGACAGGATGCAGCCATTTTCCAAGGTATGGACTCAGCGTCTTGTTCCCTCAGCCAGTATATTCAAGATCGTAACAGCTGCAGGAGCCATGGAATTCTATTCAATGAATCCTAGTACCATCCTCTATTTTAACGGTGGAAGACATACTCTTTATCGGTATCAGTTAAATGACAAGAAAAATCGTTACACATCCAAGGTCACGTTCAAGGAGGCCTTTTCTCATTCTATAAACCCGGTATTTGGCAAGCTTGGTATCAAATATCTCAAAAGAGAAGGACTTATAGAAATGGCAACTCGTTTTTTGTGGCAAAGGCCTATCCCTTTTGAACTTCCGGTAAAGATCAGTCCCTTTGAGCTTTCAGATGACCCTTTCAGCCTGGCTGAGGTGGCAAGCGGATTTAACCGTGATACCAAGATTACCGCATTGCATGAGGCGTTGATATCGGCAGGAATAGCAAATGGCGGAGTTATCATGGCTCCAAGTTTCATCGATATGGTTGTTGAAAAAGGTGGAGAAATAGTCTATCAAAACAAATTCTATCCCTTGGTGAGGGCATTAAATCCAAAGACTGCCTCACTTTTGAGGCAGATGATGCAAGATACCATTACCAAGGGGACGGCACGGCGGGCCTTTAGAGGCTGGGAAAAAGACAAGGTACTTAAAGAGCTGACTATAGGAGGGAAAACAGGCACCATTGACAGCAAGGATCATAGATTTAGATATGATCTCTTTACAGGTTTTGCCTGTAGCAAGAGAAACGGTCGGTGCCTGGCTGTAGGGGTATTTGTAGCGCATCAGGGAGTCCTTGGCAGAAGATCGGCAAGTTATGCAAGGCTTGCCATCAAAAAATATTTTGAAACCATGCAACAGTAGGCCGGTTATAGAAAGGAAAAGAAATGGCTTTAATCAGTCCGTTCAGGGGCGTTTATTACAATACAGAGATTTTTTCAGACATAAGGAAGCTGGTTGCCCCACCTTACGATGTGGTAGATAAGAAGGAGAGGGATAAGTTTGTAAAAAGGGATTCAAGAAACATCTTTGCCCTTGAGCTTCCTTCCAAGGGCGAGTGTAATCAGTTAGCAGAGGATGGTTACCAATGTGCAGCCCAACTCTTTGAGCAGTGGCTCCGGGATAAAATCCTGGTACAGGACAAAGATCCAGCCATATATCCTTATGACATCGAATATCAGCATGCTGGTACAACCAAGGTAAGGCGCGGTTTTATAAGTCTTGTGAGGGCAGACGACTGGGAAGAACGGACCGTTCTTCCCCATGAAAAGACATTTACAAAGGTAACCGAAGATAGATTCTTGCTTAGAAAGGCTACCAAGGCCCAGTTCAGCCAGATATTCATGATCTACAGACACAACAAGTATGTGGCAGAAGGCCTGTTGTCTGCCAAAAGGGACAGGCTGTTTCAAGTAAGGGATGTTAACGGAGTTTTGCATACCTTGTGGAAGATAACCGATCAGGAGTATCTTCGTGAGCTTGAAAGACAGTTTAAGTCAATACAGCTTTACATTGCAGACGGTCACCACAGGTATACAACCGCCATAAGATACAGAAAGGAGATGGAAAGGAAGTACGGCCTCGGGCCTGCTGCTTCTTACAACTTTACCATGGCATATCTGGTTGATGCTCATGATCCAGGGCTTGTGGTACTGCCGACTCACAGGCTTCTGGAGTTACCCCAGGGTCTATCTGATGAAGAGATAAAAAGGAGATTGTCAGGACTTTTCCATATTAAACCATTTGATATTTCAAATTTATCCGGATTTGTTGAACAGGCCGATACCTTTGAAGACATTACTGCTTCCACCTGTTCCCAGGGGATAAGCGTCATGTTGGGCGCAGACAGGCAGTCTTTTGTACTGTGTCCCAAGGATGAGACAAAGAAGATGCTTTTGGAACAGGTGGGTCACAGGGAACTTGCAGATCTGGACGTGGTGGTACTTGAGGAACTGGTATTCAAAAAGGCCCTGGGCATAGATCCTGACAGCCTTGAGGCTGGCAGGGACATCCACTTCGTTGCCGATTCCCAAAAGGCCCTTCAGACGCTTAGACCAGGACAGATGTTGTTTTTCATGCATCCAACCAAGGTGGAACAGGTCCTTGCCACAGCGGATGCGGGTCTTTGCATGCCCCATAAGTCAACTTTTTTTTATCCCAAGATCCTTACTGGCATGGTGATAAACAAGGAGGACTTTAGTAAAAAGCTTTAGGAAGGCCTAAACATCTCTATCAGTTCCTTGTGGTCATCTACTATCCTGTCTGCATCTTTAAGATATCTTCTGTTGAGGGTAGTGGTTATGGCAATGCAGTGAAGGCCTGCTCTTTTGGCAGACTCTATGCCTGCCGGGGCATTTTCTATAGCTACGCTGCCATTTCGGGGAATGGCCCCGATGCCTTTGATACCAGCCAGATAGGGATCCGGATGCGGTTTTCTCCTTTTTATGCTGTTTCCGGTGACAATATAATCAAAAAGAGTCTTTAAGTGTTCGGGAAGTACAGCCTCTAGGATTTCCTCATGGGAGCTGGTGACCAGGGCTGTTTTGGTTCCGTTTGTTTTGAGCCATTCAATAAGTTCTGCAGCCCCATCAAAGGGTTTTACGCGGCTGGAGTATCGTTCAAGAAAGTACCGTTTTTGCAGCTGATGGATCTGAAAAAAGTCGTTCAAGGAAAGATCAGCTCCGTTTTGACCAAATAGCCTGCACGCCACTTCGGGTTCTATTGCACCTTCATAGAGATAAAAAAATTTTTCGTCCACCTTTAATCCCTTATCCTTGAACGCATCCTTCCATGCCTTTACATGATAGGGCATGCTGTCTAGGATGACTCCATCCATATCAAAGAGCGCGCCATAAATTTTTTGAGATAGGTCCACTTTTTTCTGTCTCATTGCCTTGACACCTATATTTGCCGTTCTTAGTTTCCTTAAAGGAATTCGGGGAGTTATCAAATTTTATCTGCGGTTTTTTTTAGTTTTTCCAGTTGGTTCCAGGTTTATTTTGAATTTTAGTTTAAAAAATTAGGAAAGGAGAAATCCTATGCAATATGACAAATTTACCATGAAATCACAAGAGGCCCTTCAAGAGGCTCAGAAACTTGCTCAGTCCAAGAATCATCAGCAGATTGAGCCTGAACATCTTCTGAAGGTCCTTCTTTCAGATGAAACAGGCATAGTGCCTGCTATTCTAAAAAAGATGGGTGTGCCTATCCAGGCCGTAGAGGCTGAACTGGATCAGGCCCTTGAAAAATTGCCTCAGGTTACTGGTGCGGGAGCACAGCTCTATCTGTCTCCTACATTGAATCAGGTGTTGCAAAAGGCCTTTTCAGTGGCCTCAGAGATGAAAGATGAATACGTGAGTCAGGAGCATCTGGTACTTGCAATGATTGAGACCTCGGGCACCACAGTTTTTCAGATACTGTCTGCCCACGGGGTCACTAAGGATGCCTTTATGAAGGCCCTGGTTTCCATCAGAGGGAGCCAGAGGATCACAGATCCAAATCCAGAGGAGAAGTATCAGGCACTTGAAAAGTACGCACGAGACCTTACTGAACTTGCCCGTTCAGGAAAGCTTGACCCTGTAATTGGCAGGGACGAGGAGATTCGCAGGGTGATGCAGGTGTTGTCTCGTCGTACAAAGAACAACCCGGTGCTTATTGGTGAGCCTGGCGTTGGAAAGACGGCAATAGTGGAAGGCCTTGCCCAGAGGATCGTAGCGGGAGATGTTCCCGAGACCCTGAAAAACAGGCGAATTGTTGCCCTTGATATGGGTTCCCTTATTGCAGGGGCCAAGTACCGGGGCGAGTTTGAGGAAAGGTTAAAGGCCGTTCTCAAAGAGGTTTCAGAGAAACAGGGTGAGATAATCCTGTTTATTGACGAGATCCATACCCTGGTGGGAGCAGGTGCCTCTGATGGGGCAATGGATGCATCGAATATGCTGAAGCCAGCCCTTGCACGTGGTGAGCTTCACTGTATCGGTGCCACTACTATTGATGAATACAGAAAGTATATTGAGAAAGATCCAGCCCTTGAAAGACGTTTTCAGCCGGTTCTGGTAGAGGAGCCTTCTGTAGAGGATACCATTGCCATTTTGAGAGGGCTTAAGGAAAAGTATGAAGTGCATCATGGTGTTAGGATCAAGGATTCTGCCCTTGTGGCAGCGGCAACCTTGTCTCATCGTTACATCACCGACAGGTTTTTGCCTGATAAGGCCATAGATCTTATAGATGAGGCTGCTGCAAAGTTAAGGATTGAAATCGACAGTCTCCCAACCGAGATAGATGAGATTGAGCGCCGAATAATGCAGCTCGAGATAGAGCGGGAGGCCCTTAAGAAGGAGTCAGATCCTGCCTCTCAGGAACGTCTCAAGAAGATAGAAGAGGAGCTTGCCAACCTCCGGGAGCAGAGTGATGCCCTTAAGGCCCGCTGGAAGGAAGAGAAGGCCATGATCCAGCGGATAAGGGAGATCAAGGAACAGATAGACAAGCTCAGGGTAGAGGCAGAGCAGAAACAGAGACTGGGCGACCTGAACAAGGTGGCAGAGATCCTTTACGGTGAGATTCCAAAGCTTCAAAAGGAGTTGGAAGAGGAGCAGAAGAAACTGGAGGAGTTCCAGAAGGAAGGCAAGTCCATGCTCAAGGAAGAGGTGGACGCTGAGGATATCGCTGCCATCATTTCCAAATGGACTGGCATCCCTGTAAGCAAGCTCATGCAGGGAGAGCGTGAAAAGCTAATCCATTTGGAAGAGGAGCTTGGAAAGAGGGTTGTTGGCCAAGAGAAGGCCATTATTGCAGTGGCCAATGCCGTCAGGCGTGCACGTGCCGGACTTCAGGCGCCAAACAGACCCATTGGTTCTTTCATCTTTCTAGGTCCAACTGGTGTGGGTAAGACAGAGCTTGCCAAGGCCCTTGCAGAGTTTCTGTTTGACACGGAGCAGGCCATGATTCGCATAGATATGAGCGAATTCATGGAAAAGCACTCTGTGGCAAGGTTGATTGGGGCGCCTCCAGGATATGTGGGTTATGAGGAAGGAGGCTATCTCACAGAGGCAGTTCGCAGAAAGCCATATTCTGTGATCCTTTTTGATGAGATAGAAAAGGCCCATCCGGATGTTTTCAACATTCTGCTCCAGATCCTGGACGACGGTAGGCTTACAGACGGAAAGGGCCGCACGGTAGATTTTAGAAATACCATTATAATAATGACCTCAAACGTGGGAAGTTCCCTGATAATTGAGTCTACCAACGCTGCTGAGATGGAAAGCCGTGTAATGGAGGCTCTCAGGGCCCAGTTCAGGCCAGAGTTTCTGAACAGGGTAGATGACATCATTATCTTCCATGCTTTGAGCAAGGAGCATCTGGCCAAGATAGTGGAGATCCAGGTTGGTTACCTGGCCGAAAGGCTGAAGGAAAACGGGTACGATCTTGAGATAACAGAAAAAGCCAAGCAGTGGTTGGCAGATGTTGGCTATGATCCAAACTATGGCGCTCGTCCGTTAAAGCGTGCAATACAGCGCTATATTGAAGATCCTCTTGCCCTTGAGATCCTTGAAGGGGTCTTCAAGGAGGGCGACAAGATCATCGTGGATCTGGATGAGAACAACCATGTAATATTTAGAAAGGGTTAAAAGCCTATTTTGATATAGGGTTCAACCTTTGATAAGTAAAAAGGCAGGGTATTTGAAAGGCCCTGCCTTTTTTGTTTTATGCATATGCGCGGATTCAATCTGCGTTTTTT
>JAMOVK010000085.1 GCA_027067775.1 Deltaproteobacteria bacterium
TGGGGCCTAAGGCCAAACGGCTCTTGGCAAGTCATTGACTATAACAACGCCTCAGATGGTGATATACTCGTGGCCTGGGCCCTTTATCTTGGGTGGAAAAGATGGCAAGAACCCGCCTATAAAAAGGCGGCAGAAGAAATAGTCAAGTCCATAAGGTCCCGGCTTTCTTTTGTCCAAAATGGATGGGCCTGCATTTTACCGGGTTATTACGGCTTCCAGGATGGAAAAGCTATAATCTTGAATCCGTCATATATAATACTGCCAGCGTTTCAAGATTTTGCTCAGCTAGATCGACCCAATTTCTGGAATCAAGTAAAGACCTTTTCAACTACTATGCTGAAAAAGGCAGTCTTCGGGCCCTGGTCTCTTCCCCCGGACTGGATAATCTGGAATCCAAACGAGAACAGGGTCCTGCCTTACAAAAAAGGGCCCCGCTTTGGCTATGATGCGTGGCGGGTATTTCTCTATTCATCATGGTCAAAGGAACATCCTTTTATACAAGGTTTTGAAAAACTCTGGATGTTTTTTAATAAAAACGGCTATCTTCCAGAATACGTGGATCTCCAAAAAGAATGTATCTCCCTAAAGGAGTGTCCTGCCGGAGCCTATGCCGCCCTTGCCGCCTTTGCCGGGGCCGTTGGAAAACAGCAAGAAGCAGCAGACCTTTACAAAATGGCTGACAAAAAGATAGCCTACGATGCCAAGGATTACTTTTCAGCCTCTCTCTATCTACTCTCAAAAGCGAGGTTTGAAAAATGAAACATCTTGCGGCTCTTCTGATCCTTTTGATCCTTTGCATATATCCTTTATCTCAGCCTGCTGCAGCGGCTGATAAATACCATGTCAACGACAAAACAGGCAACAAGATCCTTTATGATGATAAAGAGGCAAAACAGATATCAGCATTGGTAGCTTACGGATGGGAGGCTTTCAACGACAATGAATTCCAGGATGCTGAGTTTTTCTTTAAAAAGGCCCTGGAACTCTCGCCAGGAAGACCGGACGCCCTATACGGCCTATCCTGGACCTACTTCAAGACCGGGAACGACCCTAGTGCAATAGAAGGATTCGAGACCCTTTTTGACAAAGGTTACAGAAAAGTCGAGTGTGGGCAGGCCCTTTTTTATCTCTATCTGAGAAATGGGCAAAGAGAAAAGGCCAAAAGATATCTGGCCTATCTTTCTAAGGAAGATCAAAAAAAATACAAATCTCATGGGACAAAGAAAAAGGGAACTAAAAAAGGGGGAACTAAAAAGAAAAATCTTTACCAAATGGCCCAAAGACCTAAAAAGGCCGGATCAACCAAAGCTCTTGATCAATTCTTTGAACTTGCAAAGAAAAACGAGTGGCAAGATTTAACACGTGCGTTTAACAGACTTTCTCCGTCCCTAAAAAACAGGAAGGATGTGCTTTTGGTTGCTGGGTGGGCGTTTTACAACACCGCAAATACAGAAAAAGCCAGAAAGATCTTTAAGGACCTTTTAAAAACAGATTCATCAAACCAAGAGGCAGCCTATGGACTTGCACTTAGCTGCCAAAAACTTCATGATGAAACCTGCCTAGCCTCTCTTTACAAACTGTTTCCAAACGATAAACGCATTAAAAACCTGTACTGCAATCATTTGAGACGCCTAATATCAGACCAATATCTTTCCGGTCTCCATCAGAAGGCCCTTGGCACTTTCAGACTGTTTGACTCTGCCTCTTGTCCTGATAAAACTGGTAAAATTACAGAACTTGCCGCCTGGGCAGCCTTCAAGGGGCAAGATTATCAACTTTCATCCCAGCTCTTTGAAAGGCTTGCAGAAAACGGGCGCGCCTCATCCTCTGTCTATCATGGCCTTTTTGCAAGTTATCAGCACATGGGCAATGAAGAAGGGACTTGGAATCTAGCAGAAAATCTCTCCCGTTCACACATACCCCAAAACAGGAAATTGGCAGCGGATTTCTACTATTCAAAAGACCTTGCTGCCAGAGCTGCACGCGTGCTAGGTCAAGATTCAGCCATCTATTCAAATACGGATGCGCCCGCCGTGGAAGCGGGTTATGAATATACCTATCTTGACGGAGACAAGGGAACATCCCGGCTTAGAAGCCAGGAACTTCCTCTGGTCAAGATAGATTTCATGCCATGGAACAAAC
>JAMOVK010000086.1 GCA_027067775.1 Deltaproteobacteria bacterium
CATGGCCTGTTTTACCGTTCTTGGAAAACCATCCAAGATAAACCCCTCGTTTTTTATCTCGTTAAGCCTTTCTGAGATCAGATGTAGCACAATTTCGTCAGGCACCAATTCTCCCTTCTTTAAGTAAGCCTCCACCTTTTTTCCTATCTGATTTCCTTTAGCTACAGCCTGGCGCAACATGTCTCCGGCACATATCCAGACAAGCCCAAATCTTTCAGAAATCCTCTGGGCCTGGGTTCCCTTTCCAGCACCTGGTGGACCAAGAAATACAAGATTTAACCCTTTCATCTCTCGTCTCCTTCGTTTTCAGCTCTGGGAGCTTAAACAAGATTATGCAACATTCTTTCAAACAGCTTGATTCTTAAATTTTTATTTCAATACCTTGATCTCTACCCTTCTGTTCTTGGCCCTGTGTTCTTCTGTATCATTGGGGAATCTTGGTCTACTCTTACCATATCCGACAACCTTGATCCTGGCTCTGGGAATCCCTTTGGCAATGAGGTAGTTAGCCACAGCCTGGGCCCTGTTTCTGGAAAGTCTCAAGTTATATCTATCAGACCCTACATCATCTGTATGACCCTCTACAACCACCTTTTTATAGTTGTAATCCTTCAAAAATCTGTAAACACTGTCTAAAACCTTAATAGCCTCTGGCCTTAGACTGTAGCTATTAAAGTCAAAAAGGATACCAGAACCAAGGGTCAACCTGGCCTGATCCCTGCCCTCCTCCATGGTAACAGGAGCAAATCTTCTAATATCAAAAGGTATCTTTTTGTTATTTTCCACCAGGGATAAAACAAGTGCAACGTGCTGACGGGGTCCCTGAAAATACTGTACCTCAATGGTATGCAGACCCCTTGTCAGATAAATCGATCCTGTCTTTTCAACTGGTGGATGAATCCCGTCGTTGTCTATAACAGTCTTTCCATCGATTATAAGTTTTGAACCATCGTCACTTAATAAAGAAAAGGTATAGGTGGCTGGCTTCTGGATATAGATCTTGCCCTTATAATCTATGGCGAACCATTCAAACCTGCTGGTTACCCCTGGAAAACCCTGCAGAAAGCTTCTAGGAGAAATATTAAGTACCGCACTGTAAATCTTGCCCACAGGCCTCATCTTTGAGAAATCTGGAAGTCTGCTGGTGCCTACAGGAAGAAAGTAAATGCTACCCTGAAATATAAAAGGATTCTTTTGGGTGGAGCCAAAAACGTTTCCTGGAGCAGCCACCGGCCTGCTGCCACCCTGTTTGCTATAGAGATCTTTTATCTCCTTCTGTGACAGAGGCCTGTTGTATATGCGAAACTCGTCTATTGCTCCCTTGAAATCAGGATCATTGTAGCACCAGTTGGAATGGGCAATAAAGTTTCTGGAACGAGGTACATTTACAACAGGATTGCCAATCTTCTCTGCCTTTAACTGACCATTGATATAAAGCCTCATCCTACGCGTGGCATTATCTATTGTGGCGCAATAATGTTGCCATTGACCGTTTACGATCCCAGGGTAGGCAAGTCTGCCTACAGTCCTATTGATATAGCCGTCTGTATTGATCCAGCTTTCTATTGCAATGGTATTACTTGTTCCAACACGGCCAAACACAACATTGTAACCTCCCTGCTCTCCAGGGCCATTTCCAAGATCCAATATCCTTTCATAAGAACGCGGAGATACGAACTTGGCCCATGCACAAATGGTTATGCCCTGTTGAAACACTCCACCAAGTGAGGGAATGGCAACAAAATCACCTCCAGGCCTTCCACAGCCGTTATCCCTGTCTACCTGGTTGAAGTACAGAGAATTAACCTCAAGCCCTCCTATGCATTTTGGAGAGCCATAAAGGATTCCGTTCAGATGGTTACCGCTCATGTCCTGTGCTGAACAGTTATCAAAGTTGTAGTATGCGAGCAAGCCTTGACCAGAGACAGCTGAAGAAGGCGAACCAGCAAGACCACTGTCAAGACAGCCCTTTAACCCCCTTAGCCTGAAGTCTTTCTCTCCCCCGAAACCAACCTGCCAAATGGCGGTATACATTGGGGCAGGCAGCGGATCAGTCAGTTTGAATCTGAAGTCGTAATCGTTTGGACCTTGGGCATTAAAATTAAGATTTATGGTCTTGTATATTTTCCAGGCATTGTCCCTGATATCTATCTTGGAATCAATAAAACCTGGAGCAGCAACATATACAGTGCCACTCAATACGACCCCGGCAGGAACCTTTTCTGCCCTGAACTGCTTTATCCAGATGTAACGGTTTGGAGCTGGGCCATATCCTTCCTGATAGAAGTAAAAGGCCCCGTCATTGTAGGCCATGTCGTAACCGACAGCGTCTTCAAACTGGAAGTAGTAAAGATTTGTTCCCTTTTGGGTGGCCCTAAAAAACTTGGTATTTGTGGAATCTACAGGTCCGTACTCACGTCCATGCCAGCAGGTCTTTACTAGAAATTTGATTTTGTCACCCTGATGCAGGCCGTCAATCCTTATAGGGGCGTTCACGGGAGGATGAGGTCCAAGATATTCTACCAAAAACCTTGGCTGCTGATTATTCACCTGCAGGTAAATCCTGGAAGAGGCAGCAGCATCAAACCAATCCATTTTGAAATACCAGGGCCGTGACACATCGGTGACTGTAATTACTCCTGAGACTCTCTGGTTCCGAGTTCCCTGTTGCCCTGGATGTTGAACCTGTTGCAAGACTTCCTGGGCCTTTTGAAGGGCCCTTTGAATGTCACCAAGGTTAAGGTTGCTTTCTGCCAACAGACATGTTGGAACTATTAACAGAATGGTTACAAAAATAGATACTACTGTTTTCATCATGACTCCTTTAAAAAATTAAAAATGTAAAAATCTTTTGTTGATGTTGAATAAAAAATGGTTTGCAAAACAAGGAACAGTCATTTTCTTAAGACTTTAGAAATTTAGGTAGCCTTTATATCCCTTCACGAGAGGCACTTTTATGTGCCTCATCGATTCTCTGCTCTATGTAGGACAGAAGCTCTTCATCCCACTGATCCACATCAAAACAGGATGCATCCTCACCCATTAGACCACCCGGAACCACGTCAGCCCTTTCCTGAGGGTCTGTGATCATCTCTCCATAGAAACATACAGAGAGCCAGCGGTTTGATGGATCGTCATCAATAACATCTACCATTACAAATAGAGGTCTTTTCTTTTGATTTTTGTGAGCTGCCCTGAGAGAATAGGACACCCCGGGGCGGGCCTTGAATGACAAAACTACATCCGGAAGCCTCGCAAGATGATCCTTAAGACGCAAGAATGCCTTTTTGGTCTTAGTTGCAGTCTCTTTCCACCTTTCTATAAAGGTATCCAAACCCTCGATAACCTCATTGGCTCCCATGACTTTCCTCCCAAGAAAATTTCGATCGTTTGTTAAAATTATAAGAATAGTAAAGCCCCATCTCAAGACAAAGATATTTGAGATACCAGCCTCTTACCCTTGACAATACAACAATCTGCATGTAAGCATATTCACACAACAATATATTGTGCCTCAGGTGATCGGGAAGTCCGGTGAGAGTCCGGCGCTGGCCCGCAACCGTGAGCAGGGACGAAAGCTGGAAGATGCCACTGTTACGCAATCGTAATGGGAAGGCCCAGCAAGTAGGATGATCTGCAAGCCGGGAGACCGGCCTGAGGGGAGAACATCCGGCTTCGCGGCTTAAGGCCTGGATGTGAATTGAGTCAGACCGTCCCTGTCTCGTCTTTCTCCCCTTTCCCTCATTCTCCTGTGGCAAGAACAAGGAGGAATTATGAAAATCATCAGCCAAAACATCAACATCTTCAATCCAAGGGTCTATGAGGCAGTAACAAAAAGAGATGGCAAATTCATTATAGATCTGGCCAGACAGATGCTAAACAATGGAGCCTCTGGCCTTGAAATAAACCTTGGAGGCTGGAGGACTTCTGACAGTGCCATGCCATGGCTGGTCAGGCAGATCAGAAAAGTCAGTGACTGTCCTCTCTTTCTCAGCCCTATACCTGCATCGTTAAAAGAAGCGGTAGAGGCAGACTCCATTGGAAATCTGTTCATAAACTGTGTCACTGCTGATCCTTCAAGACTCGAAAGCATGTTGAACGCTGCTTACTGCCTAAACACCTCTATAGTAGTGCTTCTGATCAAGAAAGGCCTCTGTCCGTCAAGCCTAGATGAGGTGCTGTTACTTGCAGAGGAAGTGCTAGAAAAGGCAGAGAAGGCAGACATCCCGCTAAGTAAGGTAATCCTTGATCCGGTTCTTAGACCAAGACTTTCCGTGGATCCTTCTGGATACATGGTTAATAGACCAGACGTTACCTTTTTTGCAGAATCGGTTGCCCTTATTGGAATGCTAAGAGAACAAAAGATTAAGACTGCAGCCGGATTGAGCAATCTAACAGTTGGAATGGCTGCACCTGTAAGAAGCCACTATGAGACAAGTGCTGCAGGGATATTTGCAAGCGCAGGCCTTGACTACTGCATAATGGACTGCTCAAATAGACAGCGGCTTGATGAAATTGCTCTTGAGCAGGAGGGTGCAAAAGGGCCTTGGTTTGCAAGTAGTGTGGGAGAAGTTTTTGTCTGCAACCAAAGTCAGTAGGAGGCCTTGCGCATTGAGGAGTCTTGGATAAAGACATATTAATCACATTTGGACTGTATTTCATTGGTGTCTTTGTCATAGGGATAGTTGCCTGGTCTAGAACCAGCAACATTTCAGATTACATTCTTGGAGGAAGAAGGCTTGGAAGCCTTGTCTCTGCCCTTAGTGCCGGGGCCTCGGACATGAGCGGCTGGCTCCTGCTAGGGCTTCCTGGTCTTGTCTATACCAGCGGCCTCCAAGGGCTCTGGCTTGCAGGAGGTCTCCTTACAGGAACATATCTCAACTGGACTGTTGTGGCCAAAAGGCTAAGGGTCTTTAGCCAGACCTTTAACAACTCCTTGACCATTCCAGAATATCTTGAAAACCGCTTCTCAGACCGTTCAGGAATTCTAAGATCCATCTCTGCCCTGATGATTCTTTTCTTCTTCACCATCTATACAAGCTCTGGCCTGGTGGCAGGGGGAAAACTATTCAACTCACTCTTCTCTGTTTCCTATGAAACCGCCATGCTCCTTGGAGCTGCCTCTGTCCTTGTTTACACCTTTATGGGAGGCTTTCTTGCCGTTTCCTGGACAGATGCATTCCAGGCCTCCCTTATGCTTATTGCCCTGCTTGTTGTGCCGTTTTTGGCCTTCAAAGAGTTGGGACAGTTGAATGTAGATTCCTTGATAACAGACATTACCCAGGACCTTTTGCCTGAAGGACAAGGACTTGCAAAGTTTATAGCCATAGCCTCTTTATGTGGATGGGGACTTGGATACTTTGGCCAACCTCACATCCTTGCAAGATTTATGGCCATAGACTCGCCTGATAACATCCCAAGGGCAAGGACTATAGGAACCGCTTGGGCAGCACTGGCAATGATGGGAGCCATTCTTGTTGGCATTGCCGGCATGCTTTACTTTGATGAAACCCTGAAGGATGCTGAAAAGGTCTTTATATTCCTGGTACAAAACCTTATGCATCCGGCATTGGCTGGGATATGTCTGGCCGGTATACTTGCAGCCATTATGAGCACAGCCGACTCACAACTTCTGGTGTCTGCCTCAGCCCTTGCAGAAGACTTCTACAGGGCCCGTATAAGACCCCAGGCCGGACAAAAAGAGCTGGTGTGGATAGGAAGGGGAACTGTACTCCTGGTGTGTCTTGTAGCCGTTTACTTTGCAAAGGATCCGAATAGCAAGGTCCTTGAGATGGTCTCTTATGCATGGGCAGGTTTTGGTGCGGGTTTTGGTCCAACGGTTGTCCTATCCTTGTTCTGGGCGAGAATGAATCTTCAAGGTGCCATTTCCGGCCTGATTGCAGGAGGTGTGTGTGTTGTAATCTGGAAAAACCTTGCAGGAGGCATATTTGATCTATATGAGATGATTCCTGGAGTCGTTGTATCTACGTTGGCAATCTTGGTGGTGAGCAGCCTTACAGAAAGGCCCAGGAGAAGGGAACTAGAACTTTTTGAAAGATCCCTAAATCTTGTAAAAGAGTCCTAACGGCCTTCTCAGATAAAAGTTATAGATACAGTTCTTCTCTTACAAGTGGCATGTCATTTCTTCTTCCAAGTGTGAAAAGAAGCTGAAAAACAAAAAGCGGATTGTACCTAAAGGCCATCTGGCATCCATAGAGATAGAAACGCCACATTCTTACAAACCTTTTGCCATAGAGTTGCCTAATGGTCTGGGCATGTCTTTCAAAACGTCTTGCCCAGTTTCCAAGGGTCAGATCGTAGTGACGACGCAGATTTTCCAGATCAACAAAATCAAAACCTGTATCTTCGGCAGTCTCAACCAATTCACCAAGGGCGGGAAGATATGTACCTGGAAAGATATACTTGGTAATCCAGACATCCATCTCTTTGGGCTTCGTCCTGCCAATCGTGTGTAATAAAAGAATTCCCTTGTCCTTAAGCAACCTTGAGCAACGTTCAAAAAAAACGGGAATGTTCTCCTTGCCAACGTGCTCGAACATCCCTATGGAAACAATCCTGTCGTATGTCTTGTACTCCCTATCATCCATTTCTCTGTAGTCTTGAAGCCTGATCTCAACCTGATCACTAAGTCCTGCCTCCTTTATGCGTCTGCTTCCAAGTTCAAACTGTCCTCGAGAGAGGGTCAATCCCACACCCTTTACACCGTATTTCTTAGCCGCCTCTATCAACAAACTTCCCCATCCGCATCCGATATCAAGAAGTCTCTGGCCGGGTCTTAAAAGGAGCTTTTTAAGACTCCTGTGAATCTTGTTTAACTGTGCCTGTTCAAGTTCCTCGTCCTCTCTAGTAAAAAAGGCGCATGAATAGTTCATCCCCTTATCCAACCACAACTGATAGAATTCGTTGCCCTTATCGTAATGCGACTGTACGTCCTTTTTGGTCTGTTTTATGGTAGCACGCTTTTTCAGGTGCAACCAGCACACCCTGGCCTTTTGAAAGGGTGTAAGCCTATCCTCTGCCGCATTTTTATAAAACCACTCCATGGCCTGGCCCAGATTGCCCTTGATCTCGATATCCCCGTTTATGTAGCCTTCTCCCAAGGCGATGGACGGTTCAACCAGCAACTCCTCAAAGACCTTTTGAGTTTTAATGGAGATTGCAAAATCAGGCCTTCCACTTCCAAACCTTAACTCGTCTCCGTTCCAAAGGGTTATAATACAAGATTTTTCAGGCTCTTGAGGAAGGACAGTGGTAAGGATCTTTTTTGCTTGTTCCGGGTTCATAATATGGCCTCCACAAATTAAAAAAACAGGCCAATTACCATATTAATTTTTCCACTCTTATAATTTAGGTATCTTGATTACCCTCTGTCAAGGTTGGTCCTTGCAGCCCCTTTCCCTGTTATCGAAGATTCTTTCCAAAAACCTTACCAACAATCCGTCTTAGTAACACCTTAGGCCTCAGCCTGCTTCTTAATCTGCTGAAAATGTTCTGTCTCAGTGACTCTGTGCTTTTCCAGCTCCTCTATCTCCTCTCTTGTAAGATGAATCTGACGACAGACTGGACACCTGGCGTCGAACTCCTCGCCAACTGCCCGCTCCCTTAATTCATCCACGGTCATGTGACCGATATAACCGCAGGCGCAGCTCGGACACTCCGCCTTGACCTTTCTGCGTTCTTTCCTCTCTTTTGCATTCATTACATGCCTCCTGGCTCTATACCTCTAATTTTTCGATGAGCTTTCCCTGAAAATCCAATATAGAAAGACTCAGAGGAATACCACCATCCAGGCGGTGTGTGGCACAGGAAATTCACGGATCATAGGCACGGACAGCCATCTCTATCTTGTTGAGCAGCCCCTGATCGTATTTGCCCTTTTTTATGAGCGACCTGGCTGCCCGGCCTACACTTAGGTTCATTGGTGCAATGTTATGGGTGGTACCAACTATCATGTTCGCCTTGACTATACAGCCGTTGGCATCGGTTACATAGTCGTGGATAAGAGTGCCTCTAGGAGCCTCAACACAACCCACTCCTCGACCTGCCTTGGGTTCAGCAGGAGCACGAACATCAGGGTCTGTGATCTCTGGGTGATTCAGTAATTCAACACTCCTTTCACACACGTATACCAACTCGATAAGCCTTGCCCAATGATAAAGCAAGGTGCTCTGGGCCGGACGCCCAAACTTCTGCCTAAACTCCTCCAGGGCCTCCTGGGCCTTAGGGGTGGAAATCTTATCGGCCACGTTCAACCTGGCAAGGGTGTTGGCCCTGTAAACCCCCTTTGGAGAGTCCAGA